>NC_008347.1:600000-900000 GCF_000014745.1 Maricaulis maris MCS10 | reverse complement strand
TCGTCACGCCGCAGCCGATATAGCAGATCTTGTCGAAGGGCGCGTCCTGGCGGACTTTGGCGAGCGAGACCTCCGGCAGGACGGTGAAGTTCGAAAAGGTCGAACAGCCCATATAGTGCAGGATTTTCTCGCCCTTGTAGGAAAAGCGCGAGGTGCCGTCCGGCATCACGCCCTGGCCCTGGGTGGCGCGCACCTTCTGGCACAGATTGGTCTTGGGATTGAGGCAGTATTCGCACTCCCGGCACTCGGCCGTGTAGAGCGGGATGACATGGTCGCCGACCTTGAGATCTTTCACGCCCGGCCCGACCTCGCGGACAATGCCGGCGCCCTCATGGCCCAGAATCGCCGGAAAGGCCCCTTCCGGATCGGCACCGGAGCGGGTGAATTCATCGGTGTGGCAGATACCGGTCGCCTTGATCTCGACCAGGACTTCACCGGCCTTGGGACCCTCCAGGTCAACCTCGACAATCTCCAGCGGCTTGCCCGCTTCAAAGGCGACGGCGGCACGTGTCTTCATGGATCAATCTCCCCGAACCAATGGCTTGAAACCAAGGTCTCGCATTGCTCTGTCCCGGCGTCAAAGCCTCGCGTGACAGGCATGCGCAGCTGTGCAGGTGACGGGCCTTGGTGCAGCCACTAAGTTGCGCGCCCTGACATACCCGTTTCGGAGTGAAGTATATGAGCGCGGTAATCCGGTCGACCGGTCTTTGGACTCCTGAAGAGTCCGTCTCCAACGACGAACTCGTCGCCTGCTACAACGCTTATGTTGAGCACTACAATGCCGAGCATGCCGACGCCATCGAGCGCGGCGCAGTCGAGGCGAAAAATCCGTCCTCTTCCGGTTTCATCGAGAAGGCATCCGGAATCAAGTCGCGCTACACGATCGACAAGGAAGGCGTGCTGGACATCACCCGCATGCGTCCCCGGGCCAAGCCCCGCGCCAATGACGAACTCTCGCTGATGGCCGAAGCGGGTGTCGCCGCGGCCAAGGAGGCCCTGGAAACCGCAGGCCGCGACGCCGCCGATGTCGATGCGGTGATCTGCTCGGCCACCTCGATGCAGCGCACCTACCCGTCGATGGCGATCGAGATCCAGGATGCGCTGGGCATTGAGGGCTTCGGCTTCGACATGACCGTCGCCTGCTCCTCGGGCACGTTCGGCATCATCAATGCGGTCAACATGATCGAGACCGGCATGGCCAAATCGGTTCTCGTCGTAACGCCGGAAATCACCACGCCGCAGCTCAATTTCCGCGACCGCGACAGCCATTTCATCTTCGGTGATGTCGCCGTGGCCATGCTGATCGAGCATGAGGATGTCGCCGGCGGTCAGGGCTGGAAGATCATCGGTCGCAATCTGATGACCAAATTCTCCAACAATATCCGCTCGAATTTCGGCTTCCTGAATGCCTCGGAAGAGCCGGCGCCAGCTTTCGAGGACCGCTATTTCGTGCAGGAGGGCCGCAAGGTCTTCAAGGAAGTGTGCCCGATGGTCGCCGAGATGATTCTCTCCGACATGGGCAATTTCGGTCTCAAGCCGGACCAGATGAAACGCCTCTGGCTGCACCAGGCCAATATCAACATGAACATGATGGTGGCGAAAAAGGTCTTCGGCCGCGACTTCACGGAAGACGAAGCCCCGGTCATCCTCGACGAGTTTGCCAACACCGCCGGTGCCGGCTCCCTTGTCGCCTTCCACCGCCACCATGACGGTTTCGAGGCCGGCGAAAAGGGGCTGATCTGCTCCTTCGGGGCGGGCTATTCGGCCGGTACGGTCTTCGTCGAGAAGCTGTAGGGCTTCAGGCGGCCGACCGGCCTGGGCCAGTGTGGGCCAGGATCAGTCTGAACACGGCAAAGCCGAGACCGGTCACGGAGCTGGCCAGCAGCAGGATCACCATGTCCGGCTGATAGGGATTGATTCCCATCAGCGTGGCACCAAACAGCTTTGGCAACAGGTCCAGGAACACAAAGGCCATCGCCCCGGTCGCCAGAACCGGGAAGTACAGGCTGAAAGCCCCCAGCACCCCCGACTTCGCCCGCAGTCCGTCCCGGCGCAGCCAAGCGGTGATGATCCCGGCCAGGAAGATCACGGGCAGGACCAGCACCATGAGATAGAGGCTCTTTGGCCCCAGATGGCGACCGGCCGGTCCGGGCGCCTCGCCCAGGGCCAGGGCGCTCATGCCCGCGAGGATCTCGCCGGTCACGGCAAACCCCATGCCGCCATTGGCATTCACAAGGGCAACCCCGCCCCGCTGCCGGGATCGCGACAGGACAGCAATGGTTTCGACGCCCGGTACCAGCCCGGTATGGAAGGCCGCATCGGCCTCGGCATCGAGAAACCAGCCCAGGCCGTAATGCGGTGAGACTGCATTGGCGGGCTGCAGCATCACGGCCTTGTTCCCGGCGGTGATCAGGTCATCCTCACCATTCATCATCATCGTCAGATACCGGGCCACATCAGCGGCGCTGCCCACCACGCCTCCAGCGGGTGCCATGGCGCGTCCGGACGGCTGGTCGGAAACAGCAACCGGGCGTCGGCCGCCGAACCAGGGATTATGGCCGGTCGCGACGACACGGTGCGCCCCGCGATCGCTGCCGCCCACGAAGCTGTCGTCCATGCCCAGCGGTTCGAGGATCCGGGTTTCGACATAGGCGCCGTACTCCAGGCCACTGACGGTCTCGATCAGCGCACCGAGAATGAGGTAGTTGGCATTGGAATACTGCCAGCGGCTGCCGACAGGCCCGGCAGGGCCCGACATGGCCAGGTGGCGGACGCGGACGGAAACGTCATCGCGATCCTCGGCCAGACCCGCGTGGGACTGATTTCCCTGCAGCGTCGAGTAGCCGCTGGTATGACTCAGCAATTGCCGGATCGTGATCGCGGCGCCGGACTGCCCGGCGAACACATCCAGATAATCGGCAATGGCGCCATCCAGCTCCAGCCGGTCCGCTTCGACCAGCTGCATGATGGCAAGCGCCGTGAAACTCTTCGAGATCGAGCCGAGCGGGAAAGGCGTGTCACCGGTGACCGGTTGGCCTCGGCCCAGGACCAGCTCGCCGCGCCCGCCGCTGCGCCATTCGCCATTATCGAGAATGGCCCAGGCCACACCGGGCGCAGCCGCAGCCGGCATGGCGTCGTCGAGAAAGACCTCGACGGGGTCTGATTGTGGTTCCGCCTGCGGCTGGGCTGCCCCCGTCAGGAAAGGAATGACCAAGAGTGCCAGACAACGCCACATTTGAAGACCCCCAGATTTGCCTCACTGCCCGAATGCCCGCTGCGCCGAAACGGACCTGCGTCCCGTGACTCCGCTGCCGAGAGGTAACAGGCTCCGTCATTGACCACCAGTGCCGCCTCCCCCCATGCCGGGTTGGCTCCGGCCCGGCGACAGTTTTTGTCGCCCGGCCGCCGCATTCTGTGCACACACACAGGAGAGATATCATGCGTCGTACGGATTTATTCGAATTTGCATCCAATACCCTCGACGCGGTCGTCTGGGTCGGGTTTGTGGTCGTGCTGAGCGGCCTGTAGCCTGTACACACAGGCGAATACGAACCATACAAAAATGATAACGCCACCTAAAAAGAGGCCCGGCCCGCCAACCCCTGCGAACAGGGGCGACGGGCCGGGCCAAGTATACGTCACAGGCCGGGGAGGACAGGCCAGGACGAAAGATGTGTGTCGGCTAAGCGCTAGCCGTCAAATTCAACCAACTGACTCGCCGTGCAGCGTGGTGTCGAGGCCGGAAATCTCGCCTTCCTCGTCGACGCGCATGGGCATGATCTTGGATTGCACGAAAAGTATGACAGTTGTGACCACGCCGCAGTAAATCGCGGCAGCCAATGCACCCCAGGTCTGGGTCCAGACCTGCATCCAGTTGCCTTCGATCGCGCCGCCTGCGCCACCGATCGCTTCAGACGCGAAGACACCGGTCAGGATTGCGCCAACAAGGCCGCCCACACCGTGCAGGCCGAACGCGTCCAGCGTGTCGTCGACCTTGAGGACCTTCTTCAGTGCAGTCACACCCCAATAGGCCCCGAAAGCACCGCCGGCACCGATGATGAAAGCCGACCAGGTCGGCACGAAGCCGGCCGCCGGAGTGATGGCGACGAGGCCGGCAATGGCCCCCGATGCCGCGCCCAGAACACTGGCCTTGCCGCGCAGGATCCATTCCAGGCCGATCCAGACCAGCACAGCACTGGCGGCCGCGATCTGGGTGGTCACAAAGGCATGGGCCGCAGCGCCGTCAGCTGCCAGGGCGGAGCCGCCATTGAAGCCGAACCAGCCTACCCACAGCAGGCCGGCGCCGATCACGGTCAGGACCAGATTGTCCGGCGCCAGATTGCTGCCCGGATAGCCCTTGCGCGGCCCGAGGAATTTGGCCAGCACCAGGCCGGCCACACCGGCATTGATGTGCACGACCGCGCCGCCGGCAAAGTCGAGTACGCCCGCCTCGCCAAGGAAGCCGCCGCCCCACACCCAGTGGCAGATCGGGGCATAGACCAGGATCAGCCAGGCGGCACCAAACACCATGAAGGCCGAGAACTTGATCCGCTCGACCGCCGCACCGGCGATGATCGCGACGGTGATGATGGCAAAGGTCAGCTGGAACATCAGGAAGAGGTTTTCCGGCAGATCTCCGGACATCGTGTCGGGCAGGATCCCGGACAGGCCAAGCCGTCCGAGGCCACCGACGAAACTATTGGCCGCACCACCGTCCGAGAAGGCCAGGGAATAGCCGACAAGCGCCCACAGCACGGTCACGACCGCGGCCGCACCCAGGCTCTGCATCAGGGTCGACAGCACATTCTTGCGCCGGACCATACCGCCATAGAAGAGCGCCAGCCCCGGCAATGTCATCAACAGGACGAGGGCGGTGGATGTCAGGATCCAGGCATTATTGCCACTATCCATGGGGCTCTCCCGAAACGGCGCTTGTTGTTTGTTGCGATCGCGAAGAGCTAGGCCGGGGAATCGCCGGGAGTCGACTTTCCAGAGAGGTTTTGCCGAGATTGGCAGCAGCCCGCCACGAAATTGTGCACGCCTGCCCGTTTTCGAGGCGACCACGCATCATCCGTGCAATGACAGCGCGGATTGATCGATGGCAATCATGCTTTAGGCTGGTCACATCAAGGACAAGAACAGAGTCCAACGCCGTGAAAAACAGCCTCATCCGATCGACGGGATACTGGGTCCCCGACAATGTCATCAGCAATGACGAGCTCGTGGCCAGCTACAATGCCTGGGCGACCCGCTTCAACACTGAGCACGCGGCCGCCATTGCCGCTGGCGAGGTCGAGGAAGTTCCGCTGTCCTCCAGCGAGTTCATCAAGGGTGCGTCCGGCATCGAACGCCGGCACGTCTATGAAAAATCCGGCATTCTCGACATAGATGCGATGACACCGCGCATTCCGCCTCGCGCCATAGACGAGGTCTCGACCCAGGCCGAGTTCGCGCTCAAATCGGTTCGTATTGCACTGGACAAGGCCGGCTATGACGGCAGCGATATTGACGGTGTCATCGTCGCCTCCTCGGCCCAACAGCGAAACTTCCCGGCGGTCGCCTGTGAAATCCAGGAAGCGATCGGCGCCACAGGTTTCTCCTTCGACATGACCATGGCCTGCGCCTCGGCGCTGTACGGGCTGCATATGGCCAATGGCATGATCAGATCCGGGCAGGCCCGGCGCATCCTCGTCTGCTCGCCGGAATTGATGACCTGCATCAATGTCCATTCGCGGCGCGAGGTACACTTCATCTTTGGCGACGCTTCGGCGGCCATGATTGTCGAGGCCGATGACGGCAAGCCGGGCGGCTGGGATGTGATCGGCACCCATGCCGAAAACAAGTGGTCCTCGGCCCTGCGCTCGGATTACGGCTTCATCAATATCGCCGAACGGACCGTCGATCCCGATTTCGCGCCCCATCTCGACCAGGACGGCCACCGGGTCTTCAAGGATGTGGTCGGTTTTGCCCCGCAGGTCGCCCGCCGGATGATGGAGGGGATTGATCTCGCTCCGGCAGACGTGCGCCGCACCTGGCTGCACCAGGCCAATATCCGCATGGTCGACATGATCGCAAAACGCATCCTCGATCGCGACCGTACCGACGATAATGCGCCTGCCATCCTGCACGAATACGGCAATACGTCCTCATCGTCGGTGGTCATGAATTTCGAGATGCATTCCGACGACATGGCCGTTGGTGAAACCGGCGTCATGTGCGCCTTCGGAGCCGGATATGGAGTCGGCGCCGCTGCTGTGAGGAAACGCCCATGAAGACCTGGCTGAGTCTGATCACCATCGCCGCGCTGGCCGCCTGCTCGCCTGCCCAGGACGAAGCAATGCCGGACGCAGACCCGGCCACGCCCGATGACATGGCAGATATTGGCACCCCCGAGCAGGAGGTCGCCGAGGAAGAAGCCGCGAGCCCGCCCGGCACCGACATCTACCTGTTCGCGCTGGACTGGTCCGGTGAAGCCCCGGTTCTCGGTGCCAGCCTGGGTGGCGTGACCCGTCCCGGCTATGACAACCAGCCCTTCTTCACAGACAATGGCGGCCTGCTCTACACGGCGGACGACGAGACCGGCGAGACGGATATCTGGCACCTCGACCTGGCCAGCGGCGAAACAATGCCGGTGACGCAAACGCCCGGCGAGAGCGAGTATTCCCCCCGCATCGCGCCGGACGGACGCCTCAGCTATATCTACCAGCCGCCGGGTGGTTATGCCGGCAATGCCTATCTGGCCAATCCCGACAATAGCGACCGCGAGCCCGCCGAAGCGCTGGCACCGGTCGGCTATTACGGGTTTTCCGGTGACATGAGCGCCGTGGCGGTCTTCCACCTGGGCGAGCCAATGACGCTGCAGCTGATCGATCGGACGACGACGCCCGAAACCGTCACCCACATCGCCGACAATCCGGGACGCAGTTTTTTCCGGGCCGGTCGCGGCCCGGCGCTATATGTGACCCTGGCCGACGAGGCCGGTGTCCATACGGTCCACGCACTCAACACCCAGACCGGCGAACTGCGTGAAATGTTCGCACTGCCCGGCGCCAGCCAGGATTTCGCGGTCGCCATCCTGCCGGATGATCGCATCACCTTCATCGCCGTGCATGAAGGTCAGCTGGTCTGGCGTGCCTGGGGCGGCTGGGAGCCAATCGGCGCCATTGATTGGCTGACCGGCGTCACCCGCCTGGCTATCAGCCCGGACTTGTCGACGCTGGCGGTGGTGGCGGAGGAGTAGCGGGAACAGTCCTGTTCAACGCGCGGCACCATTGGCCGGACTGACCCAGGATGGGCGGGTTGACTATGCCTGCTCCCATTTTTTTGTGTCGTGCGCTCACTTCCTTGTCACCCCTGATGGACGCCCGGCGAAGGCCGGGCGCAAGTCAGGGGCCTAGCTGGTAGCAACATGTTGGTCCCCGCCTTGCGTCCGGCCTGCGCCGGACGTCCAGCGGGGATGACAAACGCGTGGGGGTCCTATCCCTCATCAAACCCAGGCGCTGGGCGCGCGGCTGGCGCAGGACGCCGCCTAGACCGGCAAGGCCTCGGTCACCCGATAGGTCAAATCATCGCCATCGGCTTCGTGGATGGTGAGATACTCGCCGACACGCAGGGTGTGATCGCCGAGCCGATAGACCGGCTCGTCCGGACCCTCATCCTCTTCATCATAGCGAAAGAACCAGTGACTGCCCCGGTGTGAGAGCCAGCCATCGGCCTTGTCGGCCGGGTCAGGCGAAAAGCGGTCGACGGTGCAGTCGGACTTGTTGGCGCGCCACAACTCGATATCCAGCTTGCCGTCCTTGTCGAGGGGCGCCACCACGACATAGCCATGAGTGTCATCGCCGTCAGGGAAGCCGGCTTTGGGGTTGCGGCCGAGCCGCAGGACCACACGTGTCAGACTCATCTTTTGTCTCCCTTGTTTTGATAGGGGTATTTCGCGCCGGAATTCGGCCCGGGTCAATCAAAAGCGGTGCGGCATGGCGGCACAGGAGCTGTGAACAAAGCGGCGGCAGGATTGGTCCCGGCCACGCTTCTCTGCTATCTCCCCTGCCCGCAAGATGCTGACGAGATGGATGAGACATGCCCGCTGCTGCCCAAAAGACAAAGACCAAAGAAGCCCCGCGTGCCTGGCAGCGGATGATTTCCGGACGGCGCCTGGATCTGCTGGATCCGTCACCCTTTGACGTCGAGATCGAGGATATCGCCCATGGCCTGGCCCGCGTCGCGCGCTGGAATGGTCAGACCTCTGGCGACCATGCCTTCTCGGTCGCCGAACACTCGGTCGTGGTGCTGGAGATCCTCGACTTTCTCTATCCGGGCATCGAGGACAAATGGCGCGTGGCGGCCCTGCTTCACGATGCCTCGGAATATGTGATCGGCGACATGATCAGCCCGTTCAAGGCGGCTCTGGGCGTCAATTATCGCGCCTTCGAGGACCGGCTGGAAGCCGCGATCCAGTTGCGTTTCGGCCTGCCGCCGAAACTGCCTGTAGAGGTCAAGCGCAAGATCAAGCGGGCCGATGTGATCTGTGCCTATTTCGAAGCCACCCAGATCGCCGGTTTCAGCCACGACGAATCCGTGAAATTCTTCGGCCGTCCCCCGGCCGGACTGGAGATCGCCATCAAGCCGCTGCCCGTCAAACAGGCCCAGATCCTGTTCCTCGACCGTTTCGAGGCCGTGCTGGCCTCATTTGAAGCCGGCCGCAAGTGACAGCCGGCCTCGCCCTCTCCGTCGGCCTCAACGCGGTCATCCTGGCGGTCGATGGCGATGTGCCGCAAGTCCTGATCGTGCCCCAGCCGGGCGGCGGCGAAGCCCTGCCCTTCGGTCCCTTCGACCCGACCGAGCACCGCACGCTGGAGATCGGCCTGAGACGCTGGGTCGACGAGCAGGCCCGCTTCCAGCTGGGCTATGTCGAACAGCTCTACACCTTCGGCGACCGGGGTCGCGAAGCGCCGGTGGCGGCGATGACCGGCTCGGAAGATGACCGCATCATCTCGATTGGTTATCTGGCGCTGACGCCCAATGTCTCCGACCCGCCCGAGGGTGGTGGCCAGTGGCGTGGCTGGTATCGCTTCTTTCCCTGGGAAGACTGGCGCGACGGTCGCCCCGAAATCATCGACAGCCAGATCCTGCCGCGCCTGTCGGCCTGGGCGGACGAGGCTGGCGGGCCGGGTCGCCGCGCCTCCTGTCATGACCGGATCAAGCAATGCTTCGGCCTCAATCCCGGCGGCTGGCAGGAAGGCCGGGCGCTGGACCGCTATGAGCTGCTCTATGAGGCCGGCCTGGTCGAGGAAGCCGCCCGCGATGGCCAGACCGAACAGACCCTGGTTGCGCCAGGACTGGGTCAGGCAATGGCGTCAGACCATCGCCGCATCTTGGCGACCGCAATCTCGCGCCTGCGCGGCAAGATCAAATACCGCCCGGTCGTGTTCGAGTTGATGGGCGAGGTCTTCACTCTTTCGGCGCTGCAACAAGTCGTCGAAGCGATCGTCGGTTATCGCCTGCACAAGCAGAATTTCCGCCGCGCCCTGGATCGCTCCGGCTTTGTCGACGGCACCGGCAAGGTGGAAAGCGCCACCGGTGGCCGACCAGCCGAGCTGTTCCGCTACCGCCGCGAAGCGCTCGCCGGCCTGCCCTCGCTGGGCCTGTCCGCGCCGCGCTTGCGTGATGGCTAGAATTTTCCCGCTGATTTAAGTGGATGGGAAGCTTTCCCGGCCAGTCTGAAAGAAGACACCGAGGGAAACCTTCATGACCCATGCCATCAAACTCATCCTTGCCGTGACGGCCGCGTTTGGTCTGTCCGTCGCCGCCCATGCGCAGGACAGCAACGTCAACACGCCGGTCAATTCGCAGATCACCGACAGCGTCAGCCAGGCCAATACCGAGGTTCTCGGCGAGGCGCCGGCTGTCAGCATGGGCAATCTCTATTCTGCGGACGCGATGCCTGCTGACAGCGAACCGGCACATAACGCGACCGCAGCCCAGCAGAATGCCAACACCGTCCTTCAAGCCACGACGACCCAGGGCGTGCAGCTGCTCACCGGTTTCGGTTCCGAAGCTGAAGCGGGTGAAAGCGGCGATGGTGAGGCCGATCCGGACCGCTGAGCACTAACCGCCTCTGCAGCCTGTCCGCGTCAGCCGGCGCAAATCCCTGTATGGACCCGGCCCATGCCCGGTGACACGCCCCGCCCTTTCGTCTATTCGCCGCCGCCCGCCGGCGCGCTGCCGGTTATCCATGCCGACGATCACATCCTGGTTGTCGACAAGCCGTCCGGCCTGCTCACCGTGCCCGGTAACAGGCCGGAGCGCGCTGACTGCCTGGAAGCGCGGGCCCGTGCTGAATTCCCGACCGCGCGTATCATCCACCGCCTGGACATGGACACGTCCGGGGTCATCGTGCTGGCCCTGACAACGCATGCCCAGGCACATATCGGCAAGCAGTTCGAAAAACGGATGACGTCCAAATCCTATGTCGCGCGCGTCCAGGGCGAGATGACCGGCCGGTCCGGCCGTGTTGACCAACCCATCATCACTGACTGGCCCAACCGGCCAAAACAGATGATTTGCCATGACCGTGGCCGCAACGCCGTGACCGATTGGGAGGTGATGGACATCGCCGACGGCGTGACCCGCGTGCGCCTGTGCCCGCTGACCGGACGCAGCCACCAGCTACGCGTTCACATGTTGTTTCTGGGCCACCCGATACTGGGCGACAATCTTTACGCGCCGCCCGCGGCGCTGACAGCCAGCGATCGCCTGTGCCTGCACGCGCAGCAGCTGGGTTTCCGCCATCCCGATGGTGGCGCACCGGTGAGCTTTGAAAGCCCCGCTCCGTTTTGAAGACCACGCCCCATCACCGTGTGTCGCCACTGTAGATATTGCCGTTTCGCTGGTGACAGGGTATTTGACTATCTGAGATTGGCTTCTGTGTTGTTGGGGGACAACGTGTCTGAGCGTTTGGATTTTTCTGATTTTGTGCGCGCGGGCATCCTGTGCATCGCCGTCGCTCTGGCCCTTCTCGCCATCAAGTTCTCGGTTTTCGGATGGATGGGAGCCGCTGCGGCTCTCCTCGTCATGGTCGCGTTGTTCTGCACCGGCCAGCGACGCGTACGTTGGCGCCTGATTGTGCCGGCCCTTGCACTTGGTGCGGTGGGCTATAGCGCCGCATCGGCAACAGTCGCCACCAGCTTGCTCTAGGACCTTGTACAATGCTCACAGTGAGCATATATCTGTGTCACGGTTAAGCTCATTTCGAGCATAAGCCACGTTCCGGGTGATGGCCCTCCAGCCATCGCCCCTTTTCAGACCCCAGATATGCTCGATTTGAGCAAAAGTGAGGGAAAAATGGACCGGATGAACTTTGACGGCACGCTTGCGGGCTTAGAACAGGATCGGCCCGAACTGGCGTATACGGACGAGGTGAAGGCCGCCACGGACCACCTCTACGCCAAGGTCAGCCATGTCGTGACGCCGATGGAGTGGCCCGCCAAGGCCCCCCTCATCCACGCCATCAACCAGCTGAAAAAAGAAAAAAACGCGGTCATCCTGGCCCACAACTACATGACGGCCGATATTTTCCACTGCGTTGGCGACCTGATGGGTGACAGCCTCGCCCTCGCCCGCATGGCGGCAGAGAGCGACGCCGACATCATCGTCCAGGCCGGCGTCCACTTCATGGCGGAGACCGCCAAGGTGCTGGCCCCGGAAAAGACCGTCCTCATCCCCGACACCCGCGCCGGCTGTTCGCTGGCGAGCTCGATCACGGGCGAGGATGTGCGCCGCATCAAGGCGGCCTATCCCGGCGTGCCGGTCGTGACCTATGTGAACACCTCGGCGGACGTCAAAGCTGAGTGCGATATCTGCTGCACCTCGTCGAATGCCGTGCAGGTGGTCGAGAGCCTGGGCAGCGATACCGTCATCCTCCTGCCCGACCAGTATCTGGCCAAGAATGTCGCCGCCCAGACCGATGTCAAAATCCTGACCTGGGCCGGCGCCTGCGAGGTCCATGAGCTATTCACGGCGCAGGACATCCAGGACCTGCGCGACGCCCATCCCGGCGTGGTCATCATCACCCACCCGGAAAGCCCGCTGGAGGTCGTCCAGGCCGCCGATTTCGCCGGCTCGACCGCCGCCATGGCCGACTGGGCCAAGGATTCAGGGGCCATGAAGGCCGTCCTCCTGACCGAATGCTCAATGAGCGACAATGTCGCCGCCGATGTGCCCGAGGTGGAGTTTATCCGCCCCTGCAATCTGTGCCCGCACATGAAGCGGATCACGCTGGAAAACATCTATGACTGCCTGCGTCTGGAACAGCATGAAGTCACCGTCCCCGACGATGTGATCGAAGGCGCCCGCGCCTCCGTCCAGGCCATGCTCGACCTGCCCAAGCCGGACAAGCCTGCCAGCTTTGACCCGACCAAGCCGGAAAAGCGTGTGGATCTGGTGGCGATTTAGGGGACATGACCCACCCCACCCTCATCTGTGGCGCTGGCATTGCCGGACTCTGGGCGGCTCTCAAGCTCGCCCCGCGGCCTGTGGTTCTGCTCACCGGCGCACCGCTGGGTGACGGCGCCGCGTCCGGTTGGGCGCAGGGCGGGGTGTCGGCGGCTCTGGCGGCGGATGACAGTGCTGAGCTGCATGCGCGGGACACGATTGCTGCAGGGGCTGGGCTGGTTGATCGCGAGGCCGCGCTCGCCCTTTCCGAAGGCGCAGCGGCGGAAGTGGCGGAACTGGCGGCACTCGGCGCGCCGTTTGAGCGCGAGGGCGCGGACTGGTCGCTGTCCCGCGAAGCGGCGCATTCGCGGCCCCGGGTCGCCCGGGTGAAGGGCGATGGTGCCGGCGCGGCGATCATGGCGACACTGATCAAGGCGGTACGCGCCGCCGCTCACATCGAGATCCGTGATGGCTGGAAGGCGGTCGCGCTGACCGGCGATTCCTCCGCCTGCACCGGTGCCATTGCGCAAGGCCCGGATGGCCAGATTCAATCCATCGAGGCTGGCGCCACCCTGCTTGCCATGGGCGGCGCAGGCGGCCTGTTCGCGCTGACCACCACACCGGCGATCGCGCAAGGCCAGGCCATGGCGATGGCAGCGCGTCTGGGCGCGGTGATCCGTGACCCGGAATTCGTGCAATTCCATCCGACCGCGCTCAATGCCGGCCTCGATCCGGCACCCCTGTGCACCGAAGCCCTGCGCGGTGAAGGGGCCATCCTGGTCGACCAGACCGGCCATCGTTTCATGAAAGCGATCCACGACGATGCCGAGCTGGCCCCGCGCGATGTCGTCGCCCGCGCCGTACATCGCCAGAACGCGTCAGGAAAAGGCGCTTTCCTCGATTGCCGCGAGGCGGTGGGCGAGGCCTTCCCGGAGCGCTTCCCGGCGGTCTTCGCCGCCTGCCAGCGCGCCGGCATCGATCCGCGTATCGAGCCGATCCCGGTTGCCCCGACCGCGCATTACCATATGGGCGGCGTCGCAACCGATATTGATGGCCGCACCTCGGTGCCCGGCCTGTTCGCGATCGGCGAATGCGCCGCGACAGGCTTGCACGGCGCCAATCGCCTAGCGTCCAATTCGCTGGCCGAGGGGCTGGTGAGTGCGGCCAGGTTTGCGCGTCGGCTTGCGGCACCGGACGAACACCATCCGTCATCCCCCGGCTTGTCCGGGGGACCTCGACTGGACGGTCGACAAAAGGGCCCGGACAGCCGCACCCCGAATATCATGGTCAACCCTATGGCTGAGGTCCCCCGGACAAGCCGGGGGATGACGGTGGATAGTCAGTGGGTTGCACCGAGCTTGCCTCCCCTCGCCCTCCTGCGCCTGCGCCAGGCCATGTCGCGCCATTGCGGGGTGGAGCGTAGCGAGGCCGGATTGTCCGAGTTGGCGGCGCTGATCGATGCGATGCGGCGCGAGCATGGCGAGGCGGATGCGCTGATCGCGGCGCGCTTCATCGTGACGGGCGCGCTGAAACGGCGTGAAAGCCGGGGTGGTCATTTCCGCAGCGATTGCCCACAAACACTCAAGGAGGCGCACCATAGCGCGCTGCGCCTCAACGATCTTGCCGCACCGGAGCTGGCGCCCGCCGCCCTCACCGGACCGGCTGAATAGGACGACCGCCATGCCGATCATGCCCCTGCCCCGCCATGTGGTGAATGACGCCGTGGCCCGCGCCATTGCCGAGGACCAGGGCGGTCGCGGTGATGTCACCTCGCTGGCCTGCATTCCGGCCAAGGCCGAAGCGAAATTCTACGTCAATGCGCGCGAAGCCGGGGTGGTCTGCGGTTTCCAGCCGGCGCTGGCGGCAATCTGGCAATGCGATCCCAAAGCCCTGGTCAGCCCGCAGATGGACGACGGCGACACGGTGAAGCCGGGCGATGTGCTGATCTCCGTGACCGGTCGCGCCCGCGGCCTGCTGGCCGCCGAGCGCATCCTGCTCAATTTCATGGGCCGTATGAGCGGGATTGCGACCTTCACGCGGGCTTATGTCGATGCGGTCGAGGGCACCGGCGCCCGGATCGCCCACACCCGCAAGACCACGCCGGGCTTTCGCGCTTTTGAACTACAGGCCGTGCAGGCCGGCGGCGGTGCGCTGCACCGCTTCGGCCTCGATGACGCCATCCTGATCAAGGACAATCATGTCGCCGTGTGTGGCGGTGTGCGTGAAGCCGTTGAGGCGGCGCGCAAGAGTGCCGGCCACATGACGCGGATTGCCGTCGAGGTGGACAGGCTCAGCCAGCTGGACGCCGCCATCGACGCCGGAGCGGAGAGCGTCCTGCTCGATAATTTTCCGCTGGATGATTTGCGGGCCGCCGTCGCCTCTGCGAAGGGCAAGGTGACGCTTGAAGCCTCTGGCGGGGTCAATCTCGATACCGTGCGTGGCATTGCCGAAACCGGTGTGGACGTGATCTCGGTGGGCGCACTGACCCATTCGGCACCCAATTTCGACATCGGGCTGGACGAAAACTGATCAGGTGCGCGGCGGACCCGTGTCATCGCCGCCTGCCCGTACCGGTCGCGGCAGGGCCAGGACGAGGGCAAGGAACAGGACGCCCAGATAAAAGATCACAACATAGCCGGCTGCATCCAGAAGCGTATCGCCCTGTGCCCTCGACATCACCCAGTCGAGCGTGAACCCCGTTGCGCCGGCATAATAAGCCGGCAACGCCTTGCGGCTCTTGCGTAGCAGCCATCCATAGCTGGCCAGGAAACCGACCACGCCGAACAGATAGGCAAGTTGCTGGATCGGCTCGACTGACAGGATGAAGTCAACAATCTGCGGTCCGAGCGCTGAATGGGTCTGCGGCAGGGTCCGGACGGCGACCTCGATCCCCAGCCAGCCCAGGCAATACAACACACCGATCGACATCAGGCCGATGGCGGCGCGATGGGCGGAAGTGCCTGACAGGTCCAGCGTGTGATTCTTCATGCGCGCGACCTTAGCAATACATGCCGCAAGCCGTACAGTAATAAGCGGGCCACGGTTACCCGGTTGTGGTCCCGTCAGGCAATTGCGTCGCTTCTGCCTGTGCCACAAGGTCCGCGGTGGTGGTATGGAGACCATCATGGCTCCAGCCCGGCGGCCTGACGAGGTAGTTCAACCGGGCCCGCCAATCGGGAGCCGAGCGCACGGTCTGGCGATGGACAGCGCCAGCTCATTCAAGCGTCTCACGGTATGACAACCATATCAGCAGGCCCATCAGGACTGTCTGATACATCAGGCTGACATAGCCGCTCATGGCAAAGATTTCGACGCCGCTGAAACCGGAAATCAGCCAGTCTGCCTTGGTCAGGAAGACATTGGCGCCGTAGACCGCGAGCACCCAGATCGACCGGTCAAGATACAGCCAGACCGCCGCACAGGCTGCGGCGATACCGAGGAAGAAAACCAGTTCCTGCAACCAGCTGACTGACTGGATGAAGTCCACCAGCGCCGGGTCCATGTATTGATGGCTGGCCGGGAAGGCCCGGATGATCAGGTCGATGGCGACATTCCACAAGCCATAGCCCGTTTCCAGCACCAGCAGGACGAGAGCGATCCAGTACAGGAGCGGGACGGGTCGGGTCATGATGCCGGCGCTATCCCGACCGGGGCAGGAAGAAGATCGGCCGGCAGGCCCTTGGCCGCCAGCTCCTGCGCTGTCAGGCCGCAAATTTCATGCGGGAAGACCAGCCATGCATCACTCTCGTGCACATAGTAATCCGGCGTGAGATCGGTCGTGTTGCGCAGGGGCTTGTAATAGACAGTGGCAATACGGGCATCTTCGGGAAAGTTGCGGCGGCACTTGGCGCGCAAGACCTGCAGCAGGGCCGCGATCGAGCGGCCACTGTCATAGACATCATCGACAATCAGCAGGCGGTCTTCAGCGCTCAGGGTATCGACCAGATAGCCCTCGCCATAGACCCGGACATTGCGGTCCTGCTCGTCAATCCCCGTGTAAGACGCCGTGCGGATAGCAATATGGTCGGTCTCCAGCCCGCACTGGGCGAGGTATTCCTGAACGGCGATGCCGACTGGTGCGCCGCCGCGCCAGACGCCGACGATATGTGTCGGACAAAAGCCACTGTCCAGAATCTGGCGCGCCAGTCGGAAACTGTCTTCCAGCAGGGCGTTGGCCGAGATGTAGTGCTTGGTGTCACTCATGGATGAAAGACCTGTCCGCATTGTCGTCGCAGCTCAAGCATTTGCCAGGCCCGCGACGCATCCTAGTCTGGCCGCCAATCGACCGGGGAGACTGATCATGCACAGCGACCACACCACGCCCAAGGGCCAGCTGCACACAATGTTCGTCGACAGCGAGGCAATTGCCAATAATCGGCTGGGTGAACCCCTGCGGCGGCGCGTCGATGTCTATATCCCGGACGGGCATGACGGCAGCGGCCTTCCGCTTCTGGTCGACCTGGTCGGGTTTACCGGCTCGGGTCTGGGTCATGTGGCCTGGAAGAATTTCGGCGAGAACGTGCCCGAACGGGCCGACCGCCTGATCGCGACCGGCGTGATGAAACCGGCGGTGATTGCCTTCCCCGACTGTTTCACGCGGCTTGGCGGCAACCAGTATGTCAACTCGGCCGCGATGGGAAACTGGGACGATTTCCTGGTCGAGGAAATGCTGCCGGCCATCGAGACCCGCTTCGGCTGTGGCGGCACCGGCCATCGCGGCGTGTTCGGCAAGTCATCCGGCGGTTATGGCGCCATCATGCACGCCATGATCCATCCGGACATCTGGGCCGGAGCGGTCTGCCATTCCGGCGATATGGGTTTCGAGCTCTCCTTCGCGTCGGATTTCGCCCACACCCTGCGCCGCATCGACAAGCATGGCGGCACGATCCGCAGCTTCATGGAGGCCTTCGAAGCGGCCCCGAAAGTCTCCGGCGACGACCTTCACGCGCTGATGACCCTGGCGATGGGCGCCACTTACGACCCCGACCCGCGCGGATATCTGGGCATGAGCCTGCCGGTCACCATGGACACGTGCGAAATCATCCCGGAGCGCTGGGCCGAATGGATGAAATGGGATCCGCTGGACATGGTCGAGCGTCACGGCGAAGGCCTCAAACAGCTCAAGGCGCTGATGATCGATTGCGGCGATATCGACCAGTACAACCTGCTCTACGGCGCCCGCCGCATGACGGCCAAGCTGACCGAGCTCGGCGTCGAGCACCGCTATGAGGAATTCCCCGACACCCATTCCTCGATCGATTACCGGATGGATGTCTCGCTGCCCTTCCTGGCGGAGAGACTGTCCCGCTAGGCCTGGGCCTTCGCTTTCGGGGCGACGATCTCGGGCTTGCCGCCGACCGCGCGGGTGAAGCCGGTCGCGACAATGGCGATCAACAGGCGCGCGATGATGGTGAAGAATAACAGCACGATCTTGTCGTCGGAGACCGCAAAGCGGACACCCGCCCGCCAGCGCCCACCGATCGGCAGACGGGCCAGCTGGTCCTCGACCCAGTCGGCGGCATCCAGCAGGCTTTGCAGCAGGCCTTCGGCCGCGATCGAGATCACAGCCAGCATGATGATCGCCACCACGAAGGACAGGAAGAGCGTCGCCATCATCGACGAGACCTGGCTGATCAGCCCCGGTTCCTTGACCTTGTAGCGGTCATTGCCGCCGGTCAGGGCCGTGAAGGTGCTACCGACAAGGGCCAGCAGGATACGGGCGATGACGGTGAAGATCAGCAGTACGATCTTGTCGTCACTGGCGAAGAGGCGAACGAAATTATTGTAGCGCGGCTCAAGCGGGATCGAGGCGATGAGGTCTTCGATCAGGTCGGCGCCATCCTGCACCCAGCTGAGCCAGTCAGCCGCGTAGAACCACAACACAACCAGCATGACCATGGCCATGACCATCGACACGAAAAGCGTCGCGGAAATCCTGGACAAACGCGCAATCAACATGATCTTCCCCTCATTGCCGCCCGTTTCAGGCGACCGGTGAACGGGATTTTAGCCCGAAAGAAAGTCACCGTCGCCTGCAGTCGCTTGAGGCGCGAAATGGCCGGGGTACCGGTCGCGCGTCACGACCGGCACCTTTGCCATTCAAACGGCAGTCAGACCGGCCTGTCAGCCGTCGACAATCTGCACCGTCAGCGAACGGCCATCATCTGACCAGCCATTGGTGACCCAGCTCTCTCCGGCGGCGAGGCTCTCATTCCACGGGCCACAATTTTCACTGGATCCGTTTTCGGTCGTGACCTGGATGCACAGCTGGCCCTGATAGGTCCAGGTGCCGGTGACGCCACGGGTGTCGCTATAGCTGCCATCGGCGTTGAACCAGGCATCAAAGGATTGGCCGCCATCGGTCACGCGAACGGCGTGCCCGATGGCATTGCTCATGCCCTCGGCCAGCGCCGGCGATGCCAGAAGGGTAAAGGCCAGTCCGGCCACAAGAAGGTGTTTCATATCTATTCCCCGAATTACGGATCTCGCAGATCCGACTTCGCCCCCCGGCCGAACCGGAAGCTAGCAAATTCGCCTGCTCGGGGAAACCGGAAACCGGTCAGAGGTCGTCCGGATCGTCGGCATTTTCGCCGTCGGTCGACGGAACTTCAACAATCTGGACCCAATATTCGCCGATCGAATTGACGACGCGCATCAGGCGATCCAGCGAGATCGGCTTGACGATGTAGGACGACGCACCCAGCCCGTAACTGGACAGGATGTCATCCTCGTCCTTGGACGTGGTCAGCACAATAATCGGAATGTGGCGCAGCTCTGCATCAGCCTTGATCTCCTCAAGTGCCTCGCGGCCATCCTTCAGGGGCATGTTGAGATCGAGCAGGATTATGCCCGGGAATGGTGACCCGGCCAGATCCTCATAGGCCCCACGCCGTTTGAGGTAATCAACCAGCTGTTCGCCATTCTCGAGGAAATCGAGCGGGTTGCGCAGACGCACTTCCTCACACGCTTCCTTGAACAGCAGGCGGTCATCCGGATCGTCGTCGACCATCAGAATCGTAAAAAGCCGGTTTTCGTCGCTCATGATGACAGCCTCAACCCGGTTGGAGCGTTGATTTGGGATCGTCCTGAGACAAACTCGCCTTTTGCCGCGGCAAGATCAAGGTGAAGGTCGCGCCATTTCCGGATTCTCCCTGTGCAATCAGCTGCCCGCCATGGCGTTCGGCAATCTTTCTTGCCGTGGCGAGGCCAATACCCGTTCCGGGATAGGCATCGCGCGAATGCAACCGCACCAACGGTTCGAATATGCGCTCACCATGGTCCGGATCGAACCCGATTCCGTTATCACGGATGCGAATTTCCACGCTGCCGTCCGGTCGCTCCATGCCATCAAACGCCACGGCCAAGGGGCGCGTTGCATCGGCATACTGGATCGCATTGTCGAGCAATATTTCGGCGACGAGACGGAACTGGGCCCGGTCTGCTGCGATATCCGGTAGCGTACCCAGGGTGACCGAACCACCGCAGGCCGACAGTTTCCCACCGGCACTCTCGACCATGTCCGCCAGCTCTGCGCCGGTCGAGAAGGTTTCCGTCACCAGCGGACTGTCATTGATGCGGCTGTGGACACTCAATTCGTCGAGCAGGCCCTGCATGCGCTCGGCCGCATCCGACATGCGCTCGGCATATCGATCCTGATGGGCATCCGGCACGGGCCCAAGGCTCTCCCGCAGACGTTCTCCAAATGTGATGATCTTGCGCAAGGGCTCCCGCAGGTCATGCCGTGCGGCGACCGCGAACAGGGCGACATCGTCCAATCGCCGCTCCAGAACCGCGGCAGCGCGGCGGTGACGGGTCGCCCGGCGGAGGCCCTCAGCGGCGACGGCGACCAGCGCCACCGTGGCCATCACGCCCAGACCCAGCAAAACCAGCTCCGGCAATTGCGGTGTTGGCGTTGACAAGGCGGCCACGATCAACACCAGCCCGAGCACGCCTGCCGCCAGACCGATCAGGATCGGGGCGTATCGATAGAACGCAGGGTCGCGATCACTCATCTCATGTCCCGCGTGGCTTGCATCCAGCTACATTGCACTGCCCTGCCGGACCGGCAGGAGAAGTGTGAACACGGCACCGGCATCCGGCTCGCCCCAGGCCGTCAATTCGCCGGCATGACGTTCCGCGATCTTGCGGCAGGTGGCCAGACCCACCCCGGTCCCGTCAAATTCGTCCCGACCGTGCAGACGCTCGAACATGCCGAAAATCCGTTCGGCATGGCGCGGCTCGAATCCGACACCATTGTCGGCCACGGCGATGCGCGCCATGGCGCCATTCTCGCCCACTTCAACGCTGCCTTCGATCGAGATCGATGGCAGCACGCCAGGCCTGCGAAATTTCAGGGCATTGGCCAGCAGGTTGAGGAAGAGCTGGTGCATCTGGCCCGGGTCGGCCTCGATGGCCGGCAGGTCGCTGACCCGAATCTTGGCCTCTTCAGCGTTAATCCGCGGCTCGAGGTCGGACAGGACATCGGCAACGACAGCCGACAGGTCGACTGCCAGGAAATTGGTGGTTTTCGAATTGACCCGCGAATAGCTCAACAGGTCATCGATCAGTCGCCGCATGCGGGTCGAGGCGTCGACCATGCGTTCCAGATAGTGCCGCCCTGTTTCGTCCAGCGCGTCATAGCACTTGTTGTTCAAGCGCTCGCCAAAGGCCTGGATCTTGCGCAGCGGCTCCTGGAGATCGTGTGAAGCGGCGTAGGCGAATTCCTGCAATTCGGAGTTGGAGCGCTTCAGTTCCTGGGCATAGCGGCGCAGGGCCAGCTCGTCGCGCTTGCGATTTGTGACATCCCGGAAGGTCACCACCGCACCGATGGACTTGTCGTTCGGGTCGATCGGCGAGGAGGCCGACTCGATCGGGATGGGCTGGCCATTCTTGGTCCAGAACACGTCCCCATCCGGCGATTCCGCCGGAACGCCGGCGCAATGGATCGAGCATTCTTCGCGCGGGAACAAGGAACCGTCGCGACGCGAATGATGCACGATGGCATGCATGGTCTTGCCGATAAGCTCGTCTTCTCGATAACCCAGCATCGAACAGGCACGCGGGTTGATGAATGTGACCACGCCATCGCCATCGATGCCGTAAATCCCTTCCGCGGCCGTCATCAGGATTTGCGACAGGCGCTGATTGGCCTCATGCGTCGCCAGCGCCCTGCGGCGGGTGATTGACCGATGGGCGCTGAACAGCACCGCCAGCAATATGAAGGACAGGGCCATGGCGACGGCAAAGACCCGGAGCACCGCCCGTGCCTGGTTGGCGCCAGCCATGGCCTCACCCAGTTCAACCTCGGTGATGATGCCGATATCGCGGGCCGGATCCCAATCCCAGGCGCCCATCACCAGCACACCGCGCATGTCGCGATAGCCTTGCAGGTTGTGACCCTGCCCTTCGGTTGTCACACCGAGCGCCGCTTCGGTCAGGGGCCAGTCGGCATAGGGACGGGCCGGAATGCCGCCCATGGTGACATCGACGCCCGGATCGCGGATCTCGACGTGCAGGATCGACGGATGACCGGCGACCAGGAGGTCGGCTTCGACCAATTCCTCGCCATAGCGGGTTTCGGTGAGCAGACGCCCTTCACTGTCGATGGCAAAGGTTTCGCCGGACACGCCGGTCCGGCCGACCCGGAATGTCGCCGTGTATTCGGACAGGGGATCGATCCGCAGCGCCAGATACCCCAACAACTCGTCGCCATCGCGAACCGTGGCAACGGCGTACATGAGGATTTCCTCGTCTACCGCCCTGGCGGCGGAGTCGGTGGAATCAATCACGTCGACGATATGCGGACGGGTCAAAACAACGCCGGCCGACGCCAGCCGGCTGGCATTGACCAGATCGAGCACCAATGATGGCTGGCCGAGATCGTCATCGCGCATGGAAGCCAGCGTCGACCCGTTGGGGGCCATCAGGGTGAAGCCCCGATAGCCGTATTCTGTCAGCCACGGGCCCACAGTGTCGCGCATCCACTCCTGTTGCGGAGAGGCAGCCAGCGCAGCGGGTACGGGCAGGCTCGCCAGCTCTTCAAGGGCCGCCTGCACACGACCATTCTCGGCCCAGACACGCGCATCATTCTCACGCGACTGAGCCCACAGCTCGAAGCGTTGCCGGGTATTCCGCAGAACGGTTTCCAGGGTTCGCAGATTGGTTTCGCGGGCGGACGACATCAAGCGCCCTTCCCCGGCCATGACCGCGAGGGCGACGATGAAAATGCAGGTTACAGCCACCAGGCCGGGCAGGACCTGCCCCACCCAACCATCGGTATCGGTCAGGCGCTGAAGGGCCGATTTCGGCTCGTCATCGCCCGTGGATGTCCGAAGATAGCTATCGCCGGCTGGCGTCGTGTTCATTCGAATCGGTCCGGATGGAGGCCCCTGTTGCCTTTATCCTAGTGGTTTTGCCGCACTTGTCCCCAATTGAAGCCACATCCGGGGCAAAAATGGGTCGCTGCGCGTCAGCTGGGGTTCAGGTCTGCCTGCCTAATGTCGTCAGCGTGCGCCCCGCGGTGTACCGGACAGGCAGGCCCGATTCCCCTCGCTTCGTGTCAGTCTGATCCGGTGCACCGCAACTTCCCGGATCGCGGGACTACCAGGTGTCGGCAATCCCGGCCTCACCCAGGTATTCCGCGATCCGGGCGCGGGTCGCGGCGGTGGTACCCGGCGGCAGGGCCGCCGGATCAAACCAGCCGACCTCCGCGATTTCACCGACCGAATCGCTGTCACACGCCTGCCACTCCCGCACCACACACACGACAACATGGTCGCCCCGAAACCGGCTGTGATTGGCATGGACGCCCTGGATCACCTCGACACCGCGCACCGAGACACCCGCCTCATCCCGCAATTCATGCGCCAGCGCGTCGCGAATGCTCTCGCCGCGCTCGACCCCGCCACCCGGCAGGTGCCAGCCGCCGACATAGGTGTGGCGGACGAGGACAATGTGCCCGTCCGCGCGCACGACAATGCCGCGAACGCCCATCGTCATGCCGCGTGACAGGCGCCAGAATGCCTGCATGAATGGCCGCACCATGGGCTCGAAACGCTGTCTCCAGTTCATGCCGCAACACCTGCTAGCCAGTGCCGCGTCGGCGGGTTATGTACGGGGCCATTACACGCCGTTTTGGGGAAGTTTCTCATGTACGCTCTGATCGCTCTTGGTCTCGTGGCCGGCATTTTCGGCCTGCTTAACCTCATCGAATACCGCCGCCTCGACTAGTCCGCGAACCGACAGTCCGCCAAGACATGGCAGCTCCCGCTTATATCGCGCTGATTCTGGTCGGCATCATCTTCCTGCTGTTTGGCGGGGATTTGCTGGTGCGCGGCGGTGCCGCTCTGGCCCGTTTGTGGCGCCTGCCGCCGCTGCTGGTCGGCCTGACCATCATCGCCTTTGGCACCTCGGCCCCCGAGCTCGTCGTCTCGATCCAGTCGGCCCTGTCCGGCGCACCGGGACTGGCGCTGGGCAATATCGTCGGCTCCAACATTGCCAACTTCCTGCTGATTCTCGGCCTGCCGGCTATGTTCGGTGCGATCGCGACGACCACGCCAGGCGTGCGCCGCAATGCCATCTTCGCGCTCGGCTCGGCGATCATAATGATTGCCTTCAGCTGGGACCGCAGCATTTCGGCGGCCGAAGGCTATATCCTGTTCGGACTGATCATTGCCTATATTGCACTGCTGGCCTTCCTGGCCCGGGGCAAGACCGACGATCCGTCCATCGCCGAACTGACCGACCTGGAACATATGGACGGTCTGCCCAAATCCCTGCCGACCATTCTCGGCTCGCTTCTGATCGGCCTCGTGGGTCTGCCCATCGGCGCCCAGATGATCGTCGCCGGTGGTACGGCTGCCGCCGCTGACCTCGGCGTCGACGAAGCCATCATCGGCCTGACCGCGGTCGCCTTCGGCACCTCGCTGCCGGAACTGGCCACCGTCGTCATGGCCTCGGTCCGTCGCCAGGCTGACCTGGCCATCGGCAATGTCCTCGGCTCGAACATCTTCAACGTTTTCGCCGTCGGCGGCGCGACCGGGATTGCGGCCTCACTGGCTGGCAGCGAACTGCCCGTACCCGAGGCTTTCTTCGGTCTCGACTTCTGGGTGATGCTGGGAGCCAGCGTCGTCATTGCCGGCATCATCCTTGCCAAACAACCAATCAGCCGCCTCCTCGGCGCCCTGCTGTGTGCCGGTTATATCGGCTACATCGTCGTCCTCGCCCGGGCAGCGCTGGGCGGCTAGTCGGCGTCTCGCGCGACAATCAGGCGGCGCAGGAAGTCCCGGTCCGACCAAGCCTGGTCGCGTGTCGCACGATCGTCGATGACGCCGCGGGTCATGCGGACGATCACCAGTTCCAGGTCCGGAATGACATACAGGCGCTGGCCGCCGGCTCCGGCGGCGACCGCGACGAAAGGCAGGGGCCAGTCGTCCGGGTCGGGGCGGATCAGCCACCAGCCCAGGCCATAATCCGGGTTGGCGGCGCTGGGCTCGAACATCGCGGCCCAGACCTCCTCATCACCCAGCTGGATCTCACCGAACTGTCCCCGCGCGAGCACCGCCTGTCCGAAACGTCCCCAGTCCAGCGCCGAGATGCGGGTGCCTTCCGACAGGGCCGGCTGCCCGTCAACCGCGCGCCAGCCGGCAATCCCGATCCCCAGCGGGCGCAGGAAGCGTCGCAGCAGATAGTCGGCCGGGGTCGGATCAAGCCCGTCAGCATCGAGCTGTCGCCGCAACACCTCCCCCAGCGCCTCGAAATGCACCGCCCCATAGCGGAAGCGTTCGCCAGCCTCGAACTCCTGACGGGTATCGACAGCCCGCTGATAGCCGGGCAGTCGCCGGTTGCGGGGATTGACCGCCAGGCCGCTGGACTGGTCGAGCAGATGGCGGATCGTGATGGCGGACTGATCCGGATCGTCGGCCCATTCGTCCAGTATCTGCGCAGTCGGCTGGTCCAGCTCCAGCAATCCGTCCTGGACCGCCAGGGCGACCATCACCGGCGCGAAGCTCTTGGTGCCACTGGCCAGCCACCAGCTGTCTCCGGGATCGACGCCGCGATCATATCGCTCGCACACAAGGGCGCCGCGATGGATGACGAGGAAGGCAACCCCGCGAGCCGCCACATGATGAGCCCGGCCGGCCTCGCAATCGACTTCGAGACGCGGCTGCGCCCCCGCCGGCGTGGTGATCGCCGCCAGCAAGGCAAGGCCGGCGAGGCCGGCCGAAAAATGGCGGATCGACATCGACAGACACTCCCTCCCGGCACCTGACGCAGCAGTCTGCCGGATCCGGGTCGCGACGCCAGCCCGGCACCGGTCACTTGGTCGTGAGGGTGGCGTGTCGCCGAAGCGTCAGCCGAACACGCTGCGCAGGATGGAGCTGGTCCGGTTGACCGGGTCGCGACGGATCGCCCGCTCCTCCTCGCCGACATAGTGGAAGACGCCGGCCATGGCGCGCCGCGAAACATCGTCCGTCACCTGGTCGCGCAGGGACTGCCCGTCCGACCGGCCACGCATCAGGCGGCCCAGAAACCCGCCCTGATTACCCAGTCTTTCCTCGATCGGCTGCAGCGTGCGATAGGCGCCCGATGCCTCGAGCGTGTCGGCCATGCGCGGCCGGATCAGCCCGAAAAGCGGGTCCGAGGTCCGCTGTTCCAGATAGTCCGTCGCCGAGCGGTCACCACCGCGGACAATGCCGAGCGCATCATCCAGCGTGATCGATTGCACGGCATCGATGAAGATGGTCTGCACGGCCGGCATGGCCGCCTCGGCCGACCGGTTGAGCTGCAATTCCAGATCGTCGAGCTGGCGGGACAGTCCGACCCGGCGAAGCATGGACTGCACATCACGCACGCGAGAGGGAAGCGGGATATGAACCTGCGGGTCCGCATTGAACCCGTCCCGGCGACCCAGACGGGTTGTTGCCAGCCGCGCGGCCTGGCCCAACGCCTCGCGAATCCCCGCACCGGCCTGACGTTCGGACAATCCGAACTGCGCGGCACGGGCCGGTGAAGCAAGTGCCAGCGCCGCGGCGCCCAGGCCCAGAATGAGTGTTCGACGATGCATGGGAATCTCCAATTTGAACCGTGAGTGTGCCACAGGCCGGCTGAGCGGGACATGAATGCAAGGCAGGAGGGATTGAACCGCCCCGGCATCCCGGCGACAAAGCGCAGCAGACTGGTTATGCTGCGCGCCAAATTCCAAGGGGGACACAATGTCAGCACCGAGAACCGACCGTCTGGTCTCGATTGACGCTCTTCGCGGCATCGCCGTTCTGGGCATCTTGATGATGAATGTGCAGGGCTTCGCGATGACGCCCTTCGCTTACGATGATCCAACCATGCAGATGGACCTGACCGGCGCCAACCTGGATGTCTGGGCCTTTGCCCACACCTTCTTCGCCTTCAAGTTCGTCACCCTTTTCTCGACCCTGTTCGGCGCCGGCATCGTGTTGATGGCGGGCGATGGCGAGGACACTGGCCGGCATTATCCACGCATGTTGTGGCTGCTCGCGATCGGCGCCATCCATGCCTACTTCCTGTGGTGGGGTGACATTCTCGTTCACTACGCCCTGCTCGGCATGCTGGCCGTGAAGGCCCGCCGCATGTCGCCGCTCAAGCTGGTCATCTGGGGCCTGGTGCTGATTGGCGTCACCTCGCTGATCATGGTTGGCGGCGGCTATCTTGGTGTGATGTTCGCCTCACCTGACAGCGCTGCGCAGGAAGCCGAAATGATGGCCGGATTCCAGACCGGCATGACCACCGCCTATCAGGCCGGTTTTGTCGACCGCCTGCCCTGGAATGCCGGCTTCGCATTGGTCGGACAGATCTTCTCGATGATTGCCCTGGGTCCGCGAACGCTCGGGCTGATGTTCATCGGCATGGCGCTGTTCAAGAGCGGCTTCCTGTCAGCCAGCTGGGGCTCGGTGCGCTATGGCATTCTCGCCCTGATCACCGTGCCGGTCGGCTGGTGGCTCTGCCACACATCGACCACGACCATGATCGTTGGCGAATTCAGTACCCAAGCGATGGCCGACGGCAATGCACTGACCTATGTCGGCAGCCTCGTGCTGGCGTTCGGCTATGCGTCGACCGTCATGCTGCTGGCGAAGATCGGCGTCTTCAGCCTGATCGTGAAACTGTTCGCGGCGACCGGTCGGATGGCCTTTACCAATTATCTCAGCCAGACCCTGATCATGACCTTCATCTTCGTCGGCGCCCCGGGCCTTGGCCTGTTCGGCACGGTCGAGCGGGTCGACCAGTTCAAACTGGTGCTGATTGTCTGGGCCGTCCAGCTGATCTGGTCGCCGATCTGGCTCCACTTCTTCCGCTTCGGTCCGCTGGAGTGGCTGTGGCGGTCGCTGACCTATGGCGGTCTGCAGCCGCTGTTGAAGGGAAAGCCTGCCGAAGCGGCGAGCTGAGGCTCAACTACCGCCCCTCTTCATCCCTGACGGACGCCCGGCGAAGGCCGGGCGGAAGTCAGGGGTCTGGCTGGTGGCTGACGCCTGCGACCTGGCGTCCCCGCGCCGCGCCCGCGCGCGGACTGAGCCATACATCGCTTGTCAGCCAGCAGGCCGTATCCGGTTTTCCAGCTCAAGGGTGAAACCGCGAAGCGGCGCCTGCGGCGCCCTTGACCTGGAAAACCGGATACGGCGACGTCTCGGCAAGGGATGTATGGGTGGGTGTGCGCGGGTACGCGCAGCATGGTCACCAGATCCTCGCCCAGACAAGGCGAGGTGGTTCGTCGCGCAGCGGCGAGACGGAGTGGGTGATCGGCGGCAGGTGAAGGCACGCGCACCTTCCGCCCTTCGCGGCACCTTCCCCACGATAAGGGGAAGGACCTGCTGGACCCTTTTCCTCCCCATTCATGGGGAGGTGTCGCGCCCGTCAGGGCGGGACGGAGGGGTGACGCCGGAGGCGGCATGGCCCCCCTCGCTACGCTCGGGCCCCATCGACCTCAGCTTCGCGTCGCGAAGCTGAGCCCACTTCCCCACATCGTGGGGAAGAAAGGCCGGAGACCGAACGCCCCGCCCTAAACCTTCCGCCGGAACCGCGTCAGGCCGACAGCCGCGGCATCGGCATAGGCATCGACCTTGCGCGTCGTGACCTGGGCGGCGGAGACGACGGCGGGTTCCAGGGCGATATCCAGGACCGTCCCGCACAAGGTTTCCTGGAGGTCGAACTGGCGGGTTTCCAGCGCCTTGATGCCGTGCAGGATATAGTCGTAATCGACCACGGTGCCGATATCATCCGACCCGCACCATTGCTTGGACACCAGGGTGATGACGTCGATCAGGACGCGCTGTTTGACGCCGCGCTCATAGTCATGGATGCCGATCTCGACATCCAGCTTCACGCCTTCCAGCCGATAGATGAAGACATCCTCGCCGGAGGCGCTGGCGAGTGCGTTCTCGATCACATTGTCCAGTCTCATGAGGCGTCGTCCTGCGGCGGATTGGCGGCATACATGACGTCGCGATTGCGGGCGTCGAGATGCTGGCCACCATCAATGGTGATCGTCTCGCCCGTCATCGAGGGCGTCGCAAGGATGAAGCGCACTGCGCGGATGATGTCGTCCGGCGTCGAGCCACCGCGCATCGGGTTCATCGTGTGGGCGCGTGCAAATTCCTCCGCGTTCTGACCGCCTGATGGCAGGGTGATGCCCGGCGCAATCGCATTGACGCGAACGGCGGGGGCGAAGGCCATCGCCATGGTCGTGGTCGCGCCCAGAAGCGCGTGCTTGGACAGGGTGTAGGCGAAAAAATCCGGATTGAGATTGAAGAGTTTCTGGTCGAGCAGATTGATCACGCAGCCCGAGGCGCGTTGCGTGTGATGCGCCGCCATTGCCTTGGCCAGCAGGACCGGCGCCGCCGTATTGATGCGCCAGTGATCCTCCAGCGATTGCGGGGTGACGTCTTCGGGCCGGTCCATCTCGAAGATCGAGGCCGAGTTGATCAGAACGTCGACACGCCCCACATCAGCCAGGAAAGCTTCGACAGCACCGGTATCGGCGAGGTCAAACTGAACCGCCCGGGCCGAGCCTCCTGCCGCAACGATGTCAGCAGCGACAGCCTGTGCTTCAGTCGCCGAAGCATTGTAATGAACGATCACATGCCAACCGTCCGCACCCAGGGCGCTGGCGATTTTGGCACCCAGGCGCTTGCCGCCACCGGTAACGAGCGCAATCCTGTCCGACATGACTTCGCAAACTCCTCAATCCGGTGAGATAGATGACGCTTCCGCCGCGCCGGCGCAATCTCTGGCGGGTGCGAAACTCATCGCCGACTATGTCCGCAACCTGCCGCCCAAGCCGGGCGTCTATCGCATGTTCGGGGAAGATGGGGCGGTGCTCTATGTCGGCAAGGCCCGCAATCTGAAGAACCGGGTCTCCAACTATGCCAATGGGCGCGGCCATTCCAACCGCATCGCCCTGATGATCGGCCTGACGCGCAAAATGGAGTTCGTGGTCACCCAGACCGAGACCGAAGCCCTGCTGCTGGAAGCCAACCTCATCAAGTCGCTGAAGCCGCGCTTCAACATATTGCTGCGCGACGACAAGAGCTTCCCCTATATCCTGATCCGCAAGGACCACCCCGCCGCCCAGCTGACCAAGCATCGCGGGGCGCGCAAGGCCAAGGGCGATTATTTCGGCCCCTTTGCCTCGGTCGGTGCCGTCAACCAGACCCTCAATACGCTGCAAAAGGCCTTCCTGGTCCGCACCTGCAGTGACAGCGTCTATGAGGGGCGCTCGCGGGCCTGCATGCTGCACCAGATCAAGCGCTGCGCCGGGCCTTGCGTCGATCTCATTGACCCTGCCGCCTATGACGAGCTGGTCGGCCAGGCCACCGATTTCCTGCGCGGACGCTCGAATGCCCTGCGCGAGGATTTGCAGACCCGCATGGCGCAGGCGTCCGAAGCGATGGATTTCGAGACCGCTGCCAAGCTGCGCGACCGGATCCGCGCCATCGCGGCGGTGACCACTGACCAGGGCATCAATCCGGACGGGGTGGAAGAGGCCGATGTGGTCGCCGTGCATAGCGATGGCGGCAAGTCCTGCGTCCAGGTTTTCTTCTTCCGGGCCGGCCAGAACTGGGGCAACCAGTCCTTCTTCCCGCGCCATGACATGGAGGCCGAACCGGCCGAGGTCCTCGCCGCCTTCATCGCCCAATTCTATGATGACAAGCCGGCCCCGGCACTGATCCTGCTATCGCACGAGATCGAGGAGGCCGAGCTGCTGGGCGAAGCGCTGAGCCTGCGCACCGAGCGCAAGGTCTCCCTGCACACGCCCCGTCGCGGCGAAAAGCGCAAGCTGGTCGATCGCACCCTGACCAATGCCCGCGAAGCCCTGGCCCGGCGGATGGCCGAAAGCGCCTCCCAGACCCAGCTATTGAAGGGCGTGCAGCGCGTCTTCGACCTGACCGACCTGCCCCAGCGGATCGAGGTGTATGATAACTCCCATATCCAAGGCACCAACGCGCTCGGCGCGATGATCGTCGCCGGGCCCGAGGGCTTCGAGAAAAACCATTATCGCCGCTTCAACATGAAGGGCGATGACGCCGCCACCAATGATGATTTCGCGATGATGAAGGCGATGCTCAAGCGCCGCTTCTCGCGCCTTCTGAAAGAGCGGGATGACGGCGCGCCGGTGCCCGATCTGGTGCTGATCGATGGCGGCAAGGGTCAATTGTCGAGCGTCATGGAAATCGCCGAGGAGCTGGGCATTACCGACGAGACCGGCATCACCATCGCCGCCATTGCCAAGGGACCGGAACGCGATGCCGGGCGCGAAGCCTTCTACCTGCCCGGCAAGCCGCCCTTCAAACTGCCGATGAAGGACCCGGTGCTCTACTATCTCCAGCGCCTGCGTGACGAGGCCCACCGCTTTGCCATTGGCGGCCACCGGGCCAAGCGCAAGAAGCAGATGACCGACAATCCGCTCGACGGGATTGACGGGATCGGTCCCTCTCGCAAGAAGGCGCTGCTGGCCCATTTCGGTTCGGCCAAGGCCGTGCGCAATGCGGCCCTGGCTGACCTCGAAGCGGTTGACGGGATTTCCAGGGCCATGGCCAGGAAGATCCATGACTGGTTCCAGAAATGACGGAGTGCGTGAGATGAACACCAGGATGACACCTCCGATGAAGACCGGTTTCGCCCTCATGCGGCTCGCCCTGTGCCTGACCGGGCCGGTCGCGATCTGGCTGTCCTGGCGCTGGACCGGCTCGGCCGGCGGGCTGGCCCCGTTCGACGGCTTCCTCACTGCGGCGCGGGGTCTCGCCGGCTTTGGCGCCACAGCCTTTGTGATTGCCTGCGTGATCGCCCTGATGCGGATCAGCGGCGACGGGCTTGCGGCCCGCCTCGCCCGCGCCGCCCATGCCAGCGCCTGGCTGGTCCTCTACCTCCTCATCATCGGCCCGACGGCCTATCTGATCGCGCCCGTATCCGCGATCGTGGCGACGCACGGGCATGACCTCCTGCGACCATCAACAGGAGATGCGCTTTCAGCCAGTGCCCGCCCGATGGCACTGATCGGGCAGGCTCTCGCCCTGATGGCCAGCGCCCTGCCCCTGCTCGCTGCCCCGCTGGGCTGGATCAGCAGCGACATCACGCTTTATGTCTGGATATCGCTCCTGTGGCTCGCCGCCGCATTCACACTCCATCGTTTTTTGCCTCAACCGAAAGTCGATTGACGCTTTCGACTTCCCGTCAGAACGGTATGATCAGGAAGAAACAGGGGGCGCGCGGCATCATGTTCAGGACCATTTTCTACCTTGTACTGACGTTGGCCCTTGCGGCAGCCTGGGCAGCACTCGCCCACCAGATTGCGCCGCCCGAGGTCTGCGCCGCAGCCCGCAGCTGGTCTGATTGCCGACTTTCCGAGCTCTCCGTGATGCCGAAACTGGCCACAATGATCTTCATCTACGCGATCGCTGTCGTGTTCTTCGTCATTACGGCCCGCCGCCAAAACCGCAAGATGGGCAAAGACAAGAATGGCCGGATCCGGCGATATCGCCACGCCGAAGAATACCTGGTGGAAACGGGCAAGCTCTCACATGAGGCCCTGATTGAGTATCACCGGGAATACAGGTGGGAGGCCTATTCCGGCTTCGCACTTTCCGCAGCAATCGTTGTCGCAGCCCTCGTCATCCAGGGAGACGCCACCGGAACGTCCTTGTTTGTCGACGCTGAACTTGCGTTGTGGAATGCCGGCATCCTCGCGATTGCCGGTGCCTTGATGGCAGCAGCAGAAATTGTCCACACAAACACACTGTCACCGCTGGTGCCGATCAAGACGCGCCTGAAAGTTGTCGGTCGCTCGATTGTGGTCGCAGGGATCGGGATCACGCTCGCGGTCTCGTCAGTGTTTGCCTTCATCGCCCTGGCGGCGCCCGTGGTCGCAATCGCCGGCGCCCTTGTTTTCTTCTTCCTGGTACTCTGGCTGCAATCGGCCCGCGCCATTCCGCGTGATGAGATGATAGAGCAGTTCAAACTCGATGAGGATGAGTGGGATGAGCTGGTCAGACGCGTCGACGGCGGCGGCAAACATGAGTGACACGGCACTCGCCGGTGTTCGCGCCTTTCTGTTTGACCTCGACGGCACTGTCACCCGCGATGATCGCGTACCGGCATCCAGCCTCGCTGCAATGGAACGCCTTCAGGCCGCTGGGTTTGTTACCCTCGCCGTGACCGGTCGCCCGGCCGGTTGGTGCGATCTCATCGCGCGGTGGTGGCCGATCAATGCGGTGATTGGAGAGAATGGCGCCTTCTGCTTCGCTCGCACCCGTGATGGCCGGATCGATCGCGACACATTTTTCAATTCGGGCTCCGAAACCCGTGCCCGATTGGACGAACTGGCAAGAACCGCGACAAACCTGGCCGCCGGCCTGGCACTATCGGCCGACAATGACTGGCGCATCTGTGACGTCGCTGTCGACTTTGCTGAGGACGTTCATGGCGCCTCGCTGGATGACGCCGAACGTGTGCGACGTCACTTCGAAGCGGCCGGTGCGACCGCCAAGACCAGCTCGATCCATGTCAATGCCTGGTTCGGCGACCACGACAAACAGACCACGGCGCGGCATGTTCTGGCAGAGCGTTTCGGGATCAGCACAGACGACCAGCCTGCCCGGGTCGCCTATATCGGCGACGCACCGAATGACGAACCCATGTTCGCGGCCTTCCCTTTGAGCTTCGGGGTGGCCGGTATTCGCCGCTTCCTGCCGCACATGACAGCCCATCCCGCCGTCATTGCCGAAGGCGACGGGGCTGACGGTTTTGTCGAAATTGCCGACCGCCTCCTCTGCGCGCGGGAAGGATGACCGGAATGTGGACCCTGCCTAACGTACTCACCGCCTCCCGCATTGTGCTTGTGCCGCTCCTGTTTCTCGCCCTCTCTCACGGCGGGGACCGGGCTTTGGTCTGGGCCCTTGTTGTGGCCGGGATCGCGGAAGTCACCGATCTGCTCGACGGCTTTATCGCCCGGCGCTTCAATCAAGCATCCGAGTTCGGCGCGAAATTCGACCCGCTTGCTGACAGCCTGTACAGGTTGGGAGCGTTCACCGCCCTCGCCGCAAACGGGCTGATCCCGGTATGGGCTATCGTCGTTTTCGCTTGGCGTGATGTTGTGGTGAGCTATGCCCGGTTGATGATGCAATCGAACGGTCGCGCAGTCGGCGCTCGTCTGTCAGGGAAGCTGAAAGCCATCGTGCAAGGCGTCGCCATAATCGCACTTCTGGCAGCGCCCTTGCTGCCGCCTGACTGGATCCCGGCGACGACCGCAGCCCTGATCGCGCAAACAAGCTTCTGGCTGGCCATCGTGGTCACCGCCTGGTCGGGTCTTGATTATCTGCTGGCCGGCTTGCGAAACGCTGGCGGCAAGGCTTGAATGCGGCATGTCACTACCGCCTCAAGCACTTGAAATTCTTCATCATAGATCACTGAACTCGCCGCGCGCTTTCGAGCGCGGGCTGTCGCTGGCCGATCGACTGCCTGAAGCCCGCCATGCTCACGAGGCCGATATTTGTTGGGTCGCTGACGGCGACTCGCCGCCGCTGCTCTACACCCGGCACCCGAACATGATGTTCGACCGCTTGGGTCGCAAGGCGGTCACGGCTGGCTGCAAGGCCGGGCAGATGTGGCGGCTTGAGGACGCGCTTGCGGCAGCACGCGGCCACGCCGTTGTCCTGGAGATGAAGATCGGCACGGGCGATCGAAAGGTTGCCCTTGCGGAACTGGTCCGGGTCGCCGCGCTGCACGATGCCCCCGTGCTGATCGATGCCTTCTCCCTCGACTTGCTTGAGATAGTGCGGGCGATATCGTCGTCGACGCGATTGAGCGTGCACACCGGCCGCTATGACAGGGAGCGCACGACCATCACCGCGCCCGGTTGGCCACTCGTAAAGACTGTTTCCAGCGATCACCTGCCGGTGAATGTCGTCTCGCTGCGCCTCTATGGCGGATGGCATCGCATGTGGCCCCAGATCGACGCTGTACGATCGGCCGGGCTGGTCCCGCACATGTCACGCCTGCTGACCCCGGCGGAGCTTGTGGAAGGAGCCCGCGCACCTCTCGCGGCCATCTACGCCGACCCGCAACCCTATGAGGTCGGCCTGGACGCCCTGCGCGAAGCCTGCGCCGAACGCCTGCAGGCGGGTGGATCGGTTCAGAAAGCTTCCGACAAAGCACCTTGAGCGCATCCGCCCGCCGCGTCATGATCGCGGCTCGCAATCCGGCAGGACTTCATGGCCCAGACGCACGTTGAAGACGCGCATATTCTCGTCGTTGATGATGACGACCGCATCCGCAACCTGCTCAAGCGTTTCCTGCAGGAACGCGGGTTCCGGGTTTCCACCGCACCCAATGCCGGCAAGGCCCTGTCGACCCTGAATTCGCTCGCCTTCGACCTTCTGGTTCTCGACGTGATGATGCCGGGCATGAACGGGTTCGAACTGACCGAAGCCGTCCGCAAGCGCGGCGAGACTCCGATCCTCCTGCTGACCGCGCGCGGCGATGCCGAAGACCGGATCAAGGGCCTGTCGCTGGGTGCGGACGATTATCTGCCCAAGCCCTTCGAGCCGGAAGAACTGGTGCTGCGGATCAATGCCATCCTGCGCCGCGCCAGGCCGGCCCAGGCCGCCATCCAGCGCGTCATCTTCGGACCGTGGAGTTTTGACATCGCCCGCGAGAGCCTGGCGAAGGACGGCGAGCCGGTCCGCCTGACCGGCGGCGAAGCGGCGTTGCTGGCCGCCCTCGCGGCGTCTGCCGGCCAGACAGTCTCGCGCCTGACCTTGTCGGAGCGGACCGGTGGCGGCGAACGGGCGGTCGATGTCCAGGTCACGCGCCTGCGCCGCAAGCTGGAAGCCGACCCCAAGGAGCCCATGCACCTGCAGACGGTCCGCGGCGAAGGCTATCGCCTGCTCGCCGACCCCGTATTCGAGGACTGACCCGTCGTGTCTGTCCTCAAACGCTTCCTGCCCAAGGGCCTGTTCGCACGGACGTTGCTGATCATCGTGCTGCCGGTCGGGCTGATGCAGGTCGCCGTCGCCTGGTCCTTCTTCGAGGAACACTGGGAGACAGTGACAAGCCGCCTGTCCGAAGGCGTGGCCGGCGAAATCGCCATGGCGACCCAGCTTTACGAGCAGGAGGGCGGCGAGACGCCGGCCTTCCAGCGCCATATCGAGGCAGCGCTGGGCACCACCCGCCTGTCGATCGATTTCCGGCCTGACGACACTCTGCCGACCTCGCGCCGCTCCTCCTTCTTCCGCACGCTCGACATCACCCTGCGCGAAGCCCTGTCACAGCAACTCGACAACCCGGTCTGGTTCGATACCACCCGCTATCCCAGCTATGTCGATGTGCGGGTCCAGGTCGAAGGCGGCGTGCTGCGCTTCATCACCCCGCGCGACCGGGTATTTGCCACGACCGGCCATATTTTCCTGTTGTGGATCATCGGCGCGACAACGCTGTTGACCGCCGTCTCGGTCGTTTTCATCCGCAACCAGGTCAAGCCGATCCGCCGCCTCGCCGACGCCGCCGAGCAATTCGGCCGCGGTCAGGACGTCGCCCACTTCCGTCCTGCCGGGGCCACCGAGGTGCGGCAGGCCGCCCATGCCTTCCTGGAGATGCGGGCCCGCCTGAAGCGCCATCTCGAACAGCGCACCGCACTGCTGGCCGGGGTCAGCCATGACCTGCGCACGCCGCTGACCCGGCTCAAACTCCAGCTCGCCCTGATGCCGCAAACCGGCGAGACCGCCGATGCGAGGCGCGATCTCGACGAGATGGAAGCGATGCTGGACGAGTATCTCGACTTTGCCCGCGGCGATGGCAGCGAGGAAACCCAGCGCATCGACCTGATCGGTTTGACCCGCGAAGTGGTCGAGGATGCCCGCCGTCATGGCGGCGATATCCGCTTTGACACGGAGGGCGAGCTCGATGCCGAACTGCGCCCCGGAGCCATCCGGCGGGCGCTCGCCAACCTGATCGGCAATGCCACCAGCTTCGGCGAAGTGGTCGAGGTCACGGTGGAGCCCAATGGGGCGCGGATCGAGATCCGGGTCGAGGATGATGGTCCCGGCATCCCGGAAGACCAGTATGACGAGGCCCTCAAACCCTTCAACCGCCTCGATGAAAGCCGCAACCAGAACCGCAAGGGCGTCGGCCTCGGCCTCGCCCTCGCCCGCGACGTGGCGCGGGGCCATGGCGGGGATATCCGGCTGGGCCGGTCTGAGCTGGGTGGCTTGCTGGCGGTGATCAGCCTGCCGCAGTGAGGAAAGTGGAACCCACAGGTCCTCGCCCTTGATGGGCGAAGCGGACAGACGGAGTGGGTGATGGGTGGTCAGTGACGACACGCTGGCGCGTTTCACCCTTCTGACCCGCCACTCCCTCTCTTCCATCCCCCTACATTTTTCCCGGAGGCGCGCAGCGCCATCCGGGACCTACGGGAGACTCATCGCTTGCCGGAGGAGTCAGCAGGTCCCGGCTCTCCACCCCGCTTTTGCGGGGCTCCGGCCGGGAAAAATATGATTGGGATAGCGGGGTGTGGAGGGGAATGGCTGACAGGCCCTTCCCTTGTCAGGCAAACACCTTAGCGCTTGCCCGGATCCTGACCCATCTGCCGCGAGCGTCGCTCGGCCGCGGCCACAGCCTGGCGGACCAGTTCTGGCAGACCGCCACCGGCGCCCATCAGCACGTCGACGGCCGCCTGGGTGGTGCCATTCGGGGAGGTCACGGCGCGGCGCAATTCCTGCGGTAACTTGCCGGACTTGGCCAGCAGCGCCCCGGCGCCGATGATGGTTTCACGGGCCAGCTTGTCGGCCAGCTCGCGTGGCAGGCCTTCGGCGAAAGCCGCACCGGCGAGGGCTTCGGCGAGCAGGAAGACATAGGCCGGGCCTGATCCGGAAACCGCGGTCACCGCACCGATCATGCGCTCATCCGCCACCCATTCGACAGTACCGGCGGTCTTCAAAAGGCGGGTCACCGTCTTTTCCAGCGCTTCGCCGGCCTCATTGGCCACACAGACCGAGACACCCGCGCCGACCGCTGCTGCGGTGTTCGGCATGGCACGGACAATGGCCCGCTCGCCCAAGGCCATCGTCAGACGGTTCAGGGTCACACCGGCCATGATCGAGACCACGCCGGTGCTGACCGGCAAAGCATCGGCCAGCGATGTCGCCACCTGTTCAAAAATCTGCGGCTTTACCGCCAGGACGGCTAGCTCGAGCGTCGCCGCCGCGTCGGCAGTCAACTCGGGCAGAACGGCGACACCGGACTGCGACGCCAGGTCCTGGACGACTTCACCGGGAGACGGGTCGATGACCACCAGCTCGTCAGCGGCCACCGCGCCACGCTTGGTGCGCAACCAGCCGGCGGCAAGGGCACCGCCCATATTGCCGCCGCCAATGAGTGCAATCCGAAAGTTTTGTGCCATGGCCGGGGTCAGGCCTCGCCAGCTGTTTCAAACATGGCAGCGGCAGCGGCTTCCTCGACACCCTTGCCGCCCCAGACCAGGAAGTGGAAAGCCGGATAGAAGCGCTCGCCGGCCTCGCGGGCAGCCGAGATCATGGCTGCGGCCTGCGACGGCGATACGGCCTCGCCATTGGGCAGCGACAGGGCGTGGCGATAGACGATTGAACCATCCTCGGCCCAGATGTCGAAATGGCCCATCCAGAGCTTCTCGTTGAGACGGACAACCAGCTGGCAGACATCGCCGAAGCGGTTGGCCGGGGCCTTCAGATCGAGGCTGCCACAAATGTGCAGCGCTTCCAGCTCCGGACGCCAGGCGAACCAGATCTGGTGGTCACGCCACTCACCGCTGGCCGTGAGATGGATTTCGCCATTCTCATCGCGGTCATAGGGGTATTGCTCGCCGATCACCGCCTGCTCGACCGCGTCGAGCGGGTCGGTCACAGTCGGTGAGAATTCGTCTGACAGCAGGTCCATCGAAGTGGCTCCATCGTCTGCGCGGCGACTCACACCGTGCCATGACGGTATGTCTGCGCCGCGGCAGGCGCAATAAAAAGCGCGTAGCGCGCGTGATTTCGGGATCAGGCCTTGGTGCTTTTGGCCTTGCTCGTCTGGGCCTTTGCAGCCGGGGCTTTGGCCCGACTGGTGGTTTTCGGCTTGGTCGCGGCGGCTTTTTCCAGCGCATCGAGACGCTTTGTCAGCGCGGCGACCTCATCCTGCGAGGCGTCAAGCGCAGCTTTGACAGCGTCGAACTCCTCGCGCGTGACCAGATCCATTTCAGCGACCATGCGGTCAGCGCGGGCACGGAACACCGTGCGCGCCTCTTCGCCCATCGCCTGTGCCGCGCCGAAGGCGTCGGTCATCAGATCAGCAAAATCATTCAGAAGCGGGTTGCGCGTTTGCATCAAAGAAAGCCATTAGTGGGTTCAACATTGCCTATATGCGGCTCTGACCCGAAAAGCGCAACGCGCCGTTCCGTCACAGCTGCACCTCGCCGAGCCAAGAGCCGAGTATATCATGGAATACTGTCCGCCAAGCTTTGACCTGATCGACCCCGTCCTGTTCTCGATCGGACCTGACGGGTTCGACTTCGGCAGCCAGGAGCGGGTCTGGTTCGCCCTGCGCTGGTATGCGCTGGCGTATATCGCCGGATTGATGCTGGGCTGGCGCTACATGGTCTCGCTGTCGCGGCGCCCCGGATTGTGGGCTCCCGCCGGCACCAAAAAGCCCAAAGCCCCCTTCACCGAGCCACAGGTCGACGATCTGTTGATCTGGGCGACCCTCGGCGTGATCGGCGGCGGACGGCTGGGCTTTGTCCTCTTCTACATGCCGGACATGATCTGGGAGCGGCCGCTGGACATCGTGCTGGGCATCACCGATGGCGGCATGTCCTTCCATGGCGGCCTGATCGGTGTGTCGCTGGCGCTGTGGTGGTTTGCCCGCGGCCAGAAGCTGGACCTGATGCGGATCGGCGACGCTGCCGCCGTGGTGACACCGATCGGCCTGTTCTTCGGCCGACTGGCCAATTTCATCAATGGCGAACTGTGGGGCCGTCCGACCGATGTGCCCTGGGCCATGCGCTTTGCCCATGATCCCGAATGCGCGCTGCGCCACCCAAGCCAGCTCTATGAGGCTGCGCTGGAAGGTGTCGCCCTGTTTGCCATCATCAATATTGCGACGTGGAAATTCCGCTCGCTGGAAAAACCGGGCCTCAATGCCGGTCTCTTCCTGCTGTTCTACGGCCTGTTCCGCACCTCGTTGGAAACCGTGCGGGAGCCGGACGTCTACATGCCGGAAGCCCTGCGCGGCTACATCACCATGGGCATGTTGCTGTCGATCCCGATGATCCTGGCCGGCGCCTGGCTGATCCATCGCGCCCTGAAGACGGGCACGCCTGCCAAGTCATGATTGCCGACACGCTTCGCGACCGTATCCGTTCGGGCGGGCCGATATCGATCGCCGCCTTCATGACAGAAGCCCTGTTCGATCCGCGTCACGGTTTTTATGCCACCAAGGACCCGATCGGCGCCGTGGCGGACTTCATCACTGCTCCGGAAATCAGCCAGATGTTCGGCGAGCTGATCGGGCTGGTCGCTGCCCAGACCTGGCTCGACATGGGCCGTCCGGCCGCTTTCAAGCTGATCGAGATGGGGCCTGGCCGCGGCACGATGATGAGCGACGCCTTGCGTGCTGCCCGCACGGTGCCCGGCTTCATGGATGCCACCGAAATCATGTTGATCGAGGCCAGCGCTGCCCTCAAGGCGGTGCAGGCGCAGACGCTGGGACCCAGCGGCGCCCAGATCCGCTGGATCGACCGGCTGGATGCCGCCGCGCCCGGGCCCTGCTTCATCGTCGGCAATGAGTTCCTCGACTGCCTGCCCGTGCGCCAGGCCCTTCGCCACAAGGGTGAGTGGCATGAACGGCTGGTCGGTCTCGCGCCAACATACGGGAATGACAGCGAGAGCGATTTCGTCTTCGTGCTCGGCCCGCCACTGGGCCAGGACACGGATCTCATCCCCGAGCGCCTGCGCGACGCGGAAGACGGCGCCCTGGTCGAGCTGCGACCGGGTGACCGGCAGGTCGTCGACCAGCTCGCCGAACGCTTCGCCAATCAGCCCGGTCGGGCGCTGTTTATTGACTATGGCCCGGCAACCAGCGAGATCGGCGACACCCTCCAGGCGATCCGCGCTCATAAGAAACAACCGCCGCTGCAAGACCCCGGAACAGCTGACCTGACGGCCCGGGTCGACTTCGAATCCTTAATGCAGGCAGGGCGTACAGCCGGATTGACCGCGCATGGCCCGCAAACCCAGGGTCAATGGCTGAGAGACCTCGGACTGGAGGCGCGCGCGGCCGTCCTGAGCCAGTCGCAACCCGGCAAGCGTTCGGAAATCGCGAGACAAATCTGGCGTTTGACCGATACCGAGCAGATGGGCGAGCTGTTCAAGCTGGTTTGCCTGGACAGTGCCGAATTGCCACCCCCGCCAGGTTTTTCCGCAGGCTGATCATTTCGGCTTCATTCCCCGGCGACCCGGTGCTAAGCAGCCCGCGTTTCCTAAGACGCGTTTCCAACGACTCGGGGGTCGAAACGATGAAGCTGATGTCGGGCACCGCCAATCCGGACCTGTCCCGGTCCATCGCCGACTATCTCGACGCACCGCTGACAGCCAGTCACATCGAACGATTCGCCGATGGCGAGATCTTCGTCCGGATCGACGAAAACGTGCGCGGTGAAGATGTCTTCATCCTGCAATCGACCTCACGGCCCGCCAACGACCATTTGATGGAATTGCTGATCTGCATCGATGCGCTGGTGCGAGCCAGCGCGCGGCGGATTACCGCGGTCATCCCCTATTTCGGCTATGCCCGACAGGACCGCAAAACCGGGGGCCGCACCCCGATTTCGGCCAAGCTTGTCGCCAATCTGATCGCCAAGGCGGGCGCCGACCGGGTCCTGACCGTCGACCTGCATGCCGGGCAGATCCAGGGCTTTTTCGACATTCCGACCGACAACCTCTTCGCCACCAAGGTGATGGAGGCGGATATCCGTCGTCATTACGAGACCGACAATCTGCTGATCGTATCGCCGGATGTCGGTGGTGTGGTGCGGGCCCGCGCGCTGGCCAAGCTGCTCGATGCCGAGATCGCCATCGTCGACAAGCGTCGCCCGAAAGCCGGTGTGGCTGAGGTGATGAACATCATTGGTGAGGTCGAAGGCCGGCGCTGCATCCTGTTCGACGACATGTGCGACAGTGGCGGCACGCTGGTGAATGCCGCCGACGCCCTGCTGGAAAAGGGCGCGATCGAAGTGTCCGCCTATGTCACGCACGGCGTACTGTCGAAGGATGCGCAGGGCCGGGTCGACAAGTCGCGGCTGCGCGAACTGGTTGTCACCGACTCGGTGACCGAGCCGCCCAATTCAACAGCAACGCCGAAAGTCCGCCGCCTGTCAGTGGCGCCCCTGCTCGGCGAAGCCATCCGCCGCATCGCCAATGACGAGTCGGTGTCGAAGCTGTTCGACTAGACCGAGACAGATTGACACCAACACGTCTGCCGTGCTGGCCTTCCCATCAGAACTTGGGGGGAAGCATGCGTCTTGTCGGTGTCGTCGTTGTCGGTCTGTGCGCGTCCGCCTGCGCCAGCCAAAACCTGGTCCATTTCGGCGGAATTCTCAATCCGGTCGTGCCGCCTGGCGCCACCCTGCGCTGTTCCGAAGCCCATGAGCACATGACGATTGTGGACAGACCCACTCCGGATTTCCCGGAAGAACTCGCCTATTTCATGTACATCAATCAAAGTTCCGGTCCGCGCGAAATTCACATGCTGTTCGATATCGGCCCGGACGGGACCACGAGCAACATCCGCTACGGCGCTGATATCGAGGATCTCGACCATGGCGCGACGCGGGACGCAGTCCAGCCAGCGGCCCGCGCGATCGAAACCTGGCGCTACGCCTGGAATGACACTGCCCCGGCCCGATATGCGACGGGATGCGAGACCCGCTTCGACTTTGCGATGCGTGGCTGACCAAGACAGGGCTGCCAATCGCTGACTCTTCCCGTGCAGCGCTGTTGCGTGGGGCGTTTCTATCGGCTATAGCCCGCCGCTCGAAATAACACTGTAGGCATGACGCCTGGATAGATCGCCGCCCGCACTCAATCTGCAGGAGGCGGCGTTTGCATTTAAGGATCTGGACCGATGAGCTCCAACATCGTTCTCACCGTTGACGTTCGTGAAGGCACCGGCAAGGGCGCGGCTCGCGCTGCCCGTCGGGAAGACCTCGTCCCGGGCATCGTTTATGGCGGCAAGCTGGACCCGGTTTCGGTCACCCTGCGCGGCAATGAAATCCGCAAGGCTCTGCTGGGCGGTCACTTCCTGTCCAACATGATCGAGATCGATCACAAGGGTAAGCGCCAGACGGTCATCGCCCGTGACATCCAGTTCCACCCGGTGTCCGACAAGGCGATGCACATCGACCTGTATCGCGTCGACGAAGACACCAAGATCAATGTCAATGTGGCCGTGAACTTCACCAATGAAGACGCCTGCCCGGCCCTGAAGCGCGGTGGCGTCCTCAACATCGTGCGTCACGATGTCGAGCTGCTCTGCCCGGCCGGCTCCATTCCGGAATCGGTTGAAGCCGACCTGACCGGCCTGGACATTGGCGATTCGCTGCACATTTCGGCCATCAAGCTGCCGAAGGGCGTGGTCCCGACCATCACCGATCGTGACTTCACCGTCGCGACCCTGCAGGGCTCGCGCGCAGTTCTCACGGACGCTGAAGAAGAGACGGATGAGACCCCGGAAGAGCCGGAAGCCATCCGCCAGAAGGGCGACGAGGAGTAGACCTCCCCGCTTTTCAGTACTGGTATTGAGATCAGCGAGGCCACACCATGGCTTCGCTGATTTCGTATCCGGCGGTCATTGCTCGCCCCATAAAGGAAGTCCCTGCGATGAAGATCCTGGCCGGCCTTGGCAATTACGAGCCGAAATACCTGCGCAACCGGCACAATGTCGGCTTCATGGCGCTCGACATCATCGCCCAGGCCTGGAACGCCGGTCCCTGGCGCAAACGCTTCCAGGGCCTGGCCAGTGAGGTCACGATCGGCTCCAACAAGCTGCTCCTGCTCAAGCCGCAGACCTTCTACAACAATGCCGGCAATTCCGTCGGAGCGGCGGCGGCCTTCTACCGGGTCAAGCCGGAGGACATCATCGTCTTTCATGACGAGCTCGACCTAGCGCCCGGCAAATTCCGCATGAAAATGGGTGGCGGGGCAGCCGGCAATAACGGCATCAAGTCGATCACCAGCCAGCTCGGCCCGGATTTCCGCCGCGCCCGAATCGGCATCGGCCATCCCGGCGACCGCAATCGCGTCACCGGCTATGTCCTGTCCGATTTCGCCAAGGCGGAGGAAGCCTGGCTGATCGACCTGCTGGACGCCATCGCCGGCAGCCTGGATCTGCTGGCCGCTGGCGATTACGACGCCTTCCAGACCAAAGTGACGCACAAGGCACCGGCACCGGAGGTCGTGAAGCGGGGTCCGGACGCGGATTGAACTCACATGCTTTGTCATCCCTGATGGACGCCCTGCGCAGGCGGGGCGAAAGTCAGGGACCTAATTGATGGCGACCACTTGGGTCCCCGCCTTGCGTCCGGCCTGCGCCGGACATCCAGCGGGGATGACAAGGACGAGTTGCCCACCCACTGACTCCACAGTCGACCCCGCGCTGCATTCTTCTTATAAGGCGCGCTCGAACCAATAAGGGATATCCATCATGGGTTTCAAATGCGGCATCGTCGGGCTACCGAACGTCGGCAAGTCGACCCTGTTCAATGCGCTCACCCAGACGGCAGCGGCGCAGGCAGCGAATTATCCCTTCTGCACCATCGAACCGAATGTTGGTGATGTCGCCGTGCCCGAACCGCGCCTGGCCAAGCTGGCCGAGATCGCCGGCTCCAAGGAAATCCTGCCGGCGCGGATGAATTTCGTCGATATTGCCGGTCTGGTCGAAGGCGCCTCCAAGGGCGAAGGCCTTGGCAATCAATTCCTCGCCACCATCCGCGAGACCGACGCCATCGCCTATGTGCTGCGTTGCTTCGACGATGACGACATCACCCATGTGAACAACAGGATCGACCCGCTCGCCGACCTCGAAACCGTCGAGACCGAGCTGATGCTGGCCGATCTGGAAAGCCTGGAAAAGCGCAAGTCCGGCCTCGAGAAGAAAGCCAAGTCCGGCGACAAGGAAGCCAAGGCCACCCTCGTCCTGATCGACATCGCCCTGGCCCAGCTCAATGACGGCAAGCCGGCCCGCTTTGCCGACGTGCCCAAGGATGACCGCAAGGCCTGGCGCAACCTGCAGCTCCTGACCACCAAGCCGGTCCTGTTCATCGCCAATGTCGATGAAGGCAGCGCCGGCACCGGCAATGCCTATTCCGAGATCGTGATGAAGCGGGCCGAGGAAGAAGGCGCTGAGGCCGTCGTCATCTCAGCCAAGATCGAGAGCGAGCTGGCCCTCCTCGAAAACGAGGAGCGCGACGAATACATGGAAGCGATCGGTCTGGAAGAACCCGGCCTCGATCGCCTCATCCACACCGGCTATTCGCTGCTGGGCCTGCAGACCTATTTCACCGCCGGTCCGAAAGAAGCCCGTGCCTGGACGATCCGCGAAGGCTGGACCGCACCGCAGGCCGCCGGCGTCATCCATGGTGATTTCGAAAAGGGCTTCATCCGCGCCGAGACCATCGCCTATGACGACTATGTCGCCTGCGGCGGCGAAGCCCCGGCCAAGGAAGCGGGCAAGATGCGCGCGGAAGGCAAGGAGTACATCGTCAAGGACGGCGATGTGCTGCACTTCCGCTTCAACGTCTAGGGAGCTGAAAGGCTTTCCTCCCCGCCGCGCGGGGAGGTGGATCGCCCGTCAGGGCGAGACGGAGGGGCCGCCGCAGGCGGTACGCGTCGCCCCCTCGCTGCGCTCGGCCCTATCGGCCCAATGCTGCGCATTGGCCCACTTCCCCACAGGGTGGAGAAGAAAAGCCCCCCTGCGCCAGCGCGCCGCATTGCGGCACGGGCCGCACCGTCCTACATCGCTGCCATGTCCTCACCCATCCAAGTCCGCGTCACCGAAGCCCGTCTGGCCGCCCGCGCCGAAGCGGAGGCGATGGAGATTACCCAGGGTCTCATCTCCGACCTTGTCGAGACCTTCTACGGCCATATCCGCGCCGACGACATGCTGGGCCCGGTCTTTGCCGGCGCCATTCCCGGTGAGTGGGGACCGCACCTGGCCACGATGAAATCCTTCTGGTCGGCGATCATCTTCCATGATGGCGGCTATGCCGGACGGCCGATGCCGGCCCATGTGAAGCTGAAAGAGCAGATCTCACCGGCCCATTTCGAACGCTGGCTGGGCCTGTTTGGCGAAACACTCGACGAGATCGGTGCAACGCCGGCGGCCAAGGCCGCCTTCCTGGAACGCGCCAACCGTATCGCGGCCAGCTTCCAGGCCCATCTCTTCTACGACCCCTACGAAAACGCCTGACAGCGGTTTCAACTCCGGGGTTGAATTTTACTCGCTCAGGTCGCATCTGATCGCCTTGGCATGGGCCCATGCCAGATCTCCGGAGCCGTTCATGACCCAGCCCCAAAACGCGACCGGCACAACCATGCCGATCTCGCTCACGGAACTTGTTGCGCTCCTGGTCGCCATGACGGCAGTGGTCGCGCTGGCCATCGACATGATGCTGCCGGCGCTGGACGATATCGCCGGTGATCTGGGCGTGCGGTCGGAGAATGACCAGCAATTCGTGATCGGCGTCTATCTGACCGGCTTCGGCTTTGCCCAGCTGTTCTACGGCCCGTTGTCGGACCGGTTCGGACGCAAGATTGTCATCCAGTTTGCGCTGGCCTTCTTCATCGTCACCAGCCTTGTGTGCACCCTGACGCCGACCTTCGACATGTTGCTGGTCGCCCGCTTCTTCCAGGGCGCCGCAGCCGCAGCCTGCCGGGTAATCGCAACAGCGATCGCGCGCGACCTGACGTCGGGGCGTCGCATGGCCGAAGTCATGTCGATGGTGATGACCGCCTTCATGGCGGTGCCGGTCCTGGCACCGATGATGGGGCAGGCGATCCTGACCTTTGCCCCCTGGCGCTGGATCTTCGCCTTCCTGGTCCTGTTCGGTTTGGGCCTGATGGTCTGGTTGCAGTTACGCCTGCCGGAAACCCTGCACCCGCAATTTCGCGTCCCCTTGCGCGTCAAACCGTTACTGGCGGCGTTCAGGGAGACGTTCAGCCACCGCCTGATGCTGGGCTATACACTCGCAGGCGCGCCTTTCTTCGGCGGGCTGTATGGCTTTCTGGGCAGTTCCCAGCAAATCTTCGTCGGTCATTTCGGCCTCTCCGACGACGCCTTCCCCTTTGCCTTTGCCGCCATTGCCGGCGGGATCGGTCTGTCGAGCTATGCCAATTCACGTCTGGTCATGCGGCTGGGCCAGAGACGCCTGTCACATTGGGCGCTGATCGCCTTCACGGTGATCTCCGCCATCCATGCCGGGATATTGTGGAGCGGCATCGACAATTTCGTGCTCTTCCTGGTCCTGCTCTCGGCCGCCATGGCTTTCCTTGGCCTGATTGCCGCGAATTTCTCGGCTCTGGCGCTGGAACCGGTCGGCCACATCGCCGGCACCGCCTCGGCGGTCTATGGCTTCGTCACCGGCGTGATCGGCGCAGCGATCGGCTCCTATGTCGGCCAGCTCTATGACGGCACCGCCACCCCGCTGATCGTCAGCCAGGCCCTGATGGCCGGCACCGCCCTGGCCATCGTGTTCTGGACCGAACGCGGCCAGCTGTTCCAGACCGGCGAGGATTAGGGCAAGGGCTGGCCCGACCCCTTTGTCATCCCTGATGGACGCCCCGCGGAGGCGGGGCGCAAGTCAGGGACCTATGTGATTGCAAAGCGTTAGGTCCCCGCCTTGCGCCCCGCCTACGCCGGACATCCAGCGGGGATGACAAGGGTTTGGGTGAGCAAGTCCCGTCGTGGGGAGACATCTCCCCTCTGGCCCCTTTCCCCATTCCATCCCATCATGCCGACAATACGCCGCGCTTGAGGGGAAACGCCTTGCCGTACGACACCATCAAATACGCCGTCGAAGACCAGGTCGCGACGATCACCCTGAACCGGCCACACCGGCTCAATGCCTTCACCTATGAGATGGGTGACGAGATCATCGCGGCGCTCGACCTGGCCGACGCCGATGATGATGTGAAAGCCATTATCTTCACCGGCGAGAGCCCGGCCTTTTGTGCCGGGGCGGACCTGTCGACCGGGGCCGAGACCTTCAACATGGTCGCCCAGGCCCGTGAGAGCGGCGAGTTTGACGAGACCGATCCGAAATGGCGGGACAAGGGCGGCCTGCTCAATTTACGCATCTGGAACACGTTGAAACCGGTGATCGGTGCCATCAATGGTGCCGCCGTCGGCATTGGCGCGACGATGATCCTGCCGATGGATATCCGCCTGGCCTCGATGGACGCCAAATTCGCCTACCCTTTCGCCAAGCGCGGCATTGTCTGGGATGGCTGTGCGAGCTGGTTCCTGCCGCGCGTCGTCGGCATCTCGACTGCCATGGACTGGGGCCTAACCGGGCGCACCTTCTCGGCGGCTGAAGCCTTCGAGGCCGGGCTGGTCGCCCGGGTGGTGCCGGCCGAGGACCTGATGGCCGAAGCCCGCGAGCGGGCCCGCATGATCGCCGAGCGCTGTGCCCCGGTCTCGGTCGCCATGATGCGACGCATGGCCTGGCGCATGCAGGGCGCAGCCCATCCGATGGAGGCGCACCGGGTCGAGAGCCTGGGCATTTTGCATGCCGGCATGGGCGACGACGCCAAGGAGGGTGTGATGTCCTTCCTGGAAAAACGCGCTCCGGATTTCCCGATGAAAGTGTCGAGCGACCTGCCGCCCTGGCACCCCTGGTGGGACGCCGCCGAAGACGAATACTGTTAAATTCCCGCCTTGGGTGATAATCTCCGCGCCAAAGCCCGGAGGTTGCAATGAGCGAACATGTCCTGTTGATCCATGGGTGGAGCGCGACCGACAAGTCGATGGCCAAGGTCGGCACGCTGCTGACCGGGCACGGCTATGAGACCCGGGACGTCTATCTGGGCGGCTATCCGTCGATGGATGATGATGTCCGCATCGAGGACTCCGGCCGCCGCCTGCACACGGTGATTGCCGACCTGCAGGCCGAGGGCAGCCTGCCCGCGAAATTCCATGTCGTCGTGCACTCGACCGGAGCTCTGGTCGCGCGCTGGTGGATGGCCGAATTCTATCCGCGCGGCGGTGCCCCGGTGGTCAATTTCCTGATGCTGGCCCCGGCCAATTTCGGCTCACCTCTCGCGACCATCGGCAAGTCGACACTGGGCCGCCTGACCAAGGGTTTCACCAATGGCTTCCAGACCGGCACCAATTTCCTCAACGCGCTGGAACTGGCCTCGCAATTCCAGGAAGACCTGACCCTGCGTGACCGGTTGAGCGTCGATGGCTCGACCGACAGCCCCTATTCCGATGGCGGAACCCGCCCCTTCGTGATTGTCGGCGCTGATCCGATCTTCGGGACCGGCATTCTGGGGGAAAAGGCCTGGGACGGCACGGTCCGCATCGCCACCGCCAATATCGATCCACGCGGTGTCACGGTCGACTTCACCAAGGGCTCGATCCTGGAACCGGAATTCACCGCCTGGACACGGCGCGGCCCGGAGACAACCCCCTTCGCGGTCATTCCCGATCGCAGTCATCTGAGCATTCTCAAACCGGTCGCCAAGGAGAGCGCCTCCAAGGACCCTGACATTGCGGGGCGCCTCGAAGACCTCATCCTGCAAGCCCTGTCCACCAAGACCGCCCCAGCCTACCGCAAGGTCGCCAGCGACTGGGCCGACATCTGTCTGGAAACCCGCAAGCTGGCCCAGGATGGCGATGAGGCCGATGCCCTGCGCGAACGTGTGTTCGGACGCGCCAAGGCCGACGGTAGCCGGTTCCGGGAATTCTACCAGATAGTCGTCGAAGCGGTGGATCATACCGGCCTGCCGGTCGATGATTTCTCAATCTGGCTGACAGCTCCGAAGAAGACAAAAGAGACCCAGTTCCGAGCCGGTCACAGCGTCACCCAGATCGAGATCGACGCCCAGCTCTCGCTGATCCAGGACGCCCACGAGAACACCTGCCACAAGAACCGCCTCTCTTTGCATGTGGACCGACGCGAGCTCCTGGCCAATTTTCTGCGTGACCGTATTCCGCCCAGCTATGAGGCGTCTCTGGCCGCCGGCATCACCGCGGCCTCACCGGGCAAGCGGATCGGCTATTTCGATCTTGATGGCAAGGAGCACAGCGCCCTCATCCGGTTGCGGGCCCTGGAAACCGGCGATGAGGAGAAGGGCAAGCGCTTCCTGCGTCGCTATTCGACACACTTCATCCGCGTAATCCTGCCACGCGTTGCTCGTGACGACGTCTTCACGGCGAGGCCGCTGGGCTAGCCAATATCCGCCGAATAGAGCTCGCCCTCGGCAATCTTGACTGCATCACCGCCCAGCATGAGGTCGGTCAGCTTGCCGTTCTCATGCTTCAGGCGAAGCCGAATCAGGCTGGGCCGACCCATTTCGACCCCCTGATAGATGTCGATACCATGCTCGCCCTCGCCCAGCCCGGCCTGTTCGCTGAGCAAGCCGGCAAAGGCCGCCGCTGCGCCGCCGGTGGCCGGGTCTTCGGTGATGCCCAGATGCGGGCCGAACATGCGGGCGCGCCAATCGGTGGTGTGCTCGGTCAGCGTCGCCTTGGCGACGACCAGCGCGCAAACCGGCGCCTCGCCACCAAACACGTCCTCGAAGGCGGCAAGATCCAGCTTGATGGCCGAAAGCCGGGCCGGGTCGCGGACCGGCACGACCGCAAAGGGCACACCGGCTGACCAGATGCCGCCCGTGATCGGCGTGTCGAGCAGATCGCCCGTCTGCAGTCCCAATGCCGCTGCGATGGCGGCATAGTCCGGCAGATCGCCAACCTGCTCGGGAAGCTTCGGCGCAAAGAAGCGGGCCGAGCCGTGACGCGGTCCATTGACCCGGCCATCCGCCGTGACATCGCCGACCGTCTCTTCCAGCACGAAGCGCTTGCGCTGGCCCTCGCCGGCACCGCTGGCCAGGGTCAGGGCGACCGTCGCGCCAATCGTCGGATGACCGGCGAAAGGCAGCTCCTCGCGCGGCGTGAAAATGCGCAGACCGTAATCGGCATCGCGGCCGCGTGGCTCGGTGATGAAGACCGTCTCGGACAGGTTGAACTCAGCGGCGATGGCCTGCATGGCGACATCGTCCAGATCATCCGCCCCGAACACCACGGCCAGCGGGTTTCCGGCCAGGGCCTGATCGGTGAAGACGTCGAAAATGGCATAGCGGTGGGTCACGGGGGGCGTCCTTAGGTCTTGAGACGATAGCCGGTCCTGAACATCCACCAGACAATGGCGACACAGACCGCAAAAAAGCCGGCAATGGCGGCAAGCGAGATGCCGATATCGACGTCCGACACGCCATAGAAGCTCCAGCGGAAGCCGGAGATCAGGTAGACGACCGGGTTGAACAGGGTGACGGTCTGCCAGAAAGGCGGCAGGACCGAGATCGAGTAGAAGCTGCCGCCGAGGAAGGTCAGCGGCGTCACGATCAGCATCGGCACGATGTTCAACTGTTCGAAATTATCGGCCCAGATGCCGATGATGAAGCCGAACAGCGAGAAGGTCACCGAGGTCATGATGAGAAAGGCCAGCATGGCCAGCGGGTGCTGGATTTCCATCGGCACGAAAAAGGCCGCCGTGGTCATCACCAGCGCGCCCAGGATCAAGGACTTGGTCGCCGCCGCGCCGACAAAGCCGATCACCACTTCCAGCGCCGAGATCGGGGCGGAGAGCAGCTCGTAGACAGTGCCGTTGAACTTGGGAAAATAGATGCCGATGGCGGCGTTGGAGACCGACTGCATCAGGATCATCATCATCACCAGGCCGGGCACGATGAAGGCGCCATAGCCGATGCCGTCGATTGATTCCATGCGCGAACCGATGGCCGCGCCGAAAACGACGAAATAGAGCGAGGTCGAGATGACCGGAGCGAGGATGGACTGCATCAGCGTGCGTCCGGTGCGGGCCATTTCGGCCTTGTAGATCGTTGCTGCGCCGCGCCAGTTCATGATGCACCTCCGACCAGGTCGACAAAGATTTCTTCCAGCGAGCTTTGCCGCGTCTCCAGATCGCGCACTGACACGCCGGCCGCATTGAGGCTGGCCAGCAGGGTCGTGATGCCAGGCCGGTCGGCCTTGGTGTCATAGTCGAAATGCAGGGCATCGCCGTCCGGTGCGAGTGTCAGGCCTTCGACGGTCAGTTCCGGCGGCAGACTCATGAGCGGCTCGGCCAGCTGCAGGATGAGCTGCTTGCGGCCCAGCTTGGCCATCAGCTTGGCGGTCTCCTCGACCAGAACGATCTCGCCCTGGCGGATCACCCCGACCCGGTCAGCCATTTCCTCGGCTTCCTGGATATAGTGGGTGGTCAGGATGATGGTCTTGCCGCGCTGGCGCAGTTTTTCGACCACCTGCCACATGCCCTGGCGCAACTCGACATCGACCCCGGCCGTCGGCTCGTCGAGGAAGAGAATGTCGGGGTCGTGCGACAGCGCCTTGGCGATCATTACGCGCCGTTTCATGCCGCCGGACAGGGCCCGCATCTGTGTGTCCCGCTTGTCCCACAGCGACAGGTCCCTGAGCACCTGCTCGATATAGCCAGGATCGGCCGGCTTGCCGAACAGGCCGCGCGAATAGGCCACCGCATCCTTGACCTTGGTGAACATGTCGATCGACATTTCCTGCGGCACCAGACCGATCCGCGCGCGGGTCTTGCGGTAGTCACCGTCTATGTCATGGCCGAACACCTCGACCCGACCGGCTGTGGCATTCACCAGACCGCACACAATCCCGATCAACGTCGTCTTGCCGGCCCCATTGGGTCCCAGCAGGGCGAAGATCTCGCCCTTGCGGATATCCAGATCGACGGATTTCAGCGCGGTGAAACCACCGGCATAGGTCTTGGAAAGCCCGTCAATCGACAGGACGGCCGTCTCGGCGGCGCCTGACGGCGTTTCATGCGTCATGGATGGTCTGCCTTCAGCGAGTGTCAGGCGCTCTGCCCCGCGCGAGCGCCAAAGGTGGGGACTTGGCAGGGAAATTCAACCCGTACGCGAGGAGATTGGGTGCGATGAAACGATCACCAAGGTCTCCAGCGCCACCTCTTGTCATCCCCGCCGGAAAGCCCGCGAAGGCGGGCTGCAGGGCGGGGACCCATGTGCCGGCCACCAGCTAGGTCCCTGACTTGCGCCCCGCCGTCGCGGGGCATCCATCAGGGATGACAACAAGTAGTGTGAGCGACCAGGCCCCCTACCCCTCACCCTCGTCCAGATCATCTTCCGTCAGGCCGCCATCCACCCGCCAGCCATAGCCATTGCCCTGGGCCAGGGTTTCCGCCAGCCAGGGCATGGCGTTGACCAGGGTCTCTTCCAGGGTGAAGGGCGGATTGATGATGACAACGCCGGCACCAGCCAGCTTGCCCTCGGAGGCGAGATCACGAATCCACAGATCGGCGCGCAGGATTTTCTCCGGCTCGAAATCCTTTTCAGAGATCAGCCATTCAGCGAGGCCATTGTCGAAGCGGTCAGCGGCCCAGAGATTTTTCAGGGAGCGCCAGAAGATGAAGGTGCCGGTCGGCCATTTCGCAAGCGCGCCCATCACCGCCTCGGCCATATGGGCCAGCTCGTCACGGTCCTCGAAGGGCGGATCGATCAGTACGAGGCCGCGCTTCTCCTTGGGCGGGACGAGGCTTTTGAGCGCCTTGTAGCCATCGCGGCGCTCGACCTTGATGCGGGCGTCGCGGCGATAGCGATTGTCCAGCGTGACACTGTCCGCCTCATGCAGTTCGCACAGGTGCACACGATCTTCCTCGCGGATCAGGCGGGCAGCGATCTCCGGCGAACCGGGATAGGCCTTGATGCCATCGGGGTTCATCTCGCGCACGATATCGAGCCAGGGACCGAGCATGGCCTGCACCGGCTCGGGCAGGTCGGCATCGATCAGGCGGCCGATCCCGTCCTTCCATTCCGGCGAGCGCTCGGCTTCGGACGAGGCGAGATCATAGCCGCCAATCCCGGCATGGGTGTCGATCACCCGATAGGGTTTCGGCTTGGCGTTGAGATGTTCAAGGCACAGGGCGAGCACCGAGTGCTTGAGCACATCGGCGAAGTTTCCGGCGTGAAACGCGTGGCGGTAATTCATGGCGGCGCTATAGCGCGGAGCGGCGCCGGACGCCACCACCTGCACAACCGCCCTCGCCTCCGGCGCAGGCTTGTCCTAGCTTTCGCGGGGCTCGGAACAGCATTGAGGGACGCCGCACCATGTTCGTGAAACTCTATCGCCGCATGCAGGACGAGGCCGCTCATGGCGAGCGGCGGGTGATGAAGGCGGGCTGGTTTCTCAAGGACGAGAAGTCGAGCCTGATCTGGGACGCGCCCAAGCCGGTCAGCTTTTCCCATGACAAGCCGGCGACATCGAAATCGGCGGTGTCCTGCCCGGCCGCGATCGAATTTGACCGGCGCCACTATGCCATCCCCTGCCCGATCGACCTGCACCTGCGCATGGTCAAGAACGCGCAGGGCCAGCTCCAGCTGACCAATATCGAGGGGCCTCAGGCTTCGACGCGGCCGGCCGGTCTGCAGCAGATCCTGATGATGTCGCCGCAGAATGAATGGCGCCATCCGGCCCGGCCGATGCTGCAACTGGTGACGCCTTACGTCTTCGTGTCGGATGACCCGCTCTATGTGAACCAGTTCCCGCCCTTCCTTCACTACGAAGCCAGCCAGCGCCCCGGCGTGATGATGTGCGGACGTTTTCCGGCCGATATCTGGCCGCGCGCCCACATGTGGGCTTTTGAATGGCATGACACCACGAAGGACCTGATCCTCAAGCGCGGTGAACCCTTGTTCTATGTGCGCTTTGAAGGCGGTGATCCGGCGGCGCCGCTGCGCCTGGTCGAGGCGGAGAAGACCGAGGAGCTGGTGAGTTTCATGCGCTCGCTCACCGATGTGACCAATTTCGTCAATCAGAGCTTTCAACTGTTCAAGACGGCCCGGGAGCGCCGGCCGAAGACCCTCCTCGTCGAGAAGAAGCGCCCGCGCTGATACGCCGGCCGGACTGGTTGCAAATCCGGACGTCATGCGGCCTTTGCCCGGCGCCGGATGCGCCCTAGTCTCCCCGGCAAATGCAATCGGGGAAATCCTACATGTTCCGTCTGTTCACGGCCGCGCTTGCGGTCGCCGCCCTCGCCCTGCCGGCGCTCGCGCAGGAAGCCGGTGAAACGCCGGAACCGCGCGTTTGGGCGAGTCGCGGCCAGGTCACCGTCGGTGACCAGCGCATCCGCTATACGGCCACCGCCGGTGAGACTTTCCTGCGTGACAGCGACGGCAATCCGACCGCGGCGATCTTCGCGACCAGCTATGTCGCCGACGGCACCAGCGATCCGCGCACCCGGCCGGTCGCCTTCGTCTTCAATGGCGGCCCCGGCTCAGCCAGCCTGTGGCTGCACATGGGCGTGTTCGGGCCGCAACGCCTGGTTCTGCCCGACGCAATGGATGACGGCGCCGCCCCATTTGACGTGGTCGAGAACGCCTATTCGATCCTCGACGTCGCCGACCTTGTCTTCGTCGATCCGGTGGGCACCGGCTGGTCGCGTGCCATTGGCGATAGCGAAGGCAGCGATTTCTGGGGCGTCAATGAGGATGGCGAGAGCCTGGCCCAGTTCATCCGCATCTGGCTGTCGGAAAACCAGCGCTGGAATTCGCCGAAATACCTGCTCGGCGAGAGCTATGGCACGCTGCGCATCGGCTCGCTTCTGAACCAGCTGGAAGGCAGCTACACAGATGTCTCGATCAATGGTGTCGCCCTGATCTCGACCGTGCTCGACTTCCGCTATGACGACACGTCCGACGGCAATGATGTCGGCTATGTCGGCCTGATGCCGGGCTATGCGGCAACCGCCTGGTATCATGGCAAGGTCGACCGCGCGGCCTGGGGCGGCGATATCGAAGCCTTCCTCACCGGCGCCCGCACCTTCGCGATAGAGGAATACATGCCCGCCCTGATGCATGGCGTGAACCTCCCAGCCGACCGTCGCGACCGGGTGATCGCCACACTGTCGCGCTTTACCGGCCTTTCCGAAGTCTTTCTCGATCGCGCCAACATGCGCGTCTCGCTGCAGCGTTTTCAGCGCGAGCTGCGCCGGAACGAAGGCCTGTCGGTCGGGCGCCTGGACAGTCGCTATACCGGCGTCGAGGTCGATGGTGTCGGCGAAAGACCCGAGACCGATCCCAGCTTTTACGGCATTGATGGCAGCTTCACCGCCTCCATGCTCGACTATTTCGGCCGCACACTGGGCGTCGATCTGACCGAGTATTATTCGACCATTGGCGGTGTGCGTGGCTGGAACTGGGATGCCGGCGACTCCGGCGACAATAACTACATCAATGTCGCCCCGTGGATCTCCCGCGCCATGCGTCAGAACTCCGATCTCGAAGTGCTGGTGCAGCAAGGTTATTACGACCTCGCAACGCCTTTCTTCGCGGCCGAGCTGATGTTCAACCAGCCCGGATTCGACCAGGAACGTGTCCACTTCCGCTATTATGAGGCGGGCCACATGATGTACATCCACCATCCGTCCCTGCTGACGATGACCGATGATGTGCGGGCGCTGATCGCCGATTGATCATCCGTCCCGACACGAACAAGGCCCGGTGCCATGCGCCGGGCCTTTTCATGTCTGCTGACGGTCAGCGCGTCCGCCGGGTCAGGTCACAGATCGCCGCCAGCGCGGCAATGATCAGGAAGGTGATGGTGCCCATATAGCCGGCGGTCGTGAAATCATCGGGGACCGGCGCTGTGTGGTTGGCGTATTCCGCCAGAGCCAGCAGGGCCATGAAAACCCAGGGCCAGAACCGGCCGACCAGACCCTTTGCCTCGGTCACCCGCAGGTAGAGCCCGAAACCGGCCAGCAGGACCCCGAATTCGACCGCGAGGGCGACGGGGTAGTTGTTCCACAAACCGAACCCGACCCGCAGGCCGCCGGGCCAAAGCTCGAGGTCAGGGACATGGACGATCAGATCCAGGATCCAGTGCGAGAACACCGCCAGCGCGATGGCGATGCCGCCGATCCGCTTCTGCTTCGGCGATACCAGCGCCCAGACAAGGCCCGCCAGCACCGACCAGCCCAGCGCTCCGGGCAGGGAGTGGGTGATCGGCATGTCATAGAGGTCTAGCGGGTTGGCGTCGGTGAAGCCCGGCACAATGCGGACATGCTCAATGCCGTTGGCGACAAAGATGCCCCACAGCACATCGACAAACTGCACCGCCAGAAAGAAGACCCAGAGCGGCACCGCCCTGGCGATCGTCTTGCCGGCAAGAGCCGGCCCGTAATGGCCTATGAACATTTGAATTCGCCTTCCGCGCTAGGACTGCCGCTTACGTCCCCTCATACGCCACAAGGCTCGAAACAGGCACGCCCATGGCCTCGATCCGTTCGGCGCCGCCCAGTTCGGGCAGGTCGATGATGAAGGTGGCGCCGACGACGGTGGCGCCGGCGCGCTGGAGGAGTTTGATCGAGGCTTCGGCCGTGCCGCCAGTCGCGATCAAATCGTCGACCAGCAGGACGCGGTCGCCCTCGGCGATGGCGTCAACGTGGATCTCGATCGTGTCCTGCCCGTATTCCAGCTCATAATCCTCACGCAAGGTGCGCCAGGGCAGCTTGCCGCGTTTGCGGACCGGGACGAAGCCGACCGAGAGCTGGTGGGCGACAGCGCCGCCCAGGATGAAGCCGCGCGCCTCGGTACCGGCCACCTTGTCGATCTTGGCCCCGGCCCAGGGCTGGACCATGCGGTCAATGGCCACGCGGAAAGCACGGGCATCACCGATCAGGGTTGTCACATCGCGGAACTGGATGCCCGGCTCAGGATAGTCCGGAATGGTGCGGATGGCGGATTTCAGGTCCATCGGTCTCGCCTTGGTATCGGTTCAGAGGGTGTTTTCGTACGGATTCGGGAACGTCTCGGCCTGGGCGGCATGGTGCCACAACAGATAGTCTTCATCGGCCAGCAATGTATCGCAGTAAGCTTGCGCCCCGGCATGAAGAGGAATGTCATAGGCCTGAAAGCGGGCAGCGACCGGCGTGAAGAAGGCGTCGGCAATCGACCAGTCGCCGAACAGCCACGGCCCGTCAACGCTTTTGACGTCATGCCACAGCGCCTGCATGGCGGCGATCTCGGTTCGGGTCGCGTCACTCAGCTCGATCGGCGACGGTGCACGACCCAGGTCCATCGGGCAGTTTTCGCGGATGGCCAGGAAGCCGGCATGCATCATCGAGACCGCAGCGCGGGCCCGCGCCCGCTTGCCCTCATGTGACGGCCACAGACCGGGCACATGCTCGGCCGCCCATTCACTGATCGACAGCGAATCCCAGATCACGGCACTTTCGATGTGAAGCGCCGGGACCGTTCCACCGGGCGAGATTGCCGACAGGGCTTTGCGGGTGTCGGTATTGTTCAGCGGGACCAGCCTGTCGTCGAAAGCGATCCCGGCCTTTGTCAGCACCAGCCAGGCACGCAGCGACCAACTCGAAAAGCGGCGATTGCCGATATAGAGGATCGGCGTCATGACCCTAGAGCTCCGCGAGCTCGTGCGCCCGCGACCGGGTCAGGCTGATCTGGCAGTCGAGGGTAATTTCCTCTCGCGAGTCGGCGGACAGGAACATGGTCGCAGCCCGGCGCGAGCACTCGGCATCGCGATAGGTGAGCCAGGCCGACTGGGCCGTGTCAAAGGCTGCACGGGCACCGAAGCGGCCGGCCGAATCGGCATCGACCTCATCGGCCTCCTCGCGGGCGGCATCGGCGGCATCGTCGAGCGCATCCTCGGCGGTATTGAGCAGGCCGCGCAGGCAATTGCGGCGAGCCCCCCAATTGGTCAGATGTTCAGCGCACTCAACGGCGGGGCGCGGTGTCGGCAGATCGAGTGGCTGGGCGCCGAGCGCCGCCGCGAAAATTCCGGTGATCAAGAACATGTCCCACTCCACGCTACCGGCCTTTTATGGACGAGGCCTGCGGACGGGGAAAGGGGGCAGGCGTCAGGGGACTGCGCTGGACGCGCTGTCGGGCTCGATATAGGCGACCAGCGTATCGAGAAAATCATCGGAGAGCCGCCGCGCAACACCGAGCCGCCGGCCGTCGTCCTGCAGGATGATGTATTGGCCGACATGCAGGCCGACCACATGCGGCACGCCCTTGATCAGGGTGACCATCGGCGACCCCGACAGGCCGGGACGGGCCGGACAGTCATGAACAATCAGTCGGGCATCCTCCCAGTCGGCAATATCCTCGACATGGCAGGCGCGGTTGTCGGTAACGCGGTTGACCATGGTCAGCCGCCCCTGGTCGCCGGAGCCGGCCCCTGCAGCCTGCAGGCGGGCAATATCATCGGGCAGGCGACCGGCAGTGCGCAATATGGCCCAGTCCTCACCGAACTCATTGTCTTCCAGCGGGTCCTGAGGCGCGATCACCATGTCAGCAATCCGGCCGGTTTCCACGTCCTGGCCATAGACCCGGCACTCGCGCGGCCCCGCCGTTCCGATCACGCCATGGCGCGCGGTCAGCAGGACATCATGCGAATCCTCCGTCCCGGTCACGTCCAGCAGGACCGCCCGGCTGAGATAGGAATGACCATTGCCGCCATCGACACACATCAGCCGGACAACACCATTGCGACTGTCGTCGAAACTGTCCGGATCGAGCGGCATGAAGCTCATCCGGTCAGAAGCCCCGGTCGGCCCGGACAGCAGCACCGCCGGCAGGGCGGCCACAAGGATGGCGATCAGGCGCGGGACAGATGTGATCATGACGCCATCACACCACCGGGCCGGTCGAGCGTCCAGTGAAAACCGGGTGAACCCGGCCGACAACGGGCTTCAGAGCACGCGCGCGGCAATGCTGCGCAACCGCTCGACCACCTCCGGATCCCGCGCGGCGGGCGGGGTGATGATGGCCGTATCGAGACAGGTCTCGATGCCATCGGGCGAGGCGGCCCGCGGCAAATCGGCCAGGCGTGCAGTCAAGCGGTCGAGCAGACGTCTGGCGCCCTTGGTGTTCGACTGCATGACCGCCAGAACGCTGGCCACATCCACACTCTCGCCCTCATCGCGCCAGCAATCATAATCGGTGACCATGGCGATCGAGGCGTAGGGCAACTCGGCCTCACGGGCGAGCCGGGCTTCGGGCATGTTGGTCATGCCGATCACATCCATCCCCCATTGCCGGTAGAGATCACTCTCGGCACGGGTGGAAAATTGCGGCCCCTCCATCGCCAGATAGGTGCCGCCGCGGGTCACTGGCAGGCCCTCGGCCTCACCGGCATCGGCAGCCAGGGCGGCCAGACGCGCACAGACTGGCTGCGCCAGCGGCACATGGGCGACGCAGCCCGTCCCGAAGAAGGAGCGCTCACGCCCCACCGTGCGATCGACATACTGGTCAACCATCACGAAATGCCCGGGCGGCAGGCCTTGCCGCAGCGAGCCGCAAGCCGAGATCGAAAGGATGTCGGTGCATCCCGCCTGCTTCAAGGCGGCGATATTGGCGCGGAAGGGGATGTCGGATGGCGGGATGGCGTGACCGGCGCCATGGCGCGGCAGGAAGACCAGCTCGACCCCGTTGAGCGCACCGCGAGTAAGCGGCGCCGACGGCGCGCCCCAAGGGGTCCGCACTGATTCGGTGCGGACATCCGCAAGGCCGTCCAATGCGTAAAGGCCGGAGCCACCGATTATGCCGAGTGTCCAGCGGGTCATGTGGTACTCCCAAGAAAAAGGGCCACGAACTTGGTCCGTGGCCCTCTTCAATCACATATCTGGCCGCAAAGCCTAGTGCTTCACATTGGCCCAGACCTGGCGGTAGGCCAGGTAGACCAGGATGGCGAAGATCAGCAGGAAGATGAGCACCATGGCACCCATCTGCTTGCGGGTCTCCATGTGCGGGTCACCGGCCCAGCTGAGGAAGGTGGTCACATCCTCGGCCATCTGTTCGACCGTCGCTTCAGTGCCGTCGGCATATTCGATAATGCCCTCGGCCAGCGGCGGTGCCATGGCGATGGCGCCGCCGGCGAAGTACGGGTTGTAGTACTGGCCGGCAGCCAGGTGGCTGTCTTCCGGCGCGTCTTCATAGCCGGTCAGCAGCGAATAGAGGTAGTTCTCGCCGCCGGTGCGGGCCTTGACGATCAGCGACAGGTCCGGCGGGTAGGCGCCACCATTGGAGGCGCGGGCCATCTGCTGGTTGGCAAACGGAGCCGGGAAAGCATCCGACGGCAGGCCGGCGCGTTCGACCGGATCGCCATCATCATTGACCTCGTCCTGGTTCCAGACGCGGGTATAGCTGGCCGCGATCTGCATCACGATCGGGTTGTCGTTCGGGTTCGGATACATGTCCGACGCGAACGGGCCGCCCTGCTGGGCCAGATTGCGGAAACGCATCAGGTCCATCGAGTGACAGGAGGCGCAGACTTCCTGGTAGATCTGGTAGCCACGCTGCACAGCGCTGGTGTCATAGGTGCCAAACGGGCCGTCATGATGCCAGTGGTGCTGGTGCGGCGCATGCTGGTCACCCTCGACTGCAACAGCCGTGCCGGCGAAACCCAGGGCCGCGATGGCGGCGGCGAAAATGCGGGTCATCTTCATGATCGTCGCTCCCCTCAGGCCTTGTCCGAGCCAAGAACCGCGGCTTCGATCGAGGCCGGACGCTCCTTGGGTTTTTCGATGATGCCCATCAACGGCAGGATGACGATGAAATAGGCGAAGTAGTAGGCGGTCAGGAATTGCGCCAGGTAGACGAATTTGAACCCTTCAATCCCGAGCACGAAGTCGTCCGGGTTCTTCACGCCACACCAGCCCAGCAGCAGGGCCACGATGACGAAGAAGATGAAGAACCAGCGCGTCAGCGGACGGTAGCGCATCGAGCGCACCTTGGACGTGTCCAGCCAGGGCAGGACGAACAGGATGCCGATGGCACCGAACATGGCTAGCACGCCGCCAAGCTTGGCGTCGATCGGACCGATGTCGAAAGTGACAGCCCGCAGGATCGCGTAGAAAGGCAGGTAATACCATTCCGGGACGATATGCGCCGGCGTCACCAGCGGGTCGGCCGGGATGTAGTTGTCGGCATGGCCCAGCACGTTCGGCAGGTAGAAGACGAAGGTGGCGAAGACCATCAGATAGACGACGATCGCGAAGCCGTCCTTGACCGTGTAGTACGGGTGGAAGGGCAGCGTGTCCTTCTTGTTGTCCTTGCCCTTGCGGGCCTCGAGGCCAACCGGATTGCCATTGCCCGGCACATGCAGTGCCCAGATGTGGAGGCCGACAACGGCGGCGATCACGAAAGGCAGCAGGTAGTGCAGGGAGAAGAAGCGGTTGAGCGTCGCCTGGCCGACCGAGAAGCCGCCCCACAACCACTCACGGATCGCTTCACCCACAAACGGCAGCGCGCCAATGAGGTTGGTGATCACCATCGCGCCCCAATAGGACATCTGACCCCAGGGCAGCACATAGCCCATGAAGCCGGTCGCCATCATCAGCAGGTAGATCACGACACCGAGGATCCACAGGATCTCGCGCGGCGCCTTGTAGGAACCGTAATACAGGCCCCGGAACATGTGCAGGTAGACGGCGATGAAGAAGAAGCTGGCGCCATTGGCGTGCATCGACTGGATCAGCCAGCCGAACGGCACGTCGCGGGTGATCCGCTGCACGCTGTCAAAGGCGAAATCCTCGTGCGCCACATAGTGCATGGCCAGCACGATGCCGGAGACGATCTGGATCATCAGGAAGATGGCGAGGATACCGCCGAACGTCCACCAGTAGTTCAAATTCCGCGGCGTCGGAAAGTCGACGAAGCTGTCATAGCCGAGGCGGATGATCGGGAGGCGGTCATCGAGCCATTTCTCGATGGCCGTACCCGGCTTGTAGGTCGAAGGTCCGCTCATGATACAGCCCACCCTGAGTTAGACGCCTCGTCAGGCGAAAGACCGATTTTCACGGTCGTTTCGGTCTCGAAGTAGTAGTCCGGAACCGGGAGGTTTTCCGGTGCCGGGCCGCGGCGGATACGCGCCGAGGTGTCGTAGTGCGAACCGTGGCAGGGGCAGTACCAGCCGTCATAGTCGCCGGTATTGGCAGCCAGACCCAGTGGCACGCAGCCCAGATGGGTGCAATTGCCCTTCACGATCAGGAATTCGGGACGCAGGACGCGGTTGGCGTCGGTACCCGGCACACCGGCGGGAAGATTGTCATTGCGGGCATCTTCGTCCGGCAGAGCATCAAGCTCGACCGCACGGGCCTCGGCAATCTCTTCTTCCGTGCGGTGACGGATGAAGACCGGACCACCGCGCCACATGACGGTGATTTCCGATCCCACCGGGACCACGGATACATCAACGCGGATGGACCCCAGCGCCAGCGTATCCGCTGCGGGGTTCATCTGGTCGATGAATGGCCAGGCCACGAGACCGCCACCAACAGCGGCCACACCGCCAGCAGCGATATAGATGAAGTCGCGGCGGGACGGTTCTTGTCCGTCTGCACCGGGCGCGCCGTTCTCTTCCGTCACGAGCCGACCTCTTCTCTTATCTAAACGGGACCGCGGGATGCGGGCCCTGCCCCAGAAAAACCACGTCTCACTTGACGTACCCGCATGCGCGGGGTTTGACGCGGTATAAACTACTCCCGGACGCACTGACCAGTAGGTGGCGCAATGCCGCATGCAGACAGTTGGGTCCAGTCTCAGCGCGGCTTAGAATGCGGATCGTATTTTTTCAACCGGATATTCCGCAAAACCTGGGGGCAGCGATGCGGGTCGCTGCCTGTTTCGGGGCGGAACTCGACATTATCGAACCCTGCGCCTTTCCCCTGACAGACAAGGGCATCAGGCGTGCGGCAATGGACTATCAGGCGGCCATTTCACCGCTCCGCCACGCCTCGTGGAAGGCCTACCAGGCAAGTGCAGAAGCCTCTGCCGGACGCCTCGTCCTGTTCACCACCAGGGGTGCAGGAAAGCTGTGGGATTTTTCATTCAGACCCGATGATCGCCTGCTCTTCGGCCGCGAAAGTGCCGGTGTTCCCGACGATGTCCATGACGCGGCGACATGTCGCGTCAAGATTCCGATTCGCGAGGGCATGCGCTCGCTCAATGTGACGGTGAGTGCGGGAATCGCGCTGGCGGAAGCGTCGCGGCAGTTGGGGTGACCGGTCTCAATTTGTCATCCCCGCAGTAGGTCCGGCGAAGGCCGGACGGACGGCGGGAACCTATGTGTTCGAACATCTCGGTCCCGGACCTGCGCCCGGCCTGCGCCGGGCGTCCATCCGGGATGACAACGGGTGGGGCGCCATCGGATGGGACACCGTGCGCAGGCCTCCCGTCTTGCCCTCCCCACTGACTCCGCTAAACATCGCGCCATGACACACACACCCGCCTCCGCCGCGACCGACATCCAGCGCGAATCCGCGACATGCTGGTTTGAAGACCTGCGCGACCAGATCTGCGCCGAATTCGAAAGCCTGGAACAGGAGGCCCCCGGGGCGCTCTATCCGGGCGAGGCCGGCAAGTTCGAGCGCGAGGCCTGGACCCGCGGCGACGGGTCGTCCGATGAAGGCGGCGGCACGATGGCGATGATGCGCGGCCGATTGTTCGAGAAGGTCGGCGTACATGTCTCGGCGGTCCAGGGCGAGTTTTCCGAAGCCTTCCGCCAGCAGATCCCCGGTGCCGCCGAGGATCCGCGCTTTTTCGCCACCGGGGTCTCGCTGATCGCCCATATGTGGTCGCCCCATGTGCCTGCCGTGCACATGAATACCCGCTTCATCACCACGACCCAGTGGTGGTTTGGAGGCGGCATGGACCTGACGCCAGTGCTCGACCGCGCCCGCAACCAGCGTCACCCGGACGCCATCGACTTTCACGCCGCCTGCAAGGCTGCCTGCGATGAGCACGGCGATGACTTCCATGCCCGCTTCAAGAAATGGTGCGACGAATATTTCTACCTGCCCCACCGCGACGAGCCGCGCGGCATTGGCGGAATTTTCTACGACCGTCACAATACCGGCGACTGGGATGCCGACTTTTCCTTCACCCGCGATGTCGGCCTGGCTTTCCTCGACATCTATCCGAAAATCGTCCGCCGCCGCATGGGCGAGACATGGACGCCAAAGGACCGCGAGGAACAGCTGATCCGCCGCGGTCGCTATGCCGAGTTCAACCTGCTGCATGACCGCGGCACCAAGTTCGGCCTCGAGACGGGCGGCAATGTGAAGTCGATCCTGTCGTCCATGCCGCCCGAGGCGAAGTGGCCGTGAGCCAACCGACTGCACGCAGGCTGCATCCAATCCAGGGCTGACAGGCATCCGGGTCAGGAGATGACCATGGACAAACCTGTGCCCGATACACCTTGCCAGCCCTTCCAACGCTTTCATGCCGAACTGGTGGACACCGCCTTTTCGCCGCATCGGCACGACACCTACACCTTTGCACTGACCACCCGCGGCGTTCAGGATTTTGACTATCGTGGCGAAACCCGGCGCTCCCGTCCCGGCGCGGTGGTCGTGCTTCATCCGGACGAGTTGCATGATGGCCGCCCCGGCGCTGAGGGCGGATTCGGATATGCCGGACTGACGGTGCTGCCCGAGACACTGGCCCGGCATCGCCCGGGTCAAACCCTGCCCTTCCTCGCCGGCGGTGTGAGCCGCGACCGCCATCTTCTGGTCGCCATCCGCACGGCCTTGTCGCTGGATGAACAGGCCAGCGCGCTGGAGCGTGAAAATGCCGTGATCGAGCTCGCCCAGGCCCTCGATGCCGTGAGCGATGCGCCGGCGACAATCAGCCCGGTCACCCAGGCTGTCGTGGACGCCGCCTGCGCGCTGATCCGCGAAAACCTGGAAGACGGCATCTCCCTGGCCGCGCTGGAAGCGGTCACCGGTCAGGATCGCTGGCAGCTCTGCCGGGACTTCCGCACCCTGCGCGGCACCAGCCCGGCCCGCTATCTGACCCAGCGTCGTCTGGATGTGGTGCGTGACGGCCTCACCCGTCGCCAGCCGCTGGCCGATCTGGCCGATGCCGCCGGCTTCGCCGACCAGGCCCATATGAGCCGCCAGTTCAAGGCGGCCTACGGGATTTCACCGGGCCGCTATGCCCGCACAATCGTTCAAGACCGGACCGCACGCCTGCCGCATCCTGTCCTCCACTGACCGCTCGCGCGGTTCACTTTTGAGGATAGCTGAATGACTACGACAACGCCCCGGCGCGCCACCAGCCTGATCATCGAACTCGCCATCGTGATGGCCGTTCTGGTCAGCACCAAACTCATCTTCGACCAGATCGCCTGGCGCTTCGCCGGCCCGATCTCGCTGGCCTTCACCTTGGTGACGATCGCCGGCTTCACGATCCGCCACAAGGAAAGCTGGTCGAGCTTCGGCCTGCGCCGCCTGAAGCGCTGGTGGTCGATCCCGCTTGTCCTGCCCCAGGCCCTGATCGGGGTTGGCGCCATTCTCGCGGTCGGTGTCGCCACCGCCCTCGCCGGCGACGCGCTGGGTTTCTGGTCAACCGAAGGCACCCAAGAAGGCGTCGAAGACCGGTGGGGCAATATCGTGGGCAATTTGCCGGTCTATCTGATGTGGATGGCGATCGGCTGGACCAGTGCGGCCTTTGGTGAGGAGATCTTCTTTCGCGGCTATCTGATCGACCGCATCAGCAAGCTCCTGCCCGACACCCGCTGGGCGAGCTTCGTTACCATCCTCATCCCGGCCCTGATCTTCGGCATTGCCCATGCCTATTACCAGGGTATTCGCGGCCTGATCGTCACCGGCCTGATCGGGCTGGCGCTGGGCACGCTTTATCTCGTCAACAAGCGCAATCTCTGGCCCAACATCATCGCCCATGGCTTGGTCGACAGCCTCGCCTTCACGGCCATGTATCTCGATCTGGATATTTAAGGGGGCTCAAGGCACATCCAAAAGCCCCGGCTAGACAGGCCGGGGCTTTTCTCGTTCGCCGCACCCGGAATGTCCGTTTTTGTCGGATATACGCCCTACCGGATATGTGCTGACCACCTTACCGTTGGGGGCATGAGCACAAAGCGCAAGATACGCATCGGGTTTTTGATCTTCGACGGGCTTCAGGCCCTCGACCTGTTCGGACCGCAGGAGGTGTTCGCGGAAGCGAACGCGTGTGCGGGTCGTACCAGCTGTGAGTATGACACAGTCCTGATCAGCCCGACCGGCAAGAGTGTGACGACGGAAAGCGGTATCGTGATTGGTGCTCACGCCAGCTTCGATACGTGCCCCGCACTTCACACGCTGATCATTCCCGGTGGGAGTGGGACGCGGGCGACCAAGATAACGCAGGATGTTATCGACTGGATCAATGAACAATCGGGCAGAACCGAACGTATCGGAAGCGTCTGCACAGGCCTTTTCATTCTGGCACGGACGGGCCTTTTGGACGGGCGGACTGTGACCACACACTGGAAATTCGTCGAGGAAGCGCAACAACAATTTCCAGGACTGAGCATCGAACCGGATGCGCTTTTCATTCGCGACGGCCAGATCATTACCGCCGCTGGCATCACTGCCGGGATCGACATGTCACTCGCATTGGTGGAAGAGGACTTGGGCGCCGCCACAGCCTCCGAGATCGCCCGCAATCTCGTCGTTTTTCTGCGACGGCCCGGCGGCCAGAACCAATTTTCATCCCTGCTGCGCCGGCAGAGCGTAGCAACTGACAAATTCTCCGAACTGCTGGTCTGGATTTCGGACAATCTGACCGAGGACTTGTCGGTCGAGGCTCTCGCAAATCGCGCGTGCCTGAGCGAACGCCATTTCAGGCGAAGCTTCAAAGCCATTTACAATGAAAGCCCCGCCCAGGCTGTCGAGCGCATTCGCGTGGATATTGCGAAGAATTGGCTGATGGCCAGCTCCGCCCCGATAGCAGAGGTCGCACTGCTGGTCGGATTCCAATCAGCAGACGCATTCCGACGGGTTTTCGAACGACTGACCAGCATCAACCCATCCGAATACCGGCGCCGATTCAGCCACAAACCGCACGCACGATAGCCTTGGAGCATTTCCCTTGAAAACCATCACAACACTGGTTGCGGTGATTGCCGCGACATGCGCGGTTTCCGCACAGGCCCTCACACAACAACCCCTCACACTCGCCCCGCAGCAGGTCAGGGAATGGCGCGAGGATATCACTTTCTACCGATCAGCCTTGGCCGAGCATCATATCGACCTCTACCACACGGCCAGCAAGGCACATTTTGACGAAGAGCTTGACCGGTTGGTCGCACGGTTGCCAGAGCTCAACGAATTCGAAGTCGTCTTCGAAATGATGCGGATTACCCGGCTCGTGGGAGACGGACATACGCAATTCCCAGTCATGGCCGGACCGCATCAGCACTTTCCCCTGAAATTCCGGATTGTTGATGGAGACGTACGTGTTTTCGCGGCATCTGACGCCTATGGTCAGTATCTGGGTGCGGAACTGGTTTCCATCGACGGTGTGCCAATTGACGCGGTACTCGAAACTCTTTCGCCGGCAGTTCAGCCGGCCGAAAACGAGTACGGGCTTTTGCACAGCCTCGCCTTTCACCTGACGGTCGACAATATCCTTTACGGGGCTGGCATCACCGACGAATACGGCTCAGCGCGCTTTGTTTTTGCAACGCCCGACGGCCAGATCGCTCCGGAGCAGATCAACTCTGTCTCGATGGGTGACTTCCTGTCGCAAACAACCAATGTGATCGAGCGGCGCAGTCCGTTCCCCGAGCCCGATCTTGCCCTGTCCGACAGCCTCTGGCTATCGACCGACCAGGCAAGCCGGACGGCCTATCTCTATTTTTCGAGCTATCCTGACCTGGAGGACATGACGCTTTTTGCACAGAGCGTTTCCCGGCACCTGGAAACGAACGAAATCCGAAATCTCATCATCGACCTACGCGATAATGGTGGCGGCGATTTCTATGTCGGCCTGGCGCTCTCCAGCCCGATACTGATGACGGACAGCCTGGACTGGAACCAGGGGATTTACGTTCTCACAGGCCGCGCCACCTACTCCGCAGCCATGACGAACGCCGTGCACTATCGGCAGCTGCTCAATGCGAGACTGGTCGGCGAACCAACCGGGGGCAACCCTGTCGCCTATTCCGAACTCGGTTCCTTCCACCTACCGAACTCAGGGCGGATGGTCACATTTTCAGAGCGCTATTACCGTCTCCAGACCGAGGTGACACATGGCGTTCAGCCTGACGTTTTCATTCAGCCCAGCCGCGACGACTTCCTGGCCGGGAGGGACGCTGCCCTCGATTGGGTTTTGTCTGACATCCGAGACGGCCATAATTAGTCAGGGCATCACAAGAACAGAAAAAACCCCGGCTGTGAGGCCGGGGTTTTTCAATCTCGTCGGTGTTATGATGCCTAGTGCTTGGTCAGCCTGGCGATCAGCTCTTCCTTGGTCGGCTCGAACCGGTCGGCGATCCAGAGCGCCTTGAGTTCGTCCAGCGCGTCACCCAGCATCGGGCCGGGCTCATAGCCCAGCAGGATGAGATCGCCGCCCTTGACCGGGAATTCCGGCTCTTTCCATTCGCGGGCGAATTGCGCCAGCAGGGTCCAGTCGCGCGGCGGCGGGGCTACCTCGCCAGCCGCTTCCAGCCGCACCTGGTCCTCGAAGGCCCGCGCCCCCAGCGCCATGATGGCGCGTTCGGCGGCGGCCGAGTCCGACCAGGCCTTGCGGACGTCCTCGCGGGCGACGGGATTGACCGCGCCCTCGAGCCGGCCGGCTTCTGCTTTCGACATTTTCATCTTCGCTGCCATGGTCCTGATCCTTTCCGGTCCGCCATCGGCGAGCGCCGCAAATCGCAACATCGAATCGGGCGCTAATCCGTATTCTACATCTTGCGCAATGATACCGCTCAGGACTCTTAATGATCCGTTCACTCCGAGGATCATATCCAGCAGACCGGACTCGCGCATCGCTGTAACGGCAGCGAGCGGATCCTGTGCTGCCAGCAGCTTTTTCAGCTCTGCCCAGACCCGCTCGACGGATAATTTATGCAGGCCTTCCCTGTGCTTGAGGACAGCGGCCATCGCTGCCTCGTCCGGCGCGCCCCGCCCATACCAGGCTTCAAAGCGGAACAGGCGCAGGATGCGCAAATAGTCCTCTCGAATGCGCATTTCGGGGTCTCCGACGAAGACGAAGCGCCGGTTTTCCACATCTTTCAAACCGCCGGTCGGATCAAAAACCGTCCCGTCAGCATCCGCGTAGAGGGCGTTGAGGCGAAAATCGCGACGCTTGGCGTCCTCGGCCCAGTCCCGGGTGAAGCTCACCACGGCACGACGGCCATCAGTGGCGACATCGCGGCGCAGGCTGGTGACCTCGAAGGGCTGGCCGTCACAGACCACGGTGATCGTGCCATGCGCCTTGCCAGTCGGCACCGGCTTCAGCCCGGCCGCCTTGGCAGCGGCGATGACCTGGTCGGGATCGAGCTGGGTGGCAATGTCGATATCGGCGACCGGCTCGCCCAGCAGCGCATTGCGCACGCAACCGCCAACGAAACGGGACTCGCCCTGGCCGGCAGCGGCAAGAGCGGCCATGACCCGGACCGTGGCCGGATCCGTCAACCAGCCATGCCGGGCCGGATCAAGTCTCTGCGCCGTCATTGAGGGCTTCGCCGTCATTGAGGATCGTCTGCGCCGCCACCTGTGGACGGCTCATCATCACCGCCATCACCATCGTCGCCATCGTCCTCATCGACGTCATCGTCCGCCGGGACGAAATGACCGGGGATGATGCGGCCATCGACATTTTGCGGCGGCACATAGCGCTCGCCCGCATGGCCGGCCCGGTTGGCGTCGAGCACAATCAGGACCAGCATCATGACAATCGCACTTGCCGCGCCGGCTGCCGCCAGGCGCAAGGTCGGCATGCGTCCGGCATCGGGCGCACGGCTCGACAGGCGCCGCCAGATCATGAACAGCACGAAGGGCAGAAGGAAGGAGCCGATTTCAAAAAGCGTGACGCGGATCATGATTCAACCATATAGCCGATCGTGCAGGGATTTAAGCATGCCTGCCGTTGCTCCCCAGATATAGCGCTCGTTCCAGGGCATCGCATAATAATGCCGCACATGGCCCTGCCATTCGCGCGAATGACGCTGGTGATTGGCCGGGTCCATCAGGAAATCGAACGGTGTTTCGAATACATCGGCGACTTCGCCCGGATCAGGTCGCAGCGTGTAACCGGGCCGGATGACACCGACAAAGGGTGTGACGTGATAGCCGGTCACCGTGGCATAGCTGTCAAACCGGCCGACCAGCTCGACGTGGGCCCGAGCGATGCCGACCTCTTCCTCGAGCTCACGTACCGCTGCCTCGGCCGCCGTCTCTCCACCCGGATCGATGCGCCCGCCGGGAAAGCTGATCTGGCCGGCATGGCGCGGCAGGTGCGAGGCCCGCTCGGTCAGCAGAAGGCGCGGCGGACCATCATGCAGGATCAGCGGCGCAATCACCGCGGCGGTCCGGATTTCCACACCGGCGAACTCCGGCGATGGCGGCGGTGCCTTGCCGTCCAGAAAGCCGTCGCCCTGGCGAGGCTGCAGGTCCGGTCCGTCGACCGGGTCGAGGCAATCGCGCAAACGGGCGACCAGCGCCCCGCCCTCATCCATCAGCCTGCCCCAGCGAGAAGAACAGGCCGCCACTCCACACGCCGGTAACGCCCTCATGCTCGACCGCCAGTTCGGCGAGTTCGTAAAAGACAGGCCGGGTCATCAGGGCCTGCAACCGGCCACGCACATGCACCAGCGGCGTCGGCTCGCCGCTGTCGGGATCGACCGTCACGGAGATGGGATGATCCGGACCGGCTTCGGTCAGCTCGTCCATATTGGTGCGAAATATCAGCGACTGGTCTCGGCCTTCGCCGACGGCATCGACTCGCACCGCCAGGAAGGGCGCGACCTCGACCTCGATGCCGATCTTTTCGACCGGCGTCACGAGATAATGAACGCCGTCGTCATCTTTCCGCAAGATTGTGGCAAACAGCCGTATAAGACGGTCGCGCGTGATGCGTACACCTTCATGCCACCACGACCCGTCGCGCTTGATGACGAGGTCCATCTCGCCGCAATATTCGGGATGCCAGCGCTCGACCGGCGGCAGGCCGCTGCCCGCTTCGCGGGCGGCCTTCAGCAGCGACTGCATCGGATCACGGGATTGGGACGTTCCGGGCATGGACACCTTATCTGCGCAACGCCATGCTGCGTCGCGCCAAATGGCTTTATAGATCATCTGTATCGCGGAGGAATGTAGGACGATGACCGAGATGAATGAACCCGCAGCAGAGCTGATCGCTGAAGCTGACGCCGCGACGGATCGCCTCAAGGCGGTCAAGGAGTCCATCGGCCGCGTGATCTACGGGCTGGAAAACGAGGTCGAGCTCTGCCTCACCGCCATGCTGTCGGGCGGTCACACCCTGCTCGTCGGCGCGCCCGGTCTCGCCAAGACGCGGCTGGTGGAGACCATCGCCGTGGCGACCGGTATCGACACCAAGCGCATCCAGTTCACGCCGGACCTGATGCCGGCTGACATTCTCGGCTCGGAAATCCTCGAGGAAAGCGATGACGGCAAGCGTCATTTCCGCTTCATGCCGGGGCCGATCTTCTGTCGCCTGTTGATGGCCGACGAGATCAACCGCGCCAGCCCGCGCACCCAGGCCGCCCTGCTGCAGGCCATGCAGGAAGGGCATGTCACCATTGCCGGTGAGCGTCACGACCTGCCCAAACCCTTCCATGTGCTGGCAACCCAAAACCCGATCGAGCAGGAAGGCACCTATCCGCTGCCCGAAGCCCAGCTCGACCGTTTCCTGCTGCGCGTCGACATACCCTACCCGACCCGCGAGGCCGAACGCGCCGTGCTGCTGGCCACCACCGGCGCCAATACCGCCGAGTCGGTCAGCGTGCTCGACGCCGCCGAAATCCTCAAACTGCAAGCCCTGGTTCGTCGCCTGCCGGTTGGCGAGCGGGTGCTGGAATCGATCCTCGACCTGTTGCGACTGGCGCGCCCGGAAGAGTCCGATGTCGACGCTGTGCGCGAAGGCGTGTCCTGGGGTCCCGGCCCGCGTGCCGGACAGGCGCTGATGCTGGCCTGCCGCGCCCGCGCGCTGCTGCAGGGACGCCTGGCCCCCTCGACCGAGGATGTCGCCGCTCTGGCCGAGCCGGTCCTGAAACACCGCATGGCGCTGTCTTTCGCCGCCCGTGCCGACGGCCACACGCTGGAAGGCCTGATCAAGTCGCTCGCTGACCGGGCCGCCTGATCATGAGCCAGGGTGGCGGCAATCGTCAGGACGAGGCACGTGTCGTCTCGTTGCGCCATGAGGGCGAGGATGCGGCAGCCAGCCTGCCATCACTCCTCGCCGAGGCCGATCGCATTGCCGCGACGGTCGCCCAGGGCGTGCACGGGCGTCGCCGCTCGGGCATTGGCGAAACCTTCTGGCAGTATCGTCACCACCGCCCCGAAGATGGTCGCCAGGCCATCGACTGGCGCCAGTCGGCCCGTTCCGACCAGCTGTTCGTGCGCCAGAATGAGTGGGAAGCGGCCAATACGATCTGGCTGTGGCGCGATGGCTCGGCCTCGATGCGCTATACATCCAGCCGCAATCACGGCGCCAAGGTCGACCGTGCCGCGGTCTGCCAGATCGCCGTCGCGGCCCTGCTCACCCAGGGCGGTGAGCGGGTCAGCGTGCTCGGCGAGTCGGCGATTGCCCGCACCGGCGCCCTGGGACTGGAACGCGCCTCACGCCGACTGGCACTGGGTCCCGGCGATGCGGCTTCGGTTGAAGCCCCGAATATTTCCCGCTTTGGCCGTGTCGTGCTGGCCAGCGACTTCCTCGATCCGATCGAGACCTGGACCGCCCGCCTGTCGCGCTTTGCTGCCATGGAAGCGCAAGGCGTCATGCTGCGCGTGATCGACCCGGCGGAAGAAGACTTTCCCTATGCCGGCCGCACCCGGTTCGAGCATCCAGGCGGCGGCGACAGCCTGCTGTTCGGTCGTGCCGAGGAAGCCCGCTCTGCCTACCGCCAGCGCTGGGCCGAGCATGGCGCCCGTCTCGGCGATCTGGCCCGTCAATATGGCTGGACCCTGGTGACCCATCGCACCGACCGGCCGGCGACCAGCGCCGTTCTGGCCCTCTACCGCGCCCTTGCGAGGGAAGTCTGACCTGATGTTTGCACTCGGCCCCCTTTCCTTCGGCGCTCCCTTGGCGCTGGCCGGCCTCGTCGCTCTGCCGCTGTTGTGGCTGTTGCTGCGCGCCACGCCACCAGCGCCCAAGCGGGCGATCTTTCCGCCCCTGCGACTATTGCTGGGCGCGCCGGATGATGCCGAGACCCCGCAACACGCGCCCTGGTGGCTGATCCTGTTCCGCCTGCTGATCGCCGCCCTGGTGATCATCGCCCTGGCCCGTCCCGTCTGGACGCCGCCGAATGTCGAGGAAGAAACCCGACCGGCCCTGATCGTGATGGATACTGGCTGGGCCAGCGCCGCCGCCTGGCCGGACATGCGCCAGGAAGCCGAGCGTCTGATCGATGCCGCCGATCGCGGCGGACGCGCCGTCGCGCTGGTCACGACTGCGCCCACTGGCCAGGCCGCGCCGGCCTTGCGTCTTGGCAATGCCGACGATGCCCGACGCCAGCTCGAAAGTGCCGAACCGCAAGCCTGGCCCGCCAATCGCGGCGCCACCGCCGACCGGATCGCCGACGCACGTTCCTCCGGTTCACTGGACGGGCAGATGGCCGTCACCTGGCTGAGCGATGGCGTCGACAGTCGCGATGCCGGCGAGCTGTCCCGCGCACTCTCGTCTCTGGGTGACCTGACCGTGATCGAGCCGGATTCCGGCCGTGCCCCGCTGGGTCTTGCCGCGCCACAACCCGCTGCCGACGGGCTGACCGTCTCGGTCATGCGCGCCGGACGCGACTTCCCGCGCACGGTCGCCGTCACCGCACTGGGCAATGACGGCCGGGCGATTGCCCGCAGCGATATCAGCTTTGCCGCCGGCGAGGGAGTCGCGAGCACCGACATCTCGCTGCCGCTCGACCTGCGTAACCGCATTGTCAGCCTGCGCCTCGACGGCACGGCTTCGGCCGCTTCGGTGCGCCTTCTGGGTGATCAGTGGCAGCGTCCGCGGGTCGGCCTGATCACGCTGGAAAGCGATGAGGGCCAGCCGCTCCTCTCCGACCTCCATTATGTCCGCAGCGCCCTCGGCCCGCATGCCCAATTGATCGATGGCGATCTCGACGCCCTGCTGGCCGAGAACGTCTCGGTCCTGGTGATGACGGACAGCGCCCGCTCGGACGATGAGCGTATTGCCGACTTCATCAATGAGGGCGGCGTATTGATCCGCTTTGCCGGACCACGCCTCGCAGCGCAGGGCGACGCGCTTTTGCCGGTCATCCTGCGCGAGGGTGGACGCCTGTTTGGCGGGTCGCTGAACTGGGATGAGCCGCAACGCATCGCCGCCTTCCCTGACACCTCACCCTTTGCCGGCCTGCCCGCCGACAGCACCGCCACCATCGACCGCCAGGTCCTCGCCCAACCTGGCAGCGCGACGCCGGACCGGGTCTGGGCGCGTCTTGAAGACGGCACGCCGCTGGTCACCGCCGAACGCCGCGCCCGCGGCTGGATCGTATTGTTCCATGTCACCGCCAGCCCGGACTGGTCAGACCTGCCCCTGTCGGGCCTCTTCCCGCGCATGCTGCAACGGCTGATGGGCCTGTCGCAGGGCGGCAATGCGACCGTGCCCGGCAATGGCGCCTGGGTTCTGGATCGCGCCCTCGATGCCGAGGGACAATTGGTCGCCGCACCAATCAGCGCCCGCCCGGTTCCCGCCGCCAATTTCGATACCACCGCTGCCTCACCCGTCGCGCCTGCCGGCCTCTATCGTCTCGGCTCTGCCGCCAGCGCCCTCAATGTCATCGGACCGGACACCCGTATGGATCCCCTGCCCCGCGACCTGCCCGGTGCCAGTTTTGCCGGCCTCGACGGGCCGCGCGCCCGCCATTTCGACGCTGCCCTGCTGGCTGCGGCCCTGATCATGCTGACCCTCGACGTCTTGATTGCGCTGGGTCTGGCCGGCCGCCTGCCCATGCGGCTGGGCGGCGCTGCCGCAGCAATGGTGCTGGCGCTGGGTCTCACGCCGCTGGCCTCGCCGCCAGCGCAGGCCCAGGACGTCGCGCCAGCGCCGGAGCGGGCCGCGTTGAGCGAAGAGATGATGCAAGCGGCGCTGACCCTGCGATTTGGCTATGTCACCACCGGCGATGCGACCATCGATAATCGCAGCCGGGCCGGACTGACCGGCCTGTCGCAAGAGATTTTCCGGCGCAGCGCAATGGAGCCGGAACCGCCCCTTGCCGTGAATGTGAATACTGACGAGCTGATCTTCTTTCCGATGCTGTACTGGCCGGTGACCCGTGATGCCGGCCCGTTGAGTGACCAGGCCTCCAGCCGGGTTGCCGCCTACCTGGCTGCTGGCGGGTTGATCATCTTCGACACCCAGGATGCCGATATCGCCATGTTGCGCGCCGGCACCCCTCACCCCGGACTGGTCAATGTGCTCGACAGCATCGATGTGCCCGCCCTGTCGCAGATCCCCGGCGACCATGTCCTGACCCGCGCCTTCTACCTGCTGCAGGAATTCCCCGGCCGCTATTCCGGCGCGCCGGTCTGGGTTGAGGCCAATCCGGACGGTGCCTCGCGCGATGGTACGTCCGGCGTGATCATCGGCTCGCATGACTGGGCCACGGCCTGGGCGCGTGGCGAGAGCGGCGGTGCCGCGGCACCGATCGAAGGCGGCGACCGTCAGCGCGAGCTGGCGATCCGCTTCGGCGTCAATATCGCCATGTACGCGCTGACCGGAAACTACAAGGCCGACCAGGTCCATGTCCCCGACATCCTGGAAAGGCTTGGACAATGAGTGCGCCCGTGAGCCTGCCGCTGAGTGCGACCGTTTCGGCGCTGGATTTTGCACCCTTGCTGCCCTGGACCGTGATTGGCGGCCTGACAGGCATTGCCCTGTTGGCGATTGCCGCTGGCGGCGCCCAGAAACTGTCCGGCTGGATCTGGCGCACGCTGGCCGTCGGCCTGATCGCCCTGGTGCTGGCCAATCCCTCGCTGGTCGAGGAAGAGCGTGACCCGCTGCCGGATGTCGCCGTGCTGGTCACCGACACCTCCGCGTCGATGACGGTCGGCGGTCGTCGCGAGGCGGCAGAGGAAATGGCCCAGGCACTGCGCCGCGAAGCCGAAAACGACCCCCTGCTCGATCTGATCGAGGTCGAAGCCGGCGAGACCGCCGACGGCACCATGTTGTTCGATGGCGTCAATGCCGCCCTGGCGAGCGCGCCGCCGGACCGGCTGGCCGGTGTCGTGCTGGTCACCGATGGCCAGGTGCATGACGCACCACTGGACGCCGATGCGATCAATGTCGACGCCCCGATCCACCATGTCATGACCGGTGACCGCTCTGCCGGCGACCGCCGCCTGGTGATCGAGGAAGCGCCGCGCTACGGCATTGTCGGCCAGACCGTCGCCTTCGTGATCCGGGTCGAGGATGACGCCATGCAGGGCACGGCCGCCGTCGCCTTCCGCTTTGAGGGCGGCGACCCGCAAGTCTTCCCGATCGAGATCGGTCGTTCGACACGGGTCGAGGTTCCGGTCGAGCGCCGCGGCCAGAATGTCATCGAAGCCGAGGTCGAGGCCGGACCGCAGGAATTGTCACTGATCAACAACCGCGCCGCGGTCTCGGTCAGCGGTGTGCGCGACCGTTTGCGGGTCTTGCTGGTCACCGGTGAACCCCATAACGGAGCCCGCGCCTGGCGCGACCTGTTGAAGTCCGACCCGTCGGTTGACCTGGTCCATTTCACCATTCTGAGACCACCGGACCGTCGCGACTCGACCCCGGTCGACGAGCTGGCCCTGATCGGCTTTCCGGTGCAGGAGCTGTTCGTTGAACGCCTGAGCGAGTTCGACCTGGTGATCTTCGACCGCTATCGCCGTCGCAATATCATGCCGCCGCTCTATTTCGACTATATCGCCCGCTACGTCGAAAACGGTGGCGCGCTACTGGTCACCGCCGGTCCACCCTTTGCCGGGGCACCGAGCCTTTACCGCACGCCGCTGGCGGCTGTCCTGCCGGTTCGCCCGACCGGATACATCACTGAAACCCCGTTCACGCCCGAGCCGACCGACACCGGCTTGCGTCACCCTGTGACGGCCGGCCTGGCCGGTGGTGGAGAAACGCCGCAATGGGGTCGCTGGTTGCGCCATATCCACGGCACGGCCCTTGGCGGCGAGACGCTGCTGCAAACGCCAGATGGCAATCCGCTGCTGGTCGTCCAACGCTCGGGCCAGGGACGGGCCGCGATCGTCATGTCCGACCAGACCTGGTTGTGGTCGCGCGGCTTTGAAGGCGGTGGTCCCTATGCCGAGATGTTCCGCCGGGTCGCCCATTGGTTGATGCGGGAACCGGAACTGGACGAGGAACGCCTGACGGCCTTTGCCACCGATGGCGAGCTTCAGATCAATCGCGTCACCTTGGCCGACACCCCGCCACCCTTGCAACTGACCTGGCCCGACGGTCGCCAGGACGTTGTCACAATGACCGAGGCCGAGGGTGAGCCCGGGCATTTCGCCGCCCGCGTCCCGGCCAGCGGCTCGGGCCTCGTTCGACTTCGCTCTGGTGATCTCACCACCGTGGCCGCCCTGGGTCCGATCAATCCGTTGGAATATGCCGATCTGCGACCGATAGCGGATGTGCTGGATCCCTTTGTCGAAGCAACCGGCGGCGGTCTATTCGCGATTGGTGACGGCCCGGACGCCGCCCTGCCCGGGCTGCGCCGCACCCGCGCCAGTGCCGATCAGGCCGGACGCAGCTGGCTCGGCCTGCAGCGCAATGAACGCTATGTCGTGCGCGCCTCGACGCGAATCCCGCTATTGCCGGGACTGCTGCTGGTCATGCTGATCCTGACCATGCTGGGGCTGGGCTGGTGGCGCGAAGGTCGCTGACAAACGGGATACCGCTGCGTTCACCATGCGGAAAGACCTGATGCGCCATGACAGGAACAATTGAACCGGAGACCGACATGCGCCGCATCCTGACCCTTATCGCTCTGCTCGGCCTTGCACCGGCCCTTTCCGGTTGCCTCGTGATCGGCGCAACCGCCCTGGCTGCCGATGTTGCCATCGGAACGGCTGGCGCTGCAGTCCGCACCGCCGGCGCAGTCGGTGGCGCGGCCATCGATGTCGTCACACCGGATGGTGATGACGATGACGATGGCGACGACTGATCACGGCTGATCCACCAGCCGCCAGTCGCGATTTCGTGCGATGGCACCATCTTCATTCTGTCCGATGATCCTGCTAGTCTCCGGTTGAGGGACTGCAAACCGCTGGATCAAGGAGGCGCGATATGTTGCGCACAATGACAGCCATCCTGGCACTGGGGGCCCTGTCGACCCCGTCACTGGCAGACCAACCCGTCACGATTGGCGAGATCGCCTACGGGCCGGAACTTGTCGAGCACGCTGAGGACTTTGGTGAGCGCGAGCTGGACCGTCTGGCCCGCTATCTGCGCGCCGCCCTGGAGCGCGAGCTGGCCGACGATCTGGGCGAAGGCGGCTATGTGCTGCACACGACCATACTTGACGCCCAGCCCAACCGGCCGACGATGGCGCAGATGAGCGGTACCCGCCCGCTGCATCACTCATCGATCTCCATCGGCGGCGCGGACATTGAAGCGCAACTCCTGTCCGCCGACGGCGAGGTACTCGAGACCTACTCTTATGGCTGGCGCAGCATGAACATCCGGGATGTTGTCGGCTACGGCCAATGGACCGACGCCCGACGGACCTTCTCCCGCTTCGCCGACCAGGTCTCCGACAGCCTCGATGAACGGGCCGAAACCGGCTCCTGACGAGACATGCCTGACCGAACCAGACGGGCGCGCCTTCGCAGGTGCGTCCGTCTTTTATTGTGCTGCAGCAACGAATGACGCGCTTGCCCCCTGCTCGACATCACGCCGATGTGATAGGGTCGTGACCTGCAAGGGGGACATGAACCCAGGAGAGACCGACATGCGTACTCTCGTTTGTGTACTTGCGTTGAACTGCCTGACTGCCGCGGCGCTCGCCGAGACTGACCCGGCATTCCAGGCCAATTTCCGTGGCGACGCCGCCGGCTCGATCGAGATCGGCCGGATCGCGTTTTCTGATCTGGTCCGCACCAAGGCGGACAGTCTGGGTGAAGCCGAACTGGCGCGCCTGTCCGGCTATTTGCGCGATGATCTGGAGCGATCCCTGATTGCCGCCAACTGGCACGGTGTCGCCGCGCGGGAGACCGTGCTCACCGTCACCATCATGGACGTGGTGCCCAACCGGCCAACCATGCACCAGATACAGGAGATGGACAGCGCCCACTACTCGGCCCAGGCCAATGGCGGAGCGGCACTCAGTGCCCGCCTGCTCGATTCGGATGGCGGTGTGATCGCCGAGTTCACCTATGCCTGGTTCAGCCCGGGCAGCAGCAGCGATACCAACGCCGGTGTCTGGTCGGATACACGGCTGGCATTCCAGACGTTTTCAGCCTCACTGGCGGAAAGCCTCGGCGTTGCGCCAATGCCGCACAGCTAAAGAACGCGGAACGCAGCGGATCCAGGGCTGGTCAGGGTGCGCCGATCCATTTGTGGGTCTGCAATGACAGCGACCACTGGGGGTGCGCCAGGCAATAGTCGAAGGCCGCCTGGGCGTTTTCCATCATCTGCGGCCCGTCCATGGGCTGCAGCGAGAAACGCTTGAAGTCCCAGTCCTCGAACGCCGTCGGATCGAGTTCCGGCTGCGGATAGACGAGCTTGAGCTCATGCCCGGACGTCTGGACCACGGGCGCCGTACCTTTCGGGCTGACCGTGATCCAGTCGATCCCGTCCGGCGCCCTGACCGTGCCGTTGGTTTCCACGGCGATCTCGAACCCGCGGGCGTGCAAAGCGTCGATCAACGACGTGTCGAGCTGCAATAGCGGCTCGCCACCCGTGCAGACGACGAGCGGTCGCCCGCCGCCCGGCCAGAGCTCGGCGACGGCATCAACCAGGCTGACGGCGGTCTTGAAACGACCACCGCCGGGTCCATCCATGCCGACGAAATCCGTGTCGCAGAAATTGCACACCGCCTTGTGCCGGTCCTGCTCGCGCCCGGACCAGAGATTACAGCCGGAAAAACGCAGGAAGACCGCCGGGCGGCCGGCCTGGGCGCCTTCGCCCTGCACCGTGAGGAAGCGTTCCTTGACCGAATAGCTCATGCCGGCACCGAGTTCTGCCAGGCGGCATGCCCGTTGGCGCGCAACTCACAGGCCGGACAGTCGCCGCAGCCATAGCCCCAGGCATGACGTTTACCGCGCTCACCGCGATAGCAGGTGTGACTGTCTTCCTCGATCAATCCGATCAGGGCATCGCCGCCCAATTGATGTGCCAGTGCCCAGGTCGCCGCCTTGTCGAGATGCATGAGCGGTGTTGCGATCTCCACCGCCATCTCCAGACCTAGGCCAAGGGCCGTTTGCATCGCATCGATCGTATTGCGGCGGCAATCCGGATAGCCGGAAAAATCGGTCTCGCACATCCCGCCCACAAGCACGCCATGACCGCGCCGGTAGGCCAACGCAGAGGCCACTGTGAGGAAAACCAGGTTGCGGCCCGGAACAAATGTGCTCGGCAAACCATTGGCCTGCATCTCGATGGCGCGGTCTGCGGTCAGGGCGCTGTCGGCAATGGCCCCATAGCCGGCCAGATCAATGACGAAATCCTCGCCCAGCCTGTCGCCCCAATGAGGGAAGCTCGCGGCCAGCCCTGACCGCACCCGCTCACGGGCTGTCATCTCGACATGGTGGCGCTGGCCATAGTCAAATCCCACTGTCTCGACCCGTGCATAGCGCTGCAGCGCCCAGGCGAGACAGGTGGCGGAATCCTGGCCGCCGGAAAAAAGGACCAGAGCCGTCCGGTTGGCGTGATCGGGGGTGGAGGTGTCTGTCATGCGGCGCTTATATACCGGCGAGGAGAAATTTGGCCATGCACAGCGTTTGCCTGATCTACACCTGCTGGCCCGACACCGGCAGCGCCGAAGCGGCAGCGGCCCGGCTTCTGGACGAAAACCTGTGCGCCTGCGTCAACATCCTGCCGGGAATGGTCAGCCTCTATCGCTGGCAGGGCAAAGTCGAACGGGCCGGTGAATGCGTCGCCTTGTTCAAGACCACAACCGAGGCAGCGCCAAAGCTCACGCAACGCCTTGCTGACCTCCACCCCTATGATGAACCGGCCATACTGTGTTTGCCGGTGGATGGTGAGCTGAGCGCATCCGGCTTTGTCGACTGGATCGCCACGCAAGCGGGTTCCGCGTGAAATTTTCGTGAAACCTTCGATTGTCGCTGACTGGTTTGAACGATTGGAAACCCCTCCCGAGCCACAAATTGCCCAAGCGCGCTGACGGCCCCGGACGGTCGGACGCGGAACAGGCAAAAAGGGTGTCCCATGGTTGGCTTGGTTCGAGATGTCCTTGTCGCGTCGCCGGCGGTTTCGCCGCAGGCGACCGGCGGGGAAGTTTATGAGCACTTCTCCGACGACCCAAACCTGATCGTCCTGCCTGTCGTTGAGGGCACGCAGCCTGTCGGACTGGTGACGCGCGACCAATTCTTCGTTCGCATGGCAAACCGCCATGGTCGCGCCCTGTATGAACGCCGCCCGATCACCTTCGCAATGAACAAGAACCCGCTGGTCGTCGAGACCCGAACGCCGCTGAGTGAGCTGAACTCGCAAATCCTGCGCGACTCCCCCGCAGCCTTGATGGAAGGCTTCATCGCCACGCGAAACGGTGACTATGCCGGCGTCGGGACAACGCTGGAACTGTTCCGCTTCATCGCCCAGGAAAGCGCCGACAAGAATCATCGCCTCTCGGCCCTGGCAGAACAGCTTGGCCGGGCCAGGCTTGAAGCACTTGCCGCCTCGAAGGCCAAGTCGGACTTTCTGGCCACCATGAGCCATGAAATCCGGACACCATTGAATGGCGTGCTCGGAGTGACGCAATTGCTCCAGGCGACAACACTCGATGCCGAACAAGCCGAGTTCGTCCGGGTGATCGACGACAGCGGCAAAATCCTGCTCCGGCTTCTCAACGACATTCTCGACCTGTCAAAAATTGAAGCCGGCAAGATGGAGTTGGAGGTCACCCCGTTCAGACCCTCGACACTGGTTCGCGACGCGCAGACGCTCTGGTCGGCACAGGCCCGCGAGAAGGGAATCGCGTTTTCAATCGAGGCCGACTGCGACGAGGATGCGCAATACGAGGGTGATCCCGTCCGGATCAAACAATTGCTGTTCAATCTCATCAGCAATGGAATCAAATTCACCCAGTCCGGCAGCGTCGCAGTCCGCATGCAATTCCTGCCCTTGGGCCGCCGCCGCAATGTGATGCGGGTCGAGGTGGTCGATACAGGTTGCGGAATACCGGACACGGCCCTGCGCGAATTGTTTTCCGCTTTCAAACAGGCTGATGTTGCGACCAACCGCCTGCATGGCGGAACCGGGCTTGGCCTGGCAATTTGCAGGCGCCTTGCCGAACTCATGGGAGGGTCGGTGGACGTTACCAGCCGCCCCGGTGAAGGCTCGAAATTCTGGTTCGACATTCCATTGAAATCGGTCACGACAGCGCCGCAGACAGTCTCGGCTGCGACTTGCAATACTGCGCCTGCGACCGTCCTGCCCGCCTGCAATATTCTGGTCGCCGAGGACAATCCCACAAATCAGGCGGTCGCTCGGGGCTTCCTCAAGCTGAGGGGGCTGTCTGCGGACTTCGTCGAGAACGGACAAGCCGCTATCGATGCGGTCAAGCTGCGCGATTACTCGCTGATCCTCATGGATATGGAAATGCCGGTCATGGACGGCCTGGCCGCCAGCCAGACGATCCGGTCACTCGGAAGCCCGTCCGGCCGCATTCCGATCGTCGCCCTGACGGCCAATGCCGTGGGTCAGGCCGAGCGACGTTGTATCGATGCCGGAATGGACGACTTCATCACCAAGCCGATCGTCCGCGCCGATCTTGACCGGATTCTCGACAAGTATTTGCTGCGCGGCGCGTCTACGGCGCCGGTATCAAACAAGGCGCCACAAGGCCATGCCACGCGCAGGCTGGCTTGATATCCGGATTGGGTAGGGGAATGGCCGGGCCCCTGCCCTGATTGGCGGGCCCGCCGGACAGTCTCTGCAATCGTGCGTGGAATCTGCGGCAGCAGCCGTTCAGACCTGATCATCCGACGGGGCCAGTCCACCGGCATTGTAGGCCGCCTCGTCATAGCCGCGCCGCCGGGAAATCACCAATACGGTCGTCAGGCCGGTGCCCAGCGCCAAGCTGACCACAATGCCCAGGCCCAGTGCGATCCAGCCATGCACGCTCATGGTCACTCCGGCCAGGGCTATGGTCCCGAAAACCAGAAATCCGCCACCGGCGACAAGCGCGATGATGGCGAACAGGATGGACAGGGTATTGGACCGTGACATGACCGGGAAATCCTAAAACTACCGGTCCTGTATGGACCACCTTCCAGATAGCCGACACCGGACCGACGGTCGCAGGCGCAATTGTCGCAGGTCGAGCGTCAATCGCCGCCGGACCGGGGCAGTTTGGAGTTTCGGATGTCGGTTGAAAGTGGTGGCGAGGGAGAGACTTGAACTCTCGACCTCACGATTATGAGTCGTGCGCTCTAACCAGCTGAGCTACCTCGCCACACAGGTTCCTCCGCAAGGAAGAGGGACGCCATATACGCGCAGCGCCCACAGCTGGCAAGCCGTGGGCGCTGGCGGATTTCAGTTGCGCTGCAATCAGGCTGCGCGAACTTCCGTGAGGAATTGTTCGACCGCCGATTTGAGCGTGTCAGACTGACGGGACACGGCCAGTGATGCTTCGAGAACCTCACCGGCGCTTTCACCGGTTTCCGAGGTTGCCTGGTCGACTTCCTGGATGTTGGTGAAGACCTCACTGGTGCCGTCAGCCGCTTCCTGGGCCGAGCGGGTGATCTCGCCGGCTGCCGCGCGTTGCTCTTCCATCGCGGCGGCGATGGCCGTGGCAATCTCGCTCATCTCGTGGATTGTGCCACCGATTGAGGACATCGCCTCGACAGCCTTGGCGGTTGCGCCCTGGATGCCGTTGATGTGCTCGGAGATGTTCTGCGTGGCTGCACCGGTTTGGCTGGCCAAGGCCTTCACTTCCGAGGCCACAACCGCGAAGCCCTTGCCGGCCTCCCCGGCGCGCGCCGCCTCGATGGTGGCGTTCAGGGCCAGCAGGTTTGTCTGCTCGGCAATGTCATTGATCAGGCTGACGATATTATCGATCGACTTGGCCGCATCATCGAGCCGCTGGACGTCGCCATTGGTCTGTTCGACCTGGTCGACGGCAGAATTGGCAATCTCGGTCGAGCGGGAAATCTGCTGCGAGATCTCACCGATCGAGGAGACCATTTCCTCAGCCGCAGCGGCCACGGTCTGGACGTTCTGGGACGCGCCTTCGGAGGCCTGGGCCACAGCGGCGGACTTGCCGGTGGTCGCAGCAGCCGTCGAGCTCATCGCCCGGGCCGCTGTTTCCATGCGGGTTGCCGCTTCGCCAACCTGGCCAAGGGCATCGCCCGATGCCTGTTCGAAGACCTGGATCAGGCTCTCGATGGCTGCGGACCGCTTTTCCTTCATGCGGCGCTCTTCTTCGGTCTCCGCCTCGAGGCGGGCCCGTTCAATGGCATTGGCCCGGAACACATCGACCGAGCGCGCCATGTCGCCGATCTCGTCCTTGCCTGGCGTGAAGCCGAGATTGACGTCGCTATTGCCCTCGGCCAGCGCACCCATGGTGCGAGCCATGGCGCTGAGGCGCTTGAGCAGCATGTTGTTGACGTAGAAGAAGCCGATGGCAGCAGCGACCACGAGGCCGATTGCGGCGATCGCGATGAGCAGGATGCGGCCGGTGATGACAGCTGTATCGGCCGCGGAGGTCGCATCGACGACCCGCTCGGCGACCTGTGCCTTGAAGGCCTGGACGCTGGAGAGCAGCGCTTCCGCCGACATGCGGGCTTCCTCGGCCACCACTTCAGCGGCAGCCACAGCAGCCAGTTCACTCTTGCGGAGTTCGAAGATGCCGTTATCGCCATCGCCGAAATTGATCAGGTTATCGGCCTGGGTCTGCATGACATCGGTCACGATCGATCCAAGGATGGCGAAATTGACATCCAGCTCGCCGGCTGCCTCATCCCAGCGATCGAGAATGACATCGACTTCACCAGTCGTGGCGGCGGTATCGACTTCATTGTACTGGATCAGCATTTGGTTGGCCGACAGCAAGGCACGCAGGAGGCTTTCAATGTCAGCCTCATCACTCGAGTCCAGCGCGCCTTCGACGCTGGAGGACAGGGCGGCGCGGGCATTGCGGGCATCATTGGTGGCAGCCCAGCGGCGGTCGCGGATCTGCAGGCGGCGCTCGACCACCTCATTCATGCTTTCGACGAGTTCATTGAGATCGGCGACGGCGCTGCGCAGGGCGGCGGTTTCACCGACACCGGACAGGGCTTCGAGCTGCCGGAGCTCTTCGTCAAGAGAATTGCGATAGCCGACAACGCGGTTGTAGTTGTCCAGCCGCGCTTCAACCGTGGTCGAGGCTGCGAAGACACTCAAAGCCTCGCTCAGGCCGACACTTTGTTCCGACAGGGCGTCGACTGACTGGGTTTCCGGGATGGCGCGGTCAGCGATCTGCTCAACGGCGTAATTCGCCGAATTGAAGCCGGTGACACCGACGATGGCCGCAACCAGCGTCATCACCGAAGTCAGGGCGAAAGCCGCAAGCAGCCGGACCCGGATACTGGTCGTTTTGCTGAGGATATTTCCAAGCACAGAATTCATTTCATGGCCCCTAAGGCTGATGGCCTGACCCAAAAAGATACGGCGACGCTATCGCGCCGCCGTAAATGAATTCTTATTATGGTAAACGCATTTCAGTTCTTTTGCTGAATAGCGCTTGATCTCAGGGTGTTAGCCACCGAGATTAAAGTCGAACCGCTGCTGCATACCTGCGGTTGCGGCTGCAGCCGGGGCATAAGACCAGCCTTCAATGGCGCGGATCACAGCGCGATCGAACACGCCTTCCGGCTCGGCTTCGACAACCGTGGCTTCAGCAACCGAACCGTCTTCGGCGACCGTATACTCAACCACTGCGTATCCTTCGATACCGCGACGCTCTGCGCCTCGCGGATATTCCGGCGCTTCCACACTCGTACGTTCACGGTCCTGAGCCAGAGCCGGTGCCGCTGTGAAAGCCATGGCAGACATTGCTGCCGCCAGAATCATGGTTCCCGTCTTTTTCATGACATACCCTTCATCCAATTTACAAAGTGGCGTGTCCGGGATTTTCCCCGTGTTCGAACGCCGTTGTTGATTTCCTGCGGGTCGTTTGCTGCCCGACGAGATGGATCATGCCCCATAGCGGTTGCCAAACGCTTAAATCCGGACGGAAAAGGCAGAATTCTGACGGCTTTTTTTATTTAACAAATACAACGGGTTATGACGAAAAAATCACCAACCTCTCTCGGTTGTGCCAGAATGCGACAGATTTCAATCCGATCTATGCTTAATAAAACGCTAACAGGCTGGATCAAATCTTATGCACTCGGCCATTTGACGACGGCGAGATAAAGATCAACGCATGAATACCCCCGAACGACGCCTCGACGCCCCCAACCTGACCGCATTCTGCACGGCCGTGCTTGTCCGCGCCGGCGCTCGTGTCGATGACGCCGAATGCGTTGCCCGGCACCTCGTCGAGGCCAACCTCAAGGGCCATGACAGCCACGGAGTCGGCATCCTGCCTGCTTATGCCGGCCATATCCGGCGCGGACAGGTCTGCCTTGATGCCGACGATACCGTCCTGACCGACACCACCGTCCTGCTGCGGGTTGACGCCGGCGGCGGCTGGGGCGCTCCGGCCGGCCAGCGACTGATCCACCAGGCCGGCGCCAAGGCGAAGTCCGGCGGGCTGGCGGCGGCCACTCTCGGCAATGCCCATCATCTGGGCCGCATCGGCGCCTATGCCGAACAAGCCTCCGAGGCGGGCCTGATCTCGATGCACTTCGTCAATGTCACCGATCACGCCCCGCTGGTCGCCCCTTATCGCGGTTCCGACGCCCGTTTTGGCACCAATCCCGTCTGCATCGGATTTCCGGCGACAGACACGCGCCCGGCCTTCCTGCTCGACATCGCCACTAGCCAGATCGCCCTGGGCAAGGCCCGGGTCGCCGCCAACAAGGGCCTGCCCGTACCCGCCGGGTCGCTGATTGACAAACAGGGGCGACCGACGACAGATCCGTCGGGCATGAGCGGGTTCGAAATTGAGGGGGCCCTGACCCCGCTGGGCAAGCACAAGGGCTATGGCCTGGCCTTCGCCTGCGAATTGCTGGCCGGCGTGCTGGGCGGTGCCGGGACCATCCAGCCCGACCATCCCCGCTCGGGCGGCCTGAAAAACTCGATGTTCTCCATCCTGATCGACCCGGACGCCTTCGGCGACCGCGCCTGGATGCAGGCCGAGACCGACGCCATGGCCCGCTATGCCCTCGCCTCCCCGCCGATGGACTGGGACAGCCCCGTCCTCTATCCCGGCGACCCGGAACGCGCCATCGCCGGCAAACGCGGCAAGGAAGGCATCCCGCTGGATGAGGTTACGATCGGGCAATTGAATGCGGCTGCGGAAAAGCTGGGTGTGGTTGAGCGGGTCTGAGTTACCCCAACTCAGCCCCGACCAGGCCGAACGCCGCCATCACATCCTCACCGATCCGCATCGGGCGGCGGCTGTCGCGATTGATCCGGCACCATTCCGTGGTGGCGCGAGCGGAGAAGCGTTTGGCGCTGGGCTTGCGGATATCGACATGACGGTCAAAGCGGGGACCGTGCGGTCGGCCGAGCCAGGTGCGGATTTCGGCGACCTCGCCGGGCAGGATCGGGTCGCGGTATTCAATCGTGTGTTTGAGCGCCACCCAGACCTCGCCGCCGACCATGTCGTCCGGGGCGACGGCATGCCAATGCGTAATAGCGATATCCTGGACCCAGCGCAGATAGACGACATTATTGACATGGCCGAGCTCGTCGATATCGGCCGGCCCCGGTTCGATCCGGCGCAGGAAGGCGGTCTCGAAGGAGACGCAGCCCATGCCCTCGCCCGCGACCGCCTGGTCAGCCCCGATGATGCCGGAGAGGAAACTGCCGGTGTCGTCCATGATGATCCCGCCTCTATTGCTGGGCTCTATATAGAGACGTCATCGAGGAGGTGAAGGCCGCTCCCCCTCATCCCCCCTTCGGGGACCTTCTCCCGCAAGGGGAGAAGGCGTGAAAATTCGCCGCTGGCAAGAACGCCCTCTCCCCTTGCGGGAGAGGGTGGCCGCAGGCCGGGTGAGGGGTCTACTTCTTCGGCGCCGAAATATGGATCGGGTGGCCCAGTGCCGTCAGCGCGGCTTCGGCGAAGCCTTCGGTCAGGGTCGGGTGGACGTGGATGGTGCCGGCGATGTCGTCGAGGCGGGCGCCCATCTCGACCGCCAGGGCGAACTCACCCGACAGTTCGGAGACATGGGTGCCAACCGCGTGAATGCCGAGGATGACATGGTCTTCCTTGCGCGCGGTGACGCGGACGAAACCGCCATCGAGGCCCGCTTCCATCGACAGGTATCGACCGGAGGCGGCGAGCGGGAATTTGCCGGTGATGATCTCTTCGCCCTTGGCCTTGGCCTCGTCCGGCGTCAGGCCGACGCCGACGATTTCCGGCTCGGTGAAGCAGACAGCGGCAATGGAGACTGGATCATGCTCGCGGCGATGACCGGCAATGATCTCGGCGACCATCTCGCCCTGGGCCGTTGCCTTGTGGGCCAGCAGCGGCTCGCCAACGACATCGCCGATGGCATAGACGCCGCGCATGCCGGTGCGGCACTGGCTGTCGACCTTGATGAATTTCCCGCCCTCGAGATCGAGGCCCATGTTTTCCAGGCCCCAGCCATCCAGGCAGGCCTTGCGGCCGACCGCGACGAGGATCTTGTCGGCCTCGATGGTCTGCGCCGCGCCCTTGGCGTCCTCATAGGCGAGCACGGCCTTGCCGCCTTTTTCGGTGACGCCCTTGGCCTTGCAGGACAGGTTGACCGCCACCTTGTGCTTCTTCAACCACATGGTGATCGGACGGGTGATCTCCTTGTCGTAGAGCGGCAGGATGCCGTCCGACGCCTCGATAAAGGTGACGTCCGAGCCCAGCTTGCGATAGGCGATGCCCAGTTCCAGCCCGATATAGCCGGCCCCGACCACGACCAGTTTTTCCGGCAATTCGGTCAGGTTCAGCGCTTCGGTCGAGCCGATGACCGTGTCCCCGAAGGGCAGGAAGGGCAGTTCGACCTCGACCGAACCGGTGGCGAGAATGACGTTTTCCGCCGTGATCTCGACCTTTTCGCCATTGTCCTGCGTGACGACACAGGTCTTGGCGTTGGAGAACTCGGCCCAGCCGGCAAGGTGCTCGGCGCCCGCTGCCTTGATCAGTTGGCCGACACCGCCGGTGAGCTTGGAGACGATGCCGTCCTTCCAGCCAACCAGCTTGCCCATGTCCAGCTTGGGCGCTTCGGCCAGCGAGATGCCCAGCACATCGCTATCGGCATGCTTGCCCATTTCCTCGAACTTGGTCGCCGCATGGATCATCGCCTTGGACGGGATACAGCCACGATTGAGGCAGGTGCCGCCCAGCCCGTGCTTGTCGACAATAATGGTGTCCAGACCCAGCTGGCCGGCGCGGATGGCGGCCGGATAGCCGCCCGGGCCACCTCCGACAATGAGGACTTGGCAAGACCGTGTCTGCATCACAGGCGCTCCTTGGAAGATCAAAGCACGAAAACGCGTTTTCCGGGGACGGATTTAGCGGTTCGGCGGATAAAGGGAAAGGGGCTGACTGAGGCTAGGTCGACCGGATCACGCGGCGCCAGAGCAAGGAGCCGATCGGTGCGAGGATGGCGACCAGCACAAAGCTGCCGAACACGACTTGCGGCATCCATTCCGACGGCATGCCGACTTTCTTGTGGTAGAACATCAGAACGAAGACCAGCCCCGCCCAGACGGCGGTGACCGTGACAAAATCGGACCAAGTCTGTTTCGCGATGGCTGACATGCCGGTGCTCCCCTGCCCCCGTTTTTCCGCTCACCCGACGGGCGGGTCAAGGCCTGTCTTGCGCGGAGCGGCGGCGGAAGAGTGACGGTGTCACCCCTTCCGGGACAGCCAGACCAGCCCGCCTACGCTTGTGGTGACAAGCAGGGCAATCCCGGACACTACCCAGACCAGCGGATCATTGCCGAGAAACCAGATCGCCCCGCCGAGCGCGACAAGTAGTGTGATCGCCAGGGCGATCCCGCCCAGCGTCTTCCAAAAACTGGTTTCAAGCGCATCAAGCTCAGCGCGCGGCGTCCCGTTCGGACGATCCCATTGCGCATGCCAAAATTTGTGAGTCATGGCACAATCCTAGGGCATCCCCCGGGAGCTGACAATCAAACCGGACCTCCCATTGTCGGGGAAGGATCTGACCGAGCTTTACATGAACAGCGTGGCCGGGTTCTCCAGATAGCGCTTCACGGACTGGATCAGCATCGCCGCCTCATAGCCGTCGACGATGCGGTGATCGAAACAGCTCGACAGGTTCATCAGCTTGCGCGGCACGACCAGGCCCTCGGCGTTGTAGCGCGGCAGGGTCTGCATCTTGTTGACGCCGATAATGGCGGTTTCCGGCGCGTTGAGGATGGGTGTGGTGACCAGGCCCCCAATCGCTCCCAGCGAGGTGATGGTGATGGTCGAGCCGGTCAGCTCGTCCTTGGTCGCCTTGCCATCCTTGGCCGCTCCGGCCAGACGCTTCAGCTCGGCCGCGATCTGCCAGATGTCGAGGCTTTCGGCGTGCTTGATGACCGGCACCATAAGGCCATTCGGTGTCGCCGCAGCGACCCCGCAATGGACAGCGTCATGCTTGGTCAGCAGCATCGCCTCGCCATCGAAATGGGCATTGGCCTGCGGCGTATTGGGCAGCGCCTTGGTCAGCGCCATGACCAGGAAGGGAATGAAGGTCAGCTTGGCCTGGTCATCCGACTTGCTGGCATTGAGGTGGCCGCGCAATTCTTCCAGCGCCGTAACGTCGATTTCCTCGACATAGGCAATGTCAGGGACGGTGCGCTGGACATGGGACATGTTCTCGGAGATGCGGCGACGCAGGCCGATCACCTTTTCCTCGGTCACGCCGGTGCGCGGTGCGCGGACCGAAGAACTGCCCGAGCCCGAGCGTGCGACCAAACGGCCGCCTGACTTGATGAAATCGTCCAGGTCGTCATGGGTGATGCGACCGGCCGGACCCGTGCCGGGCACATTGGCCAGCCGGATATCCGCTTCAAGCGCGCGCTTGCGAACCGCCGGGCTGGCCAGCGGGCGCTCACCGCCGGTGCGGCTGGCAATCGACGGGGCTTCGGCGGCGGCGACCGGTTCGGCGGCCTTGGGCGCTGCCGGTTTGGCCGGCTCGGCCTTGGCTTCGGCTTCGACAGGCGCTTCGGCTTCTGCGGGAACCGCGCTGTCGACGGCGATGAACATGATCTCGGTGCCGACCGCAATGACGTCACCCGGAGCGCCGACCAGCTTGGTCACCTTGCCGTTGACGGCGCAGGGAATTTCAACCGTGGCCTTGTCGGTCATCACATCAAGGACGTGCTGGTCCTCGGTGACCGTATCGCCTTCCTTGACATGCCACTCGACGATTTCCGCCTCGACAATCCCTTCGCCGACATCGGGCATCTTGTAACGGTATTCGCTCATCGATCAGGCCTCCAGAACGGTGTTCATGGCATTGATGAAACGGTCCGGCCCCGGGAAGTAGGACCATTCATGGGCGTGCGGATAAGGCGTGTCCCAGCCGGTGACGCGCTGGATCGGCGCCTCGAGCGCGAAAAAGCACTCTTCCTGGATCTGCGCCGCCAGCTCGGCGGCGAAGCCGGAAGTGCGCGGCGCTTCCTGGGCAACTATACACCGACCCGTCTTGTTCACCGAACGGGCGATCGTCTCGATATCGTAGGGAACCAGTGTCTTGAGGTCGATGATCTCGGCATCGATACCCGCCTTCTCGGCCGCTGCCTGGGCGACCAGGACAAGCGTGCCATAGGCGACAATCGTGACAGCCGAGCCTTCACGCACCACTTCGGCCTTGCCGATCGGCAGGCTGTAATGGTCCTCGGGCACTTCGCCCTTGGGGTGATTGGCCCAGCTCGACAGGGCACCGCCGGAATGTCCCTCGAAGGGGCCATTATAGAGGCGTTTCGGCTCGAAGAAGATGACCGGGTCCGGGCTTTCGATCGCAGCGATCAGCAGGCCCTTGGCGTCATAGGGGTTGGACGGCATCACCACCTGCACCCCAGGCACCTGGGTGAAGAAGGCTTCCGGGCTCATCGAATGGGTCTGGCCACCGCGGATACCACCGCCGCAGGGCGTGCGCACCACGACCGGCGTGGTGAAGGCGCCGGCGGTACGATAGCGGATGCGCGACATTTCCGAGACGATCTGGTCGAGACCGGGGAAGATATAGTCCGAGAACTGGATTTCCGCGACGGGCTTCAAACCCTTCGCCGCCATGCCGATCGCCATGCCCATGATCGCCGCCTCGTTGATCGGCGCATCGAAGGAGCGGTCGAGACCATATTTCGTCTGCAGGTTCGCGGTGACCCGGAAGACGCCGCCGAAATAGCCGGCATCCTCGCCAAAGCTGATCACGTCCGGGTCGCGTTCCATCATGTTGTCCAGGGCCGAGTTGAGGGCCTGGATCATGTTCATCTTGGCCATGATCTAAACTCCCAGATCCTGGCGCTGGCGACGCAGGCGCCAGTCCGGTTCGGCATAGACATCCTCAAAGATCGACTCGACCGGCGACAGCGGACCGTCATGCAGCGTGCCGTGGCTCTCGGCTTCCTTGTAGGAGGCGATGACCAGCTCGTTGAGTTCTTTCTCGAGCGCGGCGTGGCGTTCTTCATCCCACTCGCCCAGACCGATCAGGTGCTGTTTGAGGCGCTCGATCGGATCGCCCAGCGGCCAGATCGCATTCTCGCCCTTGGGCCGGTAGCCGGACGGGTCGTCCGAGGTGGAGTGTGCATCGGCGCGATAGGTGAAGTGCTCGATCACCGTGGCGCCATGACCGTCGCGGGCCCGCTTGGCGGCCCACTGGGTGGCGGCGTAGACGGCGAGGAAGTCATTGCCGTCAATGCGCAGGGAGGCCAGGCCATAGCCCATGCCCTTATAGGCAAAGGTCGGCGCTTCACCGGCAGCGATGCCCTGGAAGGTCGAGATCGCCCACTGGTTATTGACCACATTGACGATCACCGGCGCCCGATAGGTCGAGGCCAGCACCAAAGCGCCATGGAAATCGCCTTCGGCGGTTGAACCATCCCCGATCCAGGTCGCGGCAATCTCGCCATCACCGCGATACTCGCACGCCATGGCATAGCCGACAGCCTGCGGCAGCTGGGTCGCCAGATTGCCGGAAATCGAGAAGAACTTGCCCTCGGCCCAGGTGTAGTGGACCGGCAGCTGGCGGCCTTTGAGATTGTCACGGCTGTTGGAGATGCAGTGGCACATCATGTCGACAATGTCCCGACCGCGGGCAAACAGGATGCCCTGCTGGCGGTAGGACGGGAAGACCATGTCGTCATTGCTCATCGCCATCGCACCGGCAACGGCCACGGCCTCCTCACCGGTGGACTTCATGTAGAAGCTCATCTTGCCTTGGCGCTGCAGTTTCAGCATGCGGTCGTCATAGACGCGGGTCAGCACCATGTGGCGCAGGCCTTCGCGCAGAACGCCGGCATCCAGCTTGGGGTCCCACTCGCCGACCGCCTGGTGATTGTGGTCGAGGACGCGGACCAGGCCGAGTGCCAGGTCCTGCGTCTCCATCCCGGCAACCGAGGTGTCGGGCCGCCTGGCCTCACCGGCCGGCGGGATATGGATATGGGAAAAATCAGGCGTGTCACCGGGCCGGACATGCGGCGCAGGGACGTGGAAGCGGGGTTCAGTGTGTGCCATGAGCTCTCGCTGAAAACTTCGGCAAAACGTGCCTAAACGGGCGTCTCCGCGTGATGCAGATCCGCGACAGGCGTCTAGCGCGCAAGAGCGGGTCTTGTCCAGCATAGCAATGCGGTGCCATTTCGGGGTTCGCAAGTGCGGAAACTTGAATTAATTTCCTGCGAAACGATGATTTGAGGAAATAATGACCGTCACCCTGGACACGATTGATGTACGCATTCTCGAAGCCCTGCAGGCTGATGCGGGCCGTTCCGTCGCCGATATCGCCGAAATCGTCGGCCTGACCCCCTCGCCCTGCTGGCGCCGGATCCGTCGCCTCGAGACCGAGGGTATCATCAAACGCCGCTCGATTCAGCTCGACCGGCGCATGATCGGCTTGATGTTCACGGCCTATCTGGAGATCAAGATCCAGCCGGCCCGCAAGGCCAATTACGAGAAGTTCGAGAAGGCCATCCAGACCTTCCAGGAAATCACCGAGGCCTGCACCATGACCGGCCCCTATGACTATCTGCTCAAGATCGTCACCCCGGACATCGACGCCTATAACGAGTTCATGCAGGAACGCATGATCCCGCTGGACGTGGTCGGTGACTTCCGCACTTCGGTCCAGATCCGCAATGTCAAGGAAGGCCGTGGCCTGCCACTCGGCCATATCGACGGCTGACGGACGACCAATGGTTTCGCCAGTGCAGCATGGGCGGCCGCGTCAACGCGCCGCCAGCAAGGCACTGACGGCCATTCTGATATCAGCATCCACGCTCTCGGGGACCGCCTTTTCGGGCAGGTAAAGGCGGACGGCTCCCAGCGGGATGCCGATCAGGGCCAGACGGACACGCTCGAGCGGCACTTCCAGGTCACGGGCGAAGGCTTCCAGCCCCGCCCTCGCCTGCCCATTGAGCTGATCGAGCCGGGCCTGCATCTCCGGCGGCGCCTTGTCGGACATCATTTCCGAACGCCGCCCCGTGGTCAGGATCAGGGCCCGGGCCACGTCCTCGCGACAGAAGGCGGGCGTGGCAAGCGCCGCAGCCACCCCTGCCTCTCTTGACCCGGCCGCCAACGCCACAAGAAATCTTTCCTGAAACGCCTCCACCGCGTCCAGCCAGGCGGCGGCCATCAGCCCCTCGCGTGAGCCGAAGCGGTGATAGATCGATCCGGTCGACACGCCGGCCGTCGCGGTGACGGCCTGCAGGCGCACCTCGCCCTGCTCGACCAGGCAATTGGCCACAGCGGCAAAGACAGTTTCATCGAGAAAGCTTGACGGTCGACCCATAATAGAACATTTTTTCTAGAACATAAATTTCACAACGAGTCGATCATGAACATTCTCGCCGCCCTGGCAAGCCTGAGCGCCCTCATCACCTTCCTCATCCACACCTTTGCCGGCGGCCAGGTCGTTGCCCGGCCGCTGCTGGCAGACACCCACCTGCCGCCGGCCAGCAAGTGGCTGAACTATTATTGCTGGCACATCACCACGGTCCTGCTGGCCGCCATGGCCTTGGCCTTCGCGGCGACGGCGCTCGACGCCCGTTTCGCCGCCTTTCCCTATTTGCTGGGACCTTTGGCCCTGTGCCTGTCAGCACTGAGCGCCGCCATCGCGATCAAGGCCGGGATGCCGCCGCTGCGCCTGCCCTCGACCAGCCTGTTCGCCCTGACCGGGGCGCTGGGTATCGCGGCCCTCTTTGCCAATCCTGTCTGAGCGGAGCGGGTACATGCTGATTATAGCCGCCGTGCTGACCGTGCTGGTCGGCCTCTTTCACTCCATCGCCGGGGAGATCCGCCTGGTCCGGCCTTTGTTCAAGCGGCCCGACCTGCCGAGCCTGGGTCACGGGTCCTGGTATGTGCGCGCCCTGATCCGCACGGCCTGGCACATCACCACGCTGACCTGGTGGGGAATTGCGGCCATGCTGGTCGTCATCCACCGCGCGCCGCTTCCGGATCATGTCCCGCTGCTGTGGATCATCAGCGCTGTCTTTGCCGTGAGCGGCGTCGCGGCCCTTGTCCTGAGCCGGGCGAAGCATCCGGCCTGGCTCGCTTTCCTGCCGATCGCCGGCCTGACCGGGTTGGAGGCCTGGATGAGGGCGTCGTGAAACCGCCCAAAACACCCCTTTGCCATCAGCTGCGCTCAAACTGCGTCAGGCCTCCGGACCAAAATCGCGATCCTCGCGGCTATGCCAGACCCGCAGGATGAAAAGGGTGCCGGCGGCAATCTCATACCGCATCTCGTAGTGACCGATGATGATACGGCGAACTTCGCGCGGCTCATAAACGTCCAGTTTCTCGCCAATACGAGGATGATAGAGCAGGCGGTTCGGGGCTCGCGCGATTTCCTGGACTACCCGGACCGCCGCATCCGGAGCCACAGGTTCCAGAAAATCGAAGAGCCTCGCGAGGTCACCGCTGGCCCTGGCGGTCCATTCAATCTTCATGCGATTTTATTCGACAGGCGGCGGCAAGGGCGCGTCGGTTCCCAGACTGTCGACCCAGGCCAGCATGGCCCCGTGATCGACCACACGGCCGGCATCGACGTCCGCGAGCGCTTCAAGCGTCAGCCTATGACGCTCCTCTTCTTGGTCGACCCAGGCGGCTAGCGCCTGCTTCATCACCCATCCGCGCGAGCGATCAAGCCGCGCCGCCATGGCATCCACCTTTTCGGCCAGACCGGTCGGCACATGCGCCGTGATGACTCGCGTTGCAGCGCTCATGGTGATCACTTCCAATCAACTTGACTGATACTTAATCACTACAAATCAGATTGGCAATCTGCGGCGCTGAACGAGAAAGGGCGCAGCCATTGGCCGCGCCCTCTTCATGCCAGTCTGTACGGCAAGGCCTACATCCGCTCGACAGCAACCGCCGTGGCTTCACCGCCGCCGATACACAGCGAGGCGACGCCCTTGGTCTTGCCGGATTTTTCCAGCGCGGCGAGCAGGGTGACCATGATGCGGGCACCGGAGGCGCCTATCGGGTGACCCAGGGCGCAGGCGCCGCCATTGACGTTGATGATGTCGTGGGAAATGCCCAGCTCCTTCATCGCGATCATCGGGACGACCGCGAAGGCCTCGTTGATTTCCCACAGGTCGACATCGCCGATCTGCCATCCGGCGCGCTCGACGACCTTGCGCATGGCAGGCACCGGCGCGGTGGTGAAATAGGCCGGCTCATGGGCGTGGGCCGCAGTGGCGACGATCTTGGCGATCGGCTTCAAGCCACGACGCTCCGCTTCGGAAAGGCGCATCATGATCAGCGCTGCAGCGCCGTCTGAAATGGCCGAGGCATTGGCCGCGGTCACCGTGCCGTCCTTGGAAAAGGCCGGGCGCAGGGAGGGGATCTTCTCCGGCATCGCCTTGCGCGGCAGCTCGTCCGTGTCGACGACCGTTTCGCCCTTGCGGGTCTTGATCGTGACCGGGGTGATCTCGCGTTTGAAATCACCATCCTTGGTGGCGCGCTGGGCGCGGGCCAGGGTTTCAAGCGCGTAGGCGTCCTGCTGCTCGCGGGTGAATTGGTGCTCCTCCGCGATCATGTCGGCATAGACACCCATCGGCTTCTTCTCATAGGCGTCCTCGAGACCATCCTGGGCCATGTGGTCCTTGATGGTGTCGTGGCCGTATTTGAAGCCGCCGCGATGGGTGGGCAGCATGTGCGGCGCATTGGTCATGGATTCCATGCCGCCGGCGATGATGATGTCGGCATCGCCCGAGGCGATCGAGGCTCGCCCCATGATGGCCGCCTGCATGCCCGATCCGCACATCTTGTTGAGCGTCGTGGCTTCCACCGATTTGGGCAGGCCGGCCTTGATCGCCGCCTGGCGACCCGGCGCCTGGCCCTGACCGGCCATCAGCACATTGCCCATCAGGACCTGGTCGATGTCGTCACCGGCGATACCGGCCTCTTCCATCGCTGCCTTGACGGCAATGGCGCCGAGCTCATTGGCGGACAGGGGTGCGAGCTCACCGAGCAGGCCACCCATCGGGGTGCGGGCCATGCCGACGATGACGATGGGATCGTCCACTGCACTCATTTCATCTCTCCTCTGGGATCATTCTTGGTTAGTCTGGCGCGCATGATCGAATTATGCGGCACAGCGTCAAGTTATTTCGCAGATGCGAAACGCGCCGTACGGACCTGGCCGGGATTGTCGATTTGGTGGCAATCCATTCTAATATTTACCTTATTCATCGCCGCAACCCTCGCCATAAACAAAGTTGAATACCTGTTCAACTTTTCAGTGACCGACGACCCGATCGAGTTGTTAGCGGTAGCAGCACTGGCGATCCTCGTCCCGGCCCTGACCGAGGAGATGGTTTTCCGGGTCGGACTGGCCGGGCGCCGGGGCCGGATTCGGGCCATCCTCGCCATGGCCGCCTTCGTGCTCTGGCACCCGGTCCAGGTCTGGCTCGGCCTGCCAATGGCACAAGCCCTCTTCCTGGAACCCGGCTTCCTCGCCATCACCGCCGCCCTCGGCCTCGCCTGCACGATCGCCTACCGGAACAGTGGCTCAATCTGGCCGCCGGTGATGATGCACTGGCTGGTTGTGGTGGAATGGAAGGGGCTGACGGTTCCGGTTTGAAAGCCGCCCACGTCATCAATCATTTTCGAGGCTTTCGACGACCTGCCTCATATCATCAGCTGACATTTCAACCTCAGACCCATCCGTCACCAAGTGGGCCAGATTGCTGCAATAGTCAGGTTCGGGCCGAAAACACGTCAATAGGCGCAAGTCGGCCGCAGCCTCGGGATCAGGGTCCACACCCAGGCCTTGTTCCAGATGGATGGCCAGTCGCAAACAGGATCGCGGCTCAAAAAGGACGCACCCCAAGCGTAAATAGCGCACGGCAAGGACAGGATCGAGGTCGCGCCCCGGCACCGCCAGCCGGTGATAATAGGTATGAGACAGGTTGAAACAGGCTTCGCCACTTCCACGCTCACATCCGCTGAGCAACAGTTGGCGCGCCAGGTGATAGTTGCGGGGAAGAAGCACCCGGTTTGTGTGATATCTCGACACTTGGCTACACTGGGTCGGGTCCAGTTCGCACACCCGCTCGACCAATCGCACAATCTCGGTGTCGTCAAACCGGGGCCACCAGGCCTCGATCGTTAACGAAAGGGTCTGCGCACCACCGTCTCCCCGAATGAACACGGGCGGACCCGCGCGCTCATGGGACCTGTCGAGCAATATCCTGCAAGCCGTCGCACTGCCCATCTCACACGCCTGCGAAAGTTCGGACAGGAGTTCGGCCCTTGGCAGCACAAATTCACCGCTCTCTGTGCGATTCCGGGCCCGCCCGTACGCAAAACGGGTGCAAGAATCCGCGTGTCCCTTGTCGCAGGCTGCGGCGCATTCCGGGGCGTCATTGCCGGCGCTGCCATCGTCAGTGCAAGCGTCAATCAGCGCGCGATCCGGCTGCCCTGCCCAGCCGGCGCCGGACAGGCCAGTCGCGGCCAGCAGCAGCGGCAGTATGACGATCAATTTGCGCATGCATGCTCCTGAAGCTGGAGTGCCAAAAATCGCCGCGACCTAACGCCCGCACGCCGCCTCTTCACCCAGCTCGCAAGCCCGCGCGAACAGCTCGCGCGCCTGTCCGGCATCGCGGCGCATGGTCTGGGCGCCGTCGCGGCCGCGGTGATACATCAGGGCCAGCTCGTAGCACGCCGTCCCGTCGCCCTCGGCGCACACCACTTGGCAATCACCCAGCTTGCGCATCCGGCCGACACGATTGCCGTAGCAGGCCGCCCGTGAGGCCTCCAGTGCATTGCGGTCCAGCGAGGCCAGCAGATCGGCCTGCCGGGCACAGCCATCGGAAAAGCCGGCCTCGCAGGACTGGCGGGCCAGCGCCTCGCCGCGCTCGCGATCGGCCACACTGCCATCCTCGAAAAAGCCCGCCGCCTGCCAGCACGCCATCGAACTGCCGCGTTCACAGCCTGACAGGGCGATGGGCAGATAGCGCGCGCGGTCATAACGGATCGGCCCATACGGGTTCGGCGTGTTGATGCGCTCGAACACCCAGCAGGCCCGGTCCGACCCGACCTCGCAACCGCGCACAAACAGGGCCACGCCCTCATCGGTCAGCCAGAAACGACTGTCGGCGCGCTGCTGGACGCCATAGGCGTAAAGACAGGAAAACCCGTCACCCGCTTCGCAGGCAGCAATAAAGGGCGCCGGATCGGGGCTCTCCGGTTGCGCCCGGGCCATCGGGGCCAGCACGACGCTGAAGAAAAGGATCAGGAAAATACGCATCAGGCCTCGCCGGGTTTAAGGATCAGGATAGTCGGCGCCTGCCATCACGGGCAAGCACCCGCATCGCCACGGCGACATCGCCTGGCGTTTGGGTGGGAGGGGAACGGGATGCCGGCCAATGCCGTCAACCGGTTTGATTTGAAAAACGTGACATCGCCAACATCCCGTTCTCGGAGATTTCCCGGACGCTCTCGCCCCCGATTCCAATGCGTCAGGTAGATGGGGTCGGTCGTTTAGTGCCCCGCGACCTGGTCGCACGCCCTGCCGGAGCTTTGGAATGTCACATCCAACGCGCGGACAGGCTCCGCTCGCTTCCGGGCACAAGTGACTGAGCTCGCGCCTCCCGTCCCGAAAACCGAGGGCAGTGTCCCATGGCGGATAAGGGGGGAGGATAAGTTTTAGGGTTTTTTCTGGCAGAGCACGTTTTCCCTCTCCCTTGGGAGAGGGCCGGGGTGAGGGGTAAACCCCGGTAAAAACAGGGAGCATCCCCCCTCATCCGCGCTACGCGCACCTTCTCCCAAGGGAGAAGGAAGGTGGTGCACGGCGGGGATAAGCGTCGCTCTTCTGCCCCCGCCGCCGCAAACCCAAACCCATTTTTCCCGGCCGCAGCCCCGCAAAAGCGGGGCGGAGAGCCGGGACCTACGAACCCGTCCGGCAAGCGATGAGTCTCCCGTCGGTCCCGGATGGCGCTGCGCGCCTCCGGGAAAAATGAAAAGGGGGAGCGCCGGCGGTGGGGTCCACAACGCTCCCGCCCGGGATGACAAATGGAAGTTCGTCGAGAAAAAGCGTCCGCGACGCCGTCCTCAGCCGATCAACCGAACCCCGCTCGAACCACCACTCCCGCCGCTGGTGCTGGTGATCCAGCCACCGCCCAGCACCCGGTCCTCGTCATCAGACGAATAGAAGACGCAAGCCTGGCCCGGCGCCACGCCTTCCTCGCCCCTGGCAAGCACCACGCGGATATCATCGCCGTCGACCGACAGGGCGGCGGGAACCGGCGGGCGGGTGGAGCGGACCTTCACCCGCACGGGTGCGCCGTCCAGCGGGGCCTCATCGCCCAGCCAGTTGATGTCCTTGAGGGCGATCGTGTCGATTTCCAGCGCTTCGCGCGGGCCGACGACCACTTCGGCCTTGGCGGCATCGAGACGGACCACATAGAGCGGATCACCGACGGCGATCTTGAGGCCGCGGCGCTGGCCGACCGTGTAGCGGATCACGCCCTCATGTGTGCCCAGAACCCGGCCATCGACATGCACGATCTCGCCGGGACGCGAGGCGCCGGGGCGGACTTTCTCGACAATGTCGACATAGCGGCCATTGGGCACGAAGCAGATGTCCTGGCTGTCCGGCTTGTCGGCGACGATGAGCCCGAAGGCCTCGGCCAGTTCCCGCGTCTGGTCCTTGTTCAGATGACCCAGTGGAAAGCGCAGGAAGTCGAGCTGGTCATGCGTGGTCGCGAACAGGAAATAGGACTGGTCCTTGCCGGCATCGGCGGCGCGGCGGAGCTCTGCCCCATTGGGCCCGTCGACGCGCTGGATGTAGTGCCCCGTCGCCATGCACACCGCGCCCAATTGGCGGGCGGTGGTCAGAAGGTCGGCGAATTTGACGGTCTGGTTGCAGCGCACGCAGGGGATGGGCGTGAAGCCGGCCAGATAGGTGTCGGCAAACTCCTCGATCACCGCCTCGCGGAAGCGGCTTTCATAATCGAGCACATAATGGCGAAAGCCGCAGGCCTCGGCGACGCGCTTGGCGTCGTAAATGTCCTGGCCGGCACAACAGGCGCCCTTCTTGGCCATGGCGGCGCCGTGATCATAGAGCTGCAGCGTCACGCCGACGACGTCATAGCCGAGATGATGCAGCAGCGCCGCGGTCACCGAGCTGTCGACACCGCCGGACATGGCCACCACGACGCGATGGTCACCGGGATTGCCACCCAGCCCCAGCGGATCGCCGGCGAGTCCCAAACGTGAAATGAGATCATCGGCCTGCGCACGAGCGCGGCCGGTAAGGTCGGTCGTCATTTATCGCCTCCAGCGGGGTCAAGGCCCGCAGCAAACGGTTGAAGATGACGCCTATTACCTCAGGAAGTTCAGCAGGGAAACCTGGCTGAGCGAGGAGAAGGTCTTGGCGGAGACGTCGAGGGCTGTCTGGGCAGCCTGGAAGCGGGTGGCGGCTTCGGCCATGTCGACATCCTCGAGGTCAGACAGCATCTGCTGCAGGAAGACCTGACGGTCGCTGTGCGAATTCTTGACCGTTTCGACATTCGCCTGGGCAGCACCATTCTCACCGATCTTGGTGTAGATATTGTCCAGCGCCGTGATGACGTTCTGGATCTCGCCATTGAGGAAGGTTTCCTGGGCCGCGCTGAGCGGTCTGCCGAAAGGTCCGTTCGCACCGGCGTCGAAATCGGCGATGCGCTTGAAGCTGTCAAACACCTCACCGCCGACATCACTGGCCAGCATGCCGGTCTCGATGGTCAGATTCTGGTCGAGCTGGACCTGCGGACGGCGATCATTGTTGACGAAGGCCTCGGATGCCGAGCCCATCGCGACCAGATCGTTGAGATCATTGGTCGAAACGGGCGGCGTATCGGTGCGCGTACCACCGAACACATAGGTGCCGGCGTGCTGGGTATTGAGCGAGTTGGCGATCGCATTGAAGGCCTCGCGGACCTGATGCATCGTGTAATCGCCATCCTTCGAGGTCACGGCGAGGCGCAGGTCGGTGATCGCATCGGCCATCCGCCCCATCGCAACATCCTGGCTCTCGAGCCGGGCCTCGGTGCGGATCGCGGCCTCCTCATAGGCATCGGCGCGCTGCAGGGCGGCGCGGGTGGCGGACAGGGTCTCGGCCTGGTGACCGACGCCCTTGAGGTCGGTGGCGAGTTTGCCGGTGGTCAATTGTTTCTGCGCGTCGAACACCGCCTTCTGGGCCTTCATCAGGTCCATCAGGGCGCTCTGGTTGGCGGCGAAGGTGGAAACACGGGTCATGATTCGAATTACCTCCTAGACGATGCCCATCAGGGTATCGGTCATTTCCTTGGCCGCCTGCAGCATGCGCGCGGCGGCATTGTAGGATTGCTGGTAGAGCGTCATCGCTGCCAGTTCCTCGTCGAGGCTGACCCCCTCGACATCGGCCCGTTTCTGGGCGGCTGTTGCCTGCAGCGTCGCCGCCGAAGCGGCCTCGCTCTCGGCGCGGGCCGCGCGCGAACCGATCGTGCCGGCAATCCGGGCGGTGTAGTCGCCCAGGCTGGCGGTCGAGGTGGCCAGCGAACCGGCGGCATCAAAGGCACGCGGCGTCGACAGGGCTGCCTGCAGGGCAGAGCCGCCGCGATTGTCACCGGAAGACAGCACGTAATCACCGACCACGGTCGCGGCGTCGATGTCGAGCTTGCCCAGTGCGAGACGTGATGAGTCGGCCCGGATTTTGGTATCGACGGCGAACCCTTCAGCGCGTGAGGCCCGGGCATCCAGCCCAATGCCGAACAGGTCGGAAAAGGAGACCCCGCTCGTGCCACGAGAGGTGTCATCGCCCGTCAGCGCCAGCTCAAAACCCTCGTATCCGGGATTGGCCGTGTAATCGAGCTGGCCATCGCTATCCAGCGCAAAGGTGACGTAGCGGCCCACGCCACTGGTCGTATCATTGAGCGCCGTGATGATGTCGCCGACAGAACCGCCCGTGACCATCGGGATCGTGTAGCTCCCGGCAGTCTTGCCGTTCACCGTGTCGACCCGGAAGGAGAGCGACGTGCCGGTGGTGAAATTGTGGGGCTCTGCGGCTGACATGCCGATCTCGAAGAAGCCCGGCTTGTCGGAACGCACGAGATCATTCAGGCCGAAGAAGTGCGACAGGCCCCGCCCGCCCCGGTCGGACGGTGACACTTCATCCTGCAGGAAGGCGACGCCATTATTGGCGGAGCTGGCCGACACGGACAGCACCCCATTGGCAAAGCTCGCCGAGCCGACCCCCGCCAGGGCGGTATTCAGAGCCGCCGCGAGATCGCCAACCGTGCCGGCAAAGGCGACCGCCGCTCCGCCATCCACCGAATAGGTGGCGGCGTCGAAATCGACGTCGATGCGCCGCACCAGCTGGCCCGTGCTGTCAGCGACAGCCAGGGTGGTGGCGCCCGTGAAATTGTGGGAGTCCGTGCTTTCCAGCCCGGTATTGCGACCGGTCAGGGTCTGCGGGGCCGGATAGGCGGCGGAGTTGTTGTGGGCCGCATTGAGTGCGTCAGCGGCGCCGGCGGTCATTTCGGCCAGTTCTTCGGCGACATCCGGCAGCGTATGGTCACGCAGGTCGATCAAGGCCCGTAGCGACCCCGAGGTGATGTGGCTGTCGAGTTCCTGCGGATTACCGCCATTGGGCGATTCCGCGTAAATCTTGCCATACTCCACCCCGTAGGAACCGGAACCGGAAACCTTGTAGGTGAGGTTGGCCGGATAGTTGTCGAGCAGCAGCACACCGTCGGTGGTGCGCAGCACGACACGGCCATTGCCCTGGAAATCGGCGCGGACATCCATGTGTTGCGACAATTCGTCGAGCAGTTCGGACACCCGGTTTTCCGCCCCCGAACTGTCGCCACCACTCGATGCGACGCTCTGCACACTGGCGTTGAGATCAAACAGCTCGCGCAGGATCTCATTGGACCGCTGCAGCGTCGCATTGATCTGGGAGTCGGCCTCTTGCCGCTGCGTGCGGATTTCGCCGGACAGGCGCTCGGCCTCGGTGAAAAAGCTGTCGAGATCGGCTGCTGCCGACAGGCGCGCAACCGACAGGGTCGGATCAACACTGGCCTGGGAGAGTCCGGTGAACGACGCATTGAGACGGGCGAAAATCGAGCCGCTGTCATCGAGATTGCCGAATTGCGACTGCAGGCGGTCCAGCGCCGTGGCATTGGTCTGGGTAACACTGGCATCGGAAATGCTGCGCAGGGATGTCAGCTGGAGGTGTCGATCAACGATGCGGACAATGCCGTTGACCTGCACGCCCATGGCGACGCCACCGACATTGCGCGCCTCGACACTGGCAATGGTCCGGGCATAGCCGGGCGTGTTGACGTTGGCGACGTTGTTGGAGGACGCCCGCAATCCGGCCTGGCTGGCCTGCAAACCCGAAAGGGCGTTGCCGAGAATACCGCTCAACGACATGTGAGGCTCCCTGCACAGGCGGCAAAATCGAGGCGGTCCCGGCGGATTCTGCCGTCAAAGCGGCAAGCCTTGCCCAGCGAGGCGATCATCCCGAGGGGCGCCTCCGCAGGGCATTCCATGCCGTAACCTTCTGCCTTCATTTGCTTTTTCATGTGCTTTCCAACTTCCTGTCCCGGCTGCACCTGCCGGGGCGTGCCTTAACCATCGCAAGCGCCGGGCCAGTCGCGCAGACGCCCTGGTGCCAATCCCGAGCGAAGCCGTCTGGATCCGCCTCGCGGGCCTGCACGCGCGTGAGCTCACGCGCGGCAACACGGTCAGCCGGCCCTTCGGCTGGACGTCACGAGACCAGCGGGTCGGGTCACCCGGCAAATAGCGCCCACCGGCGGCAAGCAAGGCCGGATATTCCTGCCCAGCGCAAGGTATTACCCGCAAATTAACACATAAAATCAGCATCTTGATGGCAATTGCGATTGGCACAGCCTTTGCGATCCCGTTGTTGAAACGAGGCATTATGTGTGCCTTGCCGCAGTTGAAGAGTGTCCATGTCGCCGAATCTGACCCCTGCGAATTTGCTGACCAACCCTGGCGGTGCCGGCGGCGCTTTGGCGCAACCCGTGCCGGGGACGGCCAGTGGAAACCAGCCGGTCGGAGCCGTGACGGCGGCGTCCTCTGCCTTCGCACTCATGGTGAACGCCAATCAGGCCCAGTCTGCTGCGTCAGGGGCGGCGACGGTCCGCAGTGCGGCTGTGACAAATATTTCTCCCCTGCCGCTGGATGCGAGCGCACCTGGCGCCACAGCCCCCGTCAATGCGGCAGGTCCCGTCAATGCAGCGGGTGTCGTCCCGGCGCTCGAATCCACGAGCAATGCTTTCGCCCCATCGGCCGCCATACCCGGTCTGACCGATGACACGGCCCTGGCCGACGGCGACCTGTTGGTCGAAGACATCATTCCCGTTACGCCAGTGGCACCGATTGCCCCGACCGGCAGCAAGTCCCGCGTACAGGTCCAGGACGCGATCACTCCGGCCAACCCGACGCCGTCGGCGGCGACCGCTGCTACCGACAAGCGCGTCGCAGCGGGCAAGCCGGTCTCCGAAGACATCCTGGCAAAGCCGGGCCCGACTACACCATCGCCCGCAGCGTCAACTCCCGCTGCACAGACCCATCCGGCGGCGACCGCTCCGACGGCCAATGGTGCCACTGCTACAACGCCACCGATCGCGACCGCAGCTGGCACAGCCAGCTCCGGCAGCGCGGCTGGCGCCTCTACCGGTCAACCGATCGAGGCGGCCGTCCGCACTCCGGTTCAAGCCGCTGGCGCGACACCAACAACTGCCGCTCAGCCCGCCCCGGCTGACGTCGCGACCAGCACTGCCACGAGCAGCGCCACTGTGACGAATACGGCCACGAATACGGTCACCACAAATACAGCAGCCATGGCAGCGCCAGTGACTGCTCAACCGGCGGCTCCACCAAGAGACGGGCTGCCCAAAGCAGGGCCGGTCGAGGCCAAGCCCGCGACCGCTACTGCGGCGTCATCGGCAAGTGGCAATGCCGCGGCTCCCGCGGCAACGACCACCGTTGCCGACACGGTTCGCGGCCCCGGCGATGCCGCCGATCTGACACCATTGCGCCAGCGCGGCGCCGACACACCCGCTCTGCAGACGGCCAGCAGCCTTGCCGCACGCCCGAATCCGGGCACGCAAGGCTCGCCCCGGTCGAGCAGCAGTGTCACAAGCCCGGCAACATCCGGCAGCGCGCCCTCGAATTCATCGACCCCGACCGCCACAGTCAGCGATCCGGCAGCCGCCCTGGCTGCAACCAAGGACGCCCTGCCGACGGCTGCCCAATCCGGTTCACCGATCACACCGCTGCCTGTGGCCCTGGGCGACGCCCAGGCGCAGCAGACCGCCAGGCTGGACGGCGCAGCGCTCGATGCGGCGGTCCAGGCCGAGGCCGACTTCAATCAGTCACGCATGGAGGGTCGCCTGGCTGCCGATCGAAGCGGCAGCCAGATGCAACGCTTCACGCCGCACACCACGACACAGCTGGCGGGCCAGATCACCAAGCAGGTCGCCAACGGCAACCGTGTCTTTGACATCCGGCTAGACCCCGCCGAATTGGGCAAGGTCGATGTGCGGATCGAATTGCGCGCCGACAACCGGGTCCACGCGGTACTGACCGTCGAGCGCCCCGAAACCCTCAACGAGTTGCAACGTTCGGCGCGCGACCTCGAACGCTCACTGGCGGAGGCCGGCCTTGAACTCGATGAGAACGGGCTGAGCTTCCAGATGAATGACGGGCAGAACCCGGCTGACGACGAGGGTCGCGACAAGGGCGAGGCTCTTCCGATCTTCACCCAGACCAATGAACTGGCCCAGCGCGCAGAGGATGAATTGTCCTCCCGTCCGCGCTCAGCCTACGGCTTCCTGCTGTCCGGGCGCACCGGCGTCGACTTGCAGGTCTAGGAGCACGATATGGTAGATGCAGTCTCCGGCCTCGGTGCCACCAGCCCGTCTCTCGCGAATTCGCAGACCGGCCTGGCCGACAATTTCGAGATGTTCCTGACACTGCTCACCGAGCAGATGAAAAACCAGGATCCGCTCAACCCCTTGGACTCGACCCAGTTCGTCAACCAGCTGGTCGACTTCTCGAGCGTCGAGCAGCAGATCGCCCAGAACCAGAACCTGGAAAACCTGCTGCTGCTTCAGTCGGCCGCCGCCCAGAGTGCATCGGTCAGCTATATCGGTCGCGTCGCAACTGCGCTCACGCCGCAGGCCATGCTGGCCAATGGCGAGGCCAGCTGGGAGTACAATGTGCCGGAAGAGGCAACGACTTCTTCGATCATCATCCGCGATGAGGATGATCGCATCGTTGCCCGTCGCGACGGCGAAACCACCGCCGGCACGCACGATTTCACCTGGGATGGCCTGGGTGATGGAGGCGCGGCCCTCGATGACGGCGTCTACTCGATGGAAATCATCGCCCAGAATGCCGATGGCGACGATCTGCCTGTCACCATTCGCGCCGCCGCCCAGGTTACCGGTGTCGACCTGTCCGGGTCCGAAGTCATCGTGGAAATGGGCGGCATTCGCGTCCCGCTTTCCTCTGTCATGTCCATCAAGGACGCCAATACCACCTAATGCCAGGCCGCCGGCCTGATCCGGACCGCCAGAATGGCGTACCGGCCAACCTGACCAGCAGAAAGCTCCATAAAACCAACCAAAACGCCAGGAGCACGCATCATGAGTATCAATTCAGCGCTTTTGGCCGGCGCATCCGGCCTGATCTCGAACTCGAACGCCCTCGCCTCGATTTCGGACAATATCGCGAACGTCAACACGGTGGGCTACAAGCGCGCCTCGGCCGTCTTCACGCCGCTCTATGACAGCGATAGCTCGACCAAGGGCTACTCCGCTGCCGGTGTGAATTCGGTTGCCCGTCTTGCCATCGGTGAGAGCGGCCTGCTGACGGCCGGCTCCTCGCCAACCGACCTGGCCATCTCCGGCCGCGGCTTCTTCGTGGTCCGCGACGATGCCAACGTCAATTCGTCCGATCCGGTCTCCTTCACCCGTGCCGGCCGCTTCACGCCGGACACGAATGGCTATCTGCGCAATGACGCCGGCAAGTACCTGTCTGGCTGGCCGGTCGCGGCTGACGGTTCCGTGCCGCAAAACCCGTCCGACCTCAACGCGCTCGAAACCATCAACCTGTCCTCGATCGGTGGCGCTGCTGAAGCGACAACGATCATGGGCATCAATGCCAACCTGCAGCAAAGCCAGGCGATCTCGGCCGACGAGGCCACCTATGATGCGACTGCTTCCGCCACCAACATGTCGTCGGGCACGGTCACGCCGGACTTCCAGCGCTCGATCCCGTTCTATGACAGTGTCGGCGGTGTCCGCACCCTGACCATCTCGATGCTCAAGAGCTCGACGCCAAACCAGTGGCACGCTGAAGTCCACATGGTCCCCGCCACCGATCTCACGACCGGGGCTGGCCTGGTCGACGGCCAGATGCTGACGGGTACGGTCGCCTTTGACGCCCAGGGCCGTATTGACAGCGCCAATACCACGCTGCCGACCCAGCTCGACTTCCTGTCATCGACCAATGCCGCCGCGCTCGGTGCCACAGAATTCCAGTGGGCGGCCGCAACCGGCATCGATGCCCAGTCAATCGCCCTGGACTTCGGCTCGCCCAACGCACCGGGCGGCTTCACGCAGTATGACAGCCCGTCGGCCCTGCTCTCGACCAATGTGAACGGATCGGCTTTCGGTAACTTCTCGAGCGTCGATGTTGATGATGACGGCTTCGTCTTCGCCAAGTTCAACAATGGCATCGTCCGCAAAATCTACCAGATCCCGGTCGCGACCTTCGTCAATCCGGATGGCCTGGAAGCCCAGTCGGGCGGTACCTTCACAGTGACGCCGGAATCGGGTGCCTACACGCTCAACCCGCCGGGACTGGGTTCGTCCGGCCAGATCGCTGCCTCGACGCTGGAAAGCTCGAATGTCGATCTCGCCAATGAATTCACCAGCCTGATCACCACACAGAGGGCCTACTCTGCCTCGTCGAAGATCATCACCACCGCTGATGAAATGCTCGACGAAGCCATCCGAATGAAGCGCTAACCATCACCCAACCGCTTCTTGAACTGGGCCCTGCCATTTGGCGGGGCCCATTTTTTTTGACCGGATGCCCATATTATATGACCGGGAAATGAGCCTGATCGGAACATTTAGAGCGGGATTTTACCGACCCCATTAAATGTAAATTTACCCAGCAGTTTAGGGCGATGTTAAAGGGCTGCGTGTAGGTTGATCCTACAAACAAAAAAAGAACGGGGATCGGACATGCAACCGCGCCTTAAAAAAGAAAATTATGTCATTGGACCGGATGGTAGCCCGCTGACACTTGGTGACCTGCCCAACCCGAGCACCCAGCGTTGGGTGGTTCGGCGCAAGGCTGAAGTCGTCGCCGCGGTACGGGGTGGTCTACTCACTCTTGAACAGGCGTGTCAGCGATATTCGCTGACGGTCGAAGAGTTCCTCGGTTGGCAACGCTCGATCGACCGGCATGGCCTGGCCGGACTTCGCACGACGCGAATTCAACAATACCGCTAGCTCCCCCTACTAGCGCATGATGAACGGCGACCGCGCCCCCTCGGTCGTCGTTCTCGCGCGCCAGCGATGGATTGCCGGCTGACGCTGCAGAAAGATTGCGTGCCCTGATTGGTTAATCGGGCGCCACTCATCACGTATGCAAGCGTCTTAAAGTCTCGTTTACCCGACAGGTAGGAAAATTCTGCCCAGTGCTTCGCTGATGAAGCGCAAACTCTGAGGCAGGGAATTCCAGGTGAACGCGCTTTTTGAACAGTTCAGGGCTTTCGGGGCCGGGCGGCTGACCGCGATCTTCGGTCTGGCCGTCGGTGTTGCCGCCGCGCTCATGTATTTTTCCGGCGCGATGGGCGGTGCCAGCCAGTCCCTGCTCTATTCCGGGCTGGACCCGTCGGAAGCAGTCGCGACCTCGCAACTGCTGGACCAGGCGAACATCCCCTATGAAATCCGCGAAGGCGGGACGGCCATCTATGTCAACCGTGACCAGGTTGATGAAGCGCGCGTGCGGGTGGCCTCGAACGGCCCGCTCAGCGGCGCGTCGGTCGGCTATGAAATCTTCGACCGCCAGGACAGCTTCGGCCAGAACAGCTTCGTCCAGAACCTCAATGCCAAGCGCGCCACGGAAGGCGAGTTGGCGCGGACAATCCAGTCCCTCAACTATGTCAATTCCGCCCGCGTCCACCTGAACCTGCCCGAGCGCCGCCTGTTTTCGCGCGACCAGCAGTCGCCGACCGCCGCCGTCACCATCTCGACCGCCGGTCGCCTGAACTCCGAGCAGGTCCGGGTGATTCGCAATATCGTCGCTTCCTCCTCCGGGATCGCGCCGACCGGCGTCTCGATTGCCGATGATCGCGGTCGCCAGCTGGCCAGCGGGTCGGATGGCCAGTCGGCCGGGTCGATGATCATGGATGAACGCCGCGGTGAGATCGAAGCCCAGCTGCGCCAGAATATTCTCGATATCGTCGAAGGTGTCGTCGGCGCCGGCGCGGCCCGGGTCCAGGTCAATGCCGAGCTGGACCGCCAGAGCATCACGCAAAGCTCTGAAACCTATGACCCGAATGGGGCCGTTATCCGCTCTCGTGAACGCGGCGAAGACCTCTCCAACGATCAGGACGGCGCCAATCAGAACCGCGTCTCGGCATCGGAAAACCTGCCGGATGCCGGTGACGGCGCGGGGGCTGAAGGGTCGGGCAGCCGCTCCAATCGCGAGAGCACGAGCGAGCGGGTCAATTACGAGATTTCCTCGACCACCCGCACCGAGATCATCGAGGCCGGCGCCATCAATCGCCTGTCGGTTGCCGTCGCTGTCGATGGCGTACTGGAAACAGCCGAGGACGGCACGGTTACCTGGCGTGAACGGCCGCAGTCCGAGATCGACCGCATCGAAGCATTGGTCCGCTCTGCCATGGGTTTTGTCAGTGAGCCGGGTGTCCGCCAGGATCTGCTGACCGTCAGCCAGATCGAATTCGCCCGCACCGACCCGCTGCTGGGAACGGCCGCTGCAAGTGGCATGTCCTTCTCGAAGAGCGACATCATGCGGGCTGCCGAGATCGGCGTCATGTTTGTCACGGCGTTGCTGATCATCTTCCTGGTCGCCCGTCCGCTGGTCAAAGGCGCGAGCGGCATGGCCATGCCACAGGGCCTCGCCCTGGCTGGCGCCGGCATGGATGGCGCAGTTGCCGGGGCCCCGGCTCCCACTGCCCTGCCAAGCCAGCCCAATCGTCCCGTCGCCCTGCCGTCGGCCGGTGGCGCGGGCGGGCGCGAGGACTCCATCGACATCGAGAAGATCGATGGCCAGGTGAAAGCGTCGTCGCTGAAGAAAGTCGCCAATATCGTTGAATCCCATCCGGAAGAATCGATCTCGATCCTCCGGACCTGGCTGCACGAGAGCTGAGCCCGAACATGGCTGAAAAGCGCGCCATCGAAGATCCGACCCGCCTGACCGGCCCTGAAAAGGCCGCGGTCATGCTGCTCGCCCTGGGTGATGAGGGCGAGAGCATGTGGCAGCACCTGGACGAGGAGGAGATCCGTGAAGTCTCCCAGGCCATGTCCAATCTGGGCACAGTGACGTCCTCGGCTGTCGAAAAGCTGATCGTCGACTTCGTCGGTCAGATGTCCTCGACCGGCTCCCTGATGGGTTCCTTCGAAGCGACCCAGCGTCTGCTCGGCTCCTTCCTGCCCGGCGAGAAGGTCGAGTCGATCATGGAAGAGCTGCGCGGACCCGCCGGCCGGACCATGTGGGACAAGCTGGGCAATGTGAACGAGGTCGTGCTCGCCAACTATCTCAAGAATGAATATCCGCAGACCGTCGCCGTGGTCCTGTCCAAGGTGAAGCCGGAGCATGCCAGCCGCGTGCTGGGTGCCCTGCCCGAGGATTTCGCCCTGGAAGTGGTCACCCGGATGCTGCGCATGGAGCCCGTTCAGCGCGAGATCCTGGATCGCATCGAAGAGACGCTGCGCACCGAGTTCATGTCGAACCTCGCGCGCACCTCCAAGCATGACAGCCACGAGATGATGGCCTCGATCTTCAACAATTTCGACCGCCAGACCGAGAACCGCTTCCTGGCGGCCCTGGAAGAACGCAACCGCGAGAGCGCCGAGAAGATCCGCTCCTTGATGTTTGTTTTCGAAGACCTGTCCAAGCTGGACCCGGGCGGCATACAGACGCTGATGCGCTCGATCGACAAGGACCAGATGGGCCTCGCCATGAAGGGCGCGTCCGACAGCCTGCGCGATCTCTTCTTCTCCAACATGTCCGAACGCGCCGCCAAGATCATGCGCGAGGACATGGCATCTCTCGGGCCGGTGCGCCTGAAAGACGTCGACCAGGCACAACAATCAATCGTTGCCATGGCCAAGGATCTCGCCGCCAAGGGCGAGATCATGCTGGCCGATGGCGGTGCCGACGATGAACTCATCTACTAGGGAGGTTGAACGATGAATCCGATCAAATTCGATTTCGATACAGAGTTCGACCATGACGGTCAGATCCTGCGCGAGGGGGAGAGCTACAAGCGCTTCTTCACCCAGGATGATGTCGACGCCGCACGCATGTGGGGTGTCGAGGAAGGCCGTGAGATGGAAGAGGGTCGCTGCGCGCAGTCGCTGCAGGCCATCGCCTCGCAAATGCAGCTCATCCTGTCGCGCCTCGCTGCCGAATCCGATGGCCTGCGCCAGGAAGCCGCCGGTCTCGCCATCGCCGCCGCCCGCAAGATTGCCGGCGAGGCACTCGCCGCCTACCCGATCGACACCATCGAACAGGTGGCACTGGAAGCGGTGAAGGATTTGCGGTCGGAGCCGCGCCTGTCAGTGCGCTGCAACCCGGAACTGGTTGAAGCCCTGGCCGAACGGCTCGAGAAGACCGCCCGCGATGCCGGGTTTGACGGTGCCATCATGGTGCGCGGCGATGACGCCCTGCCCGGTGCCGATGTCCGCCTGGAATGGGGTGCCGGTGCCGTCCAGCGCAGCGCCGATGAAATCGAAACCCGACTGAATGATGTCGTCGCACGCTGGCTGGCTTCGCCGCCAAGCGACGAGGAAACCCAATCTGACGCGCCCGGCGACCACTCCGCCAGTGCAAGCGCGGCTTAAGGAGGCCTGACATGGCTGACGACAATCTCGACCTTCCCGATCTGGGCGATGACGGCACTCAGGTGCCGGTCGAAGCGCCGCAGCGCGGCCAGCAGATGATGGACGAGGAAGAAAAGAGCGCCGCCGACCTGGCGCCGGTCTTCGACGTTCCCGTCAACATCTCCGCGGTCCTCGGCAAGGCTCATATCGACGTGAACTCACTGCTCAAGCTGACCTCCGGGTCGGTGGTCGAGCTGGACCGCAAGATCGGCGAAGCGATCGACATCTATGTGAACAACCGGCTCGTCGCGCGCGGCGAAGTCGTGGTGGTCGACGACCGACTGGGCGTCACCATGACGGAAATCATCAAGGACGGGGACGCGGGCTAAGGCCCAGCGGAGAGGACGGAGCACATCATGCGAATTTTGATAGTCGGCAGCCTGGGCGGGCAACTTCATACCGCCACCAAGATCGCCCTCGACCGCGGCGCGAAAGTCTCGCACGTGGACACGATCGAGCAAGCCACCGCCCATTTGCGGGCCGGGCGCGGCGCCGACCTGTTGATGGTCGACCTGCACCTGGACGTGCAGTCCCTGATCGCAGCGAATGACGCCGAGCGGATCTCCGTTCCGGTCGTTGCCTGCGGCGTCAATGTCCGTCCCGAAGCGGCGGCAGCGGCCATCCGGGCCGGGGCCAAGGAATTCATCCCGATGCCGCCGGATGCCGACCTGATTGCTGCCGTCCTGGCCGCGATTGCCGACGACGAACGCCCGATGATTGCCCGCGACCCGTCCATGCAGGCCGTCATCCACCTCGCCGATCGCATCGCCGGCTCCGATGCCTCCGTCCTGATCACCGGTGAAAGTGGCTCCGGCAAGGAAGTCATGGCCCGCTATGTCCACACCAAGTCCAAGCGCGCCCAGGCTCCCTTCATCTCCGTCAACTGTGCCGCTATCCCGGAAAACCTGCTGGAATCGGAACTCTTCGGTCACGAGAAGGGCGCCTTTACCGGCGCCATCGCCCGCCGCGTCGGCAAGTTTGAAGAGGCCGATGGCGGTACGCTGCTGCTCGACGAGATCTCGGAAATGGATGTCCGCCTGCAGGCCAAGTTGCTGCGTGCCATCCAGGAACGTGAAATCGACCGGGTCGGCGGCACCAAGCCGGTCAAGGTCAATATCCGCATCCTCGCGACCTCGAACCGCGACCTGCGCAAGGCCGTCGCCGATGGCAGCTTCCGCGAAGACCTGTTGTTCCGCCTGAATGTGGTCAATCTGGCCCTGCCGCCATTGCGCGAGCGCCCGGCCGACATCGTCGCCCTGTCCGAGCATTTCGTGAAGAAATACTCGGCCGCCAATGCTGTCGATGTCCGCCCGATCTCCGACGCCGCCCGCACCTCGCTGCTGGCCCGTGAATGGACAGGCAATGTCCGCGAACTGGAAAATGCCATGCACCGCGCGGTGCTGCTGGCCACCGGCCGCGACATCACGCCGGAGGCGATCCGCATGCCGGACGGCTCCGCCTTCACCGGCTCGGGCAGCAATGTGGTCCGCCAGGCCGCTGATGCCGCGCAATCCGTGCAGGCCGACATGATCGGCCGTACCGTCGCCGAAGTCGAACAGGACCTGATCCTGAACACGCTCGATCATTGCTTCGGCAACCGGACCCATGCCGCCAACATTCTCGGCATCTCGATCCGCACGCTGCGCAACAAGCTGAAACTCTATTCGGACCAGGGCCTGGACATTCCCGCGCCCAACCAACCCGCCCAGGGTGTTTCCGTAGCCTGATTGGACTGAACCGTGGCCGATACCTCAGCCTCTCCGACCGCCGCGCCCGCGACCGGTGGATTTGACATCCGCGCCTTCCTGAACCGCACACTGCGCGGTGATGTGGCGTTGGCTGTCGGCATTCTCGCCATCCTGGTGATGCTGATGCTGCCCATGCCCAGCTTCCTGCTGGACATGTCCCTGGCCATTTCAATCTCGATGTCGGTGCTGGTCCTGATGACCGCGCTCTTCATCAAGAAGCCGCTGGAATTTTCGGCCTTTCCGGCCCTGTTGCTGATCACCACCCTGCTCCGGCTCGGCCTCAACATCGCCTCGACCCGCCTGATCCTGTCCAAGGGCCATGAAGGCACGGATGCGGCCGGTGAGGTCATCGAGGCCTTCGGCTCCTTTGTCATGCAGGGCAATGTGGTCATCGGCATCATTGTCTTTGCCATCCTGGTGATCGTGAACTTTGTTGTCATCACCAAGGGTTCCGGCCGGATCGCGGAAGTCGCGGCGCGCTTCACCCTCGATGCCATGCCCGGCAAGCAGATGGCGATCGATGCCGACCTCTCCGCCGGCCTGATCACCGAGGACGATGCCCGCAAGCGCCGCACCGAGCTGGAAGGCGAGAGCAATTTCTTCGGCGCCATGGATGGTGCCTCCAAATTCGTGCGCGGCGATGCGATGGCCGGCCTGATGATCACCGCCATCAACCTGGTCGGCGGCATCATCATCGGCGTGGTCCAGTCGGGCATGCCCTTTGCCGAAGCCGCGCAGGCCTATTCCTCGCTGACCATCGGTGACGGCCTGGTCTCGCAAATCCCCGCCCTGATCATCTCGGTCGGTGCCGGCCTGCTGGTCTCCAAGGCCGGCGTCAATGGTCAGGCCGACAAGGCCCTGTTCGGTCAGCTGACCGCCAACCCGCAAGGCCTGGGACTGGTGTCCGGCGTTGCCCTGATGGTCGGCCTGCTGCCCGGCATGCCGCTGGTGCCCTTCGCCCTGATGTCGGCCGGCGCCGGCGCCCTCGCCTGGATGAACCGCGACATCGCCGAACGAACGGCGCAGGCCGAGCTGGACGCCAAGGCCGAACAGGAAGCCGAAGCGCAGGAAAGCCAGGCTGAAACCGAAGCGCCGATCGAGGACAGCCTCGCCATTGACGAGCTGAAGATCGAGCTGGGCTATGGCCTCTTGCCCCTGATCAATGATGTCGACGGCCGCAAGCTGACCGACCAGATCCGCGCCCTTCGCCGTTCGCTGGCCGAGGAAATGGGCTTCATCACCCCGGCCGTGCGCATCATCGACAACATGGCGCTGGGCAATAACGAGTACACGATCCGCATCAAGGAACTGGAAGCCGGTCGCGGCGACCTTGAGCTGCACAAGCTGCTGGTCATGGATCCGGCCGGCATGCCGATCGACATGCCGGGAACCCACGTCAAGGAACCGACTTTCGGCCTGCCCGCGACCTGGATCGACGAAGGCCTGCGCGAGGAAGCCTCCTTCCGCGGCTACACGATCGTCGAACCCGCCGCCGTGCTGGTCACCCACCTGACCGAACTCTTGCGCGAGAACATGGCCGACCTCCTCTCCTACGCCGAGGTCGAGAAGCTGATCGCCAAGCTCTCCAAGGAACACAAGGCGCTGGTCGATGACATCACACCGGGCCAGATCAGCCGCGCCGGCATCCAGCGGGTGTTGCAGTCCCTGATCAAGGAGCGCATTTCGATCCGCGACCTGCCGACAATCCTCGAGGGCATCGCCGAAGCCAGCGCCACGACGCAAAATCTCGACGCCATTGTCGAGCATGTCCGCACCCGCCTCGCGCGCCAGATCTGCCACGCCAACAAGGCCCATGACGGCGTCCTGCCGGTGCTGGCGATGGGCCCGCAATGGGAGCAGGCCTTCATGGAGTCGCTGGTCGGTGAAGGCGATCGTCGCCAGCTCGCCCTGGCTCCGTCCAAACTGCATGATTTTGTCGCCGCCATTCGAAACTCTTTTGAAACCGCATCAGCTCAGGGTCATGTGCCTGTACTGCTGACGAGCCCACTGATTCGTCCGTATGTGCGTTCGCTGGTTGAGCGTTTTCGCCCGCAGACCGTGGTGATGTCGCAAAATGAAATCCATCCGAGCGCACGTCTCCAGACAATGGGCCATGTCGGCTGACCGACTGTTTTTGACCTGTGATATGATGCGAGCCCATGCACCTTAAAACCTTTGCAGCCCCGTCCCTGACCCAGGCCATGGCCGATGTCCGCCGTGAAATGGGTCCCGACGCCGTCATTATCGCCACCGGCGATGCGCCAGACGGTGGCGTCCAGGTGCGCGCGGCCAGTGACATGGCCCGTGTCACCGAACCGGCCGAACAGGTCCGCGACCGCTCGGTCCGTCTGGCGGGTGAAGCCGATATCGAACGCGGCCTGCGCGAAGACAACGAGCTGGACCGGGTGATCCGGGCGCTCGGCTTCCACCGCGCGCCGGGTTCGGCCGCCCAGGCCCTGATCCGCTCGGCCCATGACCTGTCCGACGGCCAGGCTGTGGCCCGTCTCGCCCACGCCATCGAGAGCCGCTACACTTTCCAGCCTCTGCCCGCCGTGCCGGAACATGCTGTTCTGTTCGCCGGGACGCCGGGGGTCGGCAAGACATCGGCGCTGGCCAAGACCGCAGCCCGCGCCATAACCGCGGGAGCCGTCCCGACCCTGATTTCCTGCGATGGCGAACGCGCTGGCGCATCCGACCGGCTGCAGGAACTGGCCCGCCGCATGGGGGCCGGTTTCCGCGTCGTCGACGATCCGCGCGAAATGATCGACGCGGTCGACGATATCGACGGACCAGTCCTGATCGACAGTCCCGCGATCAATCCGTTTGAACTCGATGATCTGGACATGACCCTGGCGTTTGCCGACAGCGCCAATGCCGAGATCATCTATGTCTTTGACGCCGGCCTGACGCCGGAAGATGCCGAGGACGCCGCCTCGCTGTTCGCCTCGATCGGCGCCAGCCGCTGCATTCCGGTCAAGCTTGACTGTGCCCGCCGCCTTGGCGCCATTCTCGGTGTCGGTGAAACCGGACTGGCCTTTGCCCAGATCTCCTCGACCCCCTTCATCGGCGGCGGCCTGGCACCGGCCACCCCACTGCGCATGGCGCGGGTCCTTGTCGAGGACCGCAACACCCCGTTCGAGGAAGACGACTGATGAAAATCGCCTCCGCGCCCCAGGACCGCTCCGCCGGCCGCATCCTCGCCATCGCCTCGGGCAAGGGCGGCGTCGGCAAGACCATGTTGTCGATCGGCATGGCCCGGGCCTTCTCGCAGATGGGCGAACGCTGCCTGCTGATGGATGGCGATCTGGGCATGGCCAATATCGACGTGCAGCTGGGGCTGCAGCCCAATTCCGACATATCCAGCGTCATCAATGGCCGTATCGCCATCGCCGACGCCACCTGCCCGGCCATGGGCGGCGCCACACAAAAAGGCGGTTTTGACGTTATTTCCGGCCGCTCCGGGTCCGGTGCCCTCGCCAATCTGTCCGGCCCCGGCCTGACCAAGCTGGCAACCGGTGTCGCCGCCCTGTCGCTGTCCTATGACCGCGCCATCCTCGACCTGGCCGCCGGTGCCGATCGAGCCACAATCCGCCTCGCACTGACCGCCGATGATGTGGTGATCGTGCTCAATGACGAGCCGACCTCGCTGACCGACGCCTATGCCTTCGTCAAGACGCTGCGCCTGCACGATGACGGCGCTTCGCCGCTCGTGGTGATCAATAATGCGCCCGACATGAATGCCGCCAACGAGGCCTTCGGAGCGTTCCGCAAGACCTGCGAGGCGTTTTTGAGCTTCACGCCGACACTCGCCGGCATCATCCGCCGGGATCCGACCGTGCCTGCCGCTATCCGGGCCCAGACCGCCGTGTCGCTGCGTGCACCGCAATGCGAAGCGGCCAAGGATATACAGAGCCTGGCCGGCTCGCTGGCACGTGGTAAACAGGCCGCCTGACCGCGCTTTGGGGAGCACCGACACATGTATGACAGTCTCGCAGATCGCCTGAGTGCCGGCTTCACCCCGTTTGACTGGTGGTTGATCATTGTCCTGTCGCTGGTTGCTGCCCTGATCATGCGCAAATGGCCGCAATGGCCGGCCGCTGCCTCGATCGCCTTCATGCTCGATGCCTGCGCCCCCTTCTTCTACCGCTGGTCGACCGGCATCCCGCCCGACTTCGCCTTCGACTTCGCCTTCTCGCGCCTCGATGAGCGCGGCGGCATCGTCGTGATCATGCGCCTGGTCATCTACCTGATCACCATCGGCGGAATTTTCTGGGCGAAACGGCGCTACGGGCGCTAGGACACGGTCTTCCCCGTCCCGGTATTCATTTCCCGAATGAACGATATTCGCCTCATCGATTGGCGGAATGTGCCCCCATGCCCCACTTTAGGCGCGGTTCGCTGTCTGGCGACCGCAAGGAGGGACTCACATGACATACGCAACCGCGCCCTGATCGCGCGACGCCCCTGACACGGGCCATACCGACCACACCTGAAGTCTGACGCACCCGAAGGGGTTGCGCACCGAATGCCGCCGGAAACCCGTTTCCGGTGCTGCAATCCGTATTGCCTGAAAGGACCCGTCATGGGCGCAATCAGAAACCGCACGGACATGTTTGCCACGGCGCTCGCCGAGGCCATGATCCGCTGGCGCTGGCTGGTAATCCTCGCCACGCTTGTCGCCACCTTCGGCTTTGCCACCGGCATGCCGAACCTGTCATTCGACACCAATTACCGAGCCTTCTTCTCGGACGAGAATCCCGAACTTGCCGCCTTCGAGACCTTCCAGGCGACCTACACCAAGAACGACAATGTGTTGATTGTGGTGCGTCCTGCAGACGGCAATGTCTTTTCCGCCGACACCCTGGCCGTGGTCGAGGAGATCACCGAGGCCAGCTGGCAGGTCCCCTACGCCATCCGCGTCGATTCCCTCACCAATTTCCAGCACACCTGGTCCGAGGGCGATAATCTGATCGTCGAGGACCTGGTCCGTGACGCCCGCTCGCTGGACCGCGGTGATCTTTTGGAACGCCGCGCCATCGCGCTCAACGAACCGCTGCTGCGCAACCAGCTGGTGACACCGGACGGGGCCGTCACGGCGGTCAATATCGTGCTGCAATACCCGGAACTCCACTCCATGGAAGTGCCGGAATCGGTGGCAGTGGTGCGCGCCCTGCGTGACCGGATCGAAGCGGAATATCCCGATATCGACATCGTCCTGTCGGGCATTTCGATGATGAACAATGCTTTCATGGAAAGCGGCATGGGTGACATGGCGAAGCTCATTCCGCTCATGTATCTCGTCCTGCTGGTCATCATGATGATCGCCATCCGCTCCTGGAGCGGCACGCTGGCAACCCTTTTCCTGATCCTGTTCTCGACCATCGTCGCGATGGGATCGGCCGGCTTCCTCGCCATCGGGCTGACCCCGGTCTCGGCCTCGGCCCCGACCATTGTCCTGACCCTGGCCATCGCCGACTCGATCCATGTCCTGATGTCGATGCGACAGCGTATGCGCGACGGGCTGACCAAGCGTGAGGCCATCATCGATGCGGTGCGGATCAATTTCCTCGCCGTCTCGATCACCTCGCTGACCACGGTCATCGGCTTCATGGCGCTGAACCTGTCGGACTCCCCGCCCTTCGGCCATCTGGGCACCATGACCGCCATCGGCATCATCGCCGCCTGGCTGCTCTCGATCACCTTCCTGCCGGCCATCGTCTCGCTGCTGCCCATGAAGGCGTCGCCGCGCAAGTCGGATGGCAAGGACGCCACCGCCCGCATGGGCCAGCTGGCTGGTTGGGTGACCCGCAACAGCCGCCCGGTCCTGGTCGCCACCGTTGCGGGCAGTGCGGCCCTGATCGCGCTCATCCCGACCATCGATTTCAACGACCAGTGGGTGAATTATTTCGACACCTCGCTGGAAGTGCGGCGCGACAATGACCTGGCCCTGCAGGATTTCGGTCTCTACCCGATCGAGTTCTCTGTGCCGGCGCAAAGCTCGGGCGGGATCGCCGAGCCGGAATACCTGCAGAATCTCGATGCCTTCGCGGCCTGGGCCCGCTCGCAGGACAATGTGACCCATGTCTATTCGGTCACCGACATCATGCGGCGCCTCAATCGCAACCTGCATGGCGATGATCCGGACTATTACACCCTGCCGGATGATCGCGGTCTGGCGGCGCAATACCTGCTGCTCTACGAGCTCTCATTGCCCTATGGCCTCGATCTCAATGACCGCATCAATATCGACAAGTCGGCCTCGCGCCTGACCGTCACACTGGACAATGTCACGACCGAGGAGACGAAAGCCTTTCTCGACGCGGCAGAGGCCTGGCTGGCGGACAACACGCCGGACTACATGCACACATCGGCCACCGGCGCCCAGGTGATGTTCGCCTATGTCGCCGAGCGCAATGTGAACTCGATGATCTCGGGCAATATCATCGCCGTGCTGGCCATCGGCCTGGTCATGATCCTGGCCCTGCGCTCCCTGCGTCTCGGCGCCTTGAGCCTGATCCCGAACACACTGCCCATCCTGACCACTTTCGGGGTCTGGGCCCTGCTGGTCGGCACGGTCGGTTTCTCGGTCGCTGCGGTGGGTGCGGTCTCGCTCGGCATTGTCGTCGATGACACGGTCCACTTCCTGACCAAATACCGCCGGGCCCGCGTCGAGCGCGGCGCCGATACCGCCGGCGCCATTCGCTATGCCTTCGAGACCGTCGGCATGGCGATCGTGATCAACACCATCATCCTGGCCGCCGGCTTCGCCGTGCTTGCCCTCTCAACCTTCAAACTCAATGCCGACATGGGTCTTCTGACCGCCCTGGCGATCGTCTTCGCCCTGGTGCTCGATTTCCTGCTCCTGCCGGCCCTCCTCGTCGAGCTCAACAAGCTCACCTCCCGCAAAACGCAATCCGGAGAAAACCGTGATGAAGACCAAAGCTACCAACCCGCTCAGTAAATCGCTGCTGGCCATGGCGAGCCTGCTCGCCCTGGCCGGCCCGGTGCCTGCCTTCGCCCAGGAGGCCGAGCTGCCGGCATGGATCGACACGGACAGCGAGCGCCGCGGCTATGACATCGCCATCCGTTCGGACAATTCCGACAATGGCTTCGGCGACAGCCGGGTCGAGGCGACCATGACGCTGCGCAATGCGGCCGGTCAGGAAACCTCGCGCCAGCTGAGCTTCCAGACCCTGGAACGAGCTGACAATACGGTTGGCGACAAGTCAGTGGTGGTCTTCCACACCCCGGCTGATGTCGAGGGCACCGCCCTCTTGTCGCACGCCCACATCCTGGAGCCGGACGATCAATGGCTCTACCTGCCGGCCCTCGCCCGGGTGCGCCGCATCTCCTCGGCCAACAAGTCCGGCCCCTTCGTGGGCTCGGAATTTGCCTTCGAGGATTTCACGGCGGTCGAACTCAACAAGTATGAGCACAACTACCTGACCACCGAAGCGATCACAGTGGGTGGCGAAACCCTGCCCACGGACGTGGTCGAGCGTTTTCCCCGCTACGAGAACTCCGGCTATTCACGCCAGGTCTCCTATATCGACCAGACCATCCACCAGGTCCGGCGCATCGAATTCTTCGACCGTCGCGGCGATCACCTCAAGACGCTCGATCTGGGCGATTACCGTGAATATGGCGACGGGATCTGGCGCGCCCACCGCCTGGTCATGACCAATCACCAGACCGGCAAGTCCACCGATCTTGTCTATGGCGACTTCGAGTTCGGGGTCGGGCTGACCGACAACGACTTCGTGCGCGGCGTGCTTGAACGCCAGTACTAGCCCCTCGGTAGCCCGGCATCCGCTCCTGCCCGACGGAGGCCGGGCTGCCGTCCGCCGCGGTTGCACATCTCCCCCGGCCGTGCAGCCGCGGCGGCTTGTTTCCGACGAGGCCAATCATGAGGTCCCTGATGCGTACCCTGAAATCCCTGATCATGCCCCTGCTCGTCCTGGCGGCCGTGATCTTCGGCGCTTCCACCGCCCTGTCCCAGGGCTGGGATGCCGGCGGCTCGATCGGCGCCGAAGCGCGCATTTTCTCCGACGATCCGGCCTTCGCCGCCCAAGAGGACGGTGTTCAGACATCCATCATCCTGGAGGGCGATTTTCGCTGGCGCAGCGCCGATCGCCGACACCAGTTCGTCCTGGTTCCATGGGCACGAATCGACGCCGTCGATGATGCGCGCAGCCATGCCGATTTGCGCGAAGGCTTTTACCGCTTTGTCGGCGACGAGCTGACTGTCGAGGCCGGTTTGATCAAGGTGTTCTGGGGCGTCACCGAGTCCCGACATCTGGTCGACATCATCAACCAGACCGACGGGGTCGAAGACAGCGATGGCGAGGACAAGCTGGGCCAGCCGGCCATCCGCCTGACCCGGCAGACCGGATGGGGACGGCTGGAAGCCTATCTCCTGCCCGGCTTTCGCGAACGCACCTTCCCCGGCATCGAGGGCCGGCTGCGCGGCCCGCTCATCGTCGACACGGATGCCCCGCTCTACGAACATGCCGACGAGGAACGCCATGTCGATTTCGCTGCCCGCTGGAGCCACTATCTCGGCGATTGGGATCTCGGACTGGCGGCCTTTCACGGTACCAGCCGCGAACCCTTTTTCGTGCCCTCCACCGACGGGCAAAGCCTGCGGCCGGTCTACACCATCATTTCCCAGCTCTCGGCCGATGTGCAGCTGACCCGTGGCGCCTGGCTGTGGAAGGGCGAGGCCATTGTGCGCGAAGGACAGGGCGATACCTTTGCCGCCTTCACCGGCGGGCTGGAATACACCTTCTATGGCGTCACCGCGTCCGGTGCCGATCTCGGCCTGCTGGTCGAATACCATTCCGATGGCCGCGACAATGATCCATCGGTCGCGCCGCCGACCGCCTTCGATAATGATGTCTTTCTGGGAGGTCGCTTTGCTTTCAATGACATGAATGACACCTCCCTGCTCGGTGGCGCGATCATCGACGTGGAAAATGGATCAAGCGCAGTCCTGATTGAAGCAGAACGGCGCCTGGGCACCCATATCTTCGTGGAAATCGAGGGGCGTTTCACCGCCAATATCGACCCCGCCGACGCTCTGGCCGCCGTGCAGGACGATAATGCCGTCTCCCTTCGGATCACCCGGCATTTCTGAGCCGGACCGGTTGGAGCGTGCGAAAAGGATGAGCCTGATGAGCCTCAAACATGTCGACCTGAACCTGTTGATCACGTTCGACGCGCTCTGGCACGAACGCAATGTGACCCGGGCCGCGCGGCGATTGAACGTGTCGCAACCGACCGTCTCGAACGCCCTCTCGCGCCTGCGCCTTGCATTCGGCGACCAGCTTTTCCTGCGGGCACCACGCGGCATTGAACCGACCGAACGCTGCAGCGAGATCATCAAGGATGTCCGCGAGGCCCTGCGCCATATCGAACAGGCTCTGGACAGTGGCCCGGCCTTCGATGCCAAGCAGTGTCGGCGGGAATTTCATATCGGATGCGCCGATTATTTTGACCTCTTCGTGCTGCCGGACCTGCTCGCCTATATGGCCGAGCATGCACCGATGATCGATCTGCGTCTTCGCTCGGTTGATATTGAAGAGGGCATGGACCTGCTTGATGCCGGCGAGCTGGATTTCATGATGCACATGGAATTTCCCGCCGCTAAGCGCTTCGGCGTTCGCCCTGTCCTGCACGAACGACACGTCTTCGCGACCCGGGCCGGTCATCCGCTGGTCAGGGAGGCGCCGGACATTGCAACCTTCGCCAGCCTGTCGCACGTCAATTTCTCGCAGCGCGGCGACTCCGAGTCCCCCGTGGATGAAGTCTTGGCCAGACTGGGTTATCGCCGCCGCGTCGCGATCACCACCCAGCACATGACTACCGTCGCGCATCTGGTAAAAACGACCGACCTGGTGGCCTCGGTCCCTTCCCGCATGGCGGCCAGGATGGTCGAGGAAGGCGGTTTCGCCGTCTATCCCATTCCCTTCCAGATCGAAAAAGCCCCGGTCGCGGTCTACTGGAATCGCCGCTTCGAACTGGATGGTGCCATGCGCTGGATGCGCGATGCGATCATCGAGTTCTGCGAGGTCCTGGAACCGGTCACCCTGCCTTTTGACACACCCGCCGCAACAAAAATGGCGACGGCCAGCCAGCCGTCGCCATTCGGTTTCGTTGATCGGGCCTGACCCTATTCGATGATGGTGATCTGGCTGTCCAGATAGGTCGCCGCATCCTCGAACGCAGTTTCCGCATCGCTCAGACCGAAGAGGACGCGCTGACCGGCTTCCAGGACCGGGCCATAGAGCAGCGTGCCCTCGGCATCATCCTCGATGTGGAAACGGCGTGTGCCGTCAGTTTCCAGCGCTTCAAAGCGGGCGCGGACCAGGGCCCAGTATTCGTGCGTGGCGTCCCAGTAGTCCAGCGCTGCCTGGCCGTTGGACAGATCGGTATTGCGATAGGTGTTGACGCCGACTTCGCGGACCAGCTCATGGGCGACACCGTCTTCCAGTGCCAGCTTGGAATTGTCCTGCTCGTGGATCCAGCCCCAGGACGTGACCGTGTGGCGGTTGACGGCGGCGATGACGTCATAGTCGTCGCGCGTGGTGTCGTCGCGGCGCGGCAGCGGACGCCAGGAGACCGGCGGTTCCCAGGTTGCATTGCCATCAGCGTCATGGGTCCAGGGCGCGACCGCCGCATAGCGCGGGCTGTCGTCGACCTGATAGACCGTCTGGGACCAGGCACCGGCGCGATCAGCTGCGGCAACGTCCTCGACGGTCCAGTCATCAAATCCCCGGAAAGCCAGCACGGTGGCCGGCTCATAGCGCCAGTCCTGGCGCCAATGCTTGACGATGAAGGGATTGTCGCCCTCACCCGCGATCAGCAAGTGCTGCAGCATGATGAAATCGCCCGTGTCCTTGACCACGACAACCACTTCGCGGGCCGGGGTGAGCTTCGGTTCTGCCAGCTCGTAACCCTCGGCAATCGGAACCATTTCCCGGAAGTCGAACGTGACAGCGTACTCGCCCTGCATGGCGAGGATCGCCTGCCGGTCACGCTCATAGGCTTCGGCGGAATGAACGGTGACCGGTGCGACCGGTGCGGTCGCCGTTTCGGTCGAAGTGGTGGCACAACCGGCCAGTGTCAGCGCGGCGACGGCGAGATAAGCGAGTTTCATGAGCCCCTCGGTGGAATTGGAATAACCCGGAAGAAATTGACGTGTTGTTGAGTTAGATTCTCACTTGCATTCGCAGAAATCAAGCGGCAGAACACAGGTAATGCAATTCATTCGCAATTAGGACACATCATGAAACGCGTATTTCTGGCCTCGACGGCCCTGTTCGCCCTTGCCACCCCGGCCTTCGCCCAGACCGCCAGCGAAGAGACGTCCGAAGACGTGATCATCGTCGAGACCACCTATACCGAGCTGGACCGCTTTGTTTATCCAGGCGCCACGGCCACGGTTGATGCCGAGGCCCTCGACCTGTCCCGCCCCTCCGATCTGGATGACCTTCTGCGCCAGCTTCCGGGCGTCGACGTGTCCGGCGGCCCGCGCCGTACCGGCCAGACGATCTCCCTGCGCGGTCAGGGTCGCGAGAACACCACCCTCCTGCTGGATGGTGCCCGCCAGAATTTCGGCTCGGCCCATGACGGTGTCTTCTTCGTCGATCCGGCCCTGCTGGTCGGAGTCGAAGCCGTGCGCGGGCCGGCCTCGGCCCTGTTCGGTTCCGGCGCCTCGGGCGGCGTCATCGCCTTCCGCACCGCCAGCGCCGATGACCTTCTGGGTAATGGCGAGAGCTGGGGCTATGGCCTCGGTGCCGGCTACCGCTCGGTGGATGAGGAGCAGCGCGGCTCGGTCAGCCTGTATGGCCGCACCGGCCAGTTCGACGTCCTCGCCTCGATCTCCTCGCGCCGCTCCGGTGATATCGCGCTGGGTTCGGGCAATGACCTGCCCGCCGATGATGAGAGCATTTCCGGCCTGTTCAAGCTGGGCGCCGATCTCGCTGATGGTATCCGGGCCGAGCTGAGCTGGCAGACCTTCGAGGGCAGCGCCATCGAACCCAATAACGGCCAAGGCGCCGGCGCGGTCGGGGCCTTCAACGCCCTCGTCGACAAGGACATTACCTCCGACGCGATCACCCTCAACACCACCATCGCCCCGTCCACGATCAGCTGGCTCGATCTCGATGTCACCGTTTATCGCAACGAAACCGGCGTCGATGAGACCGAGACCGGCACCGGCCGCGAACTGCGTCGCGATCTGGAAACCAATGGCATCCGTCTCGACCAACGGTTTGACTTCACTCTCGGTGCCTTTGATGCCGGCCTGACAATGGGCGGTGAATATTATGAGGATACGCAAGACGGCTATGACAGCGCCGACACGAGCGGCGTGCGCGGCGGTGCACCCGATGCGGCCAGCCGGTTCACTGCCGGCTGGATGCAGCTGGAGCTGGACGGACCGGCTCCGCTGGGTTTGCCAGGCCGGCTGATCCTGCTTCCGGGCGTGCGCCAGGACAGCTTCGAGACCTCAACCCCGACCACGGCGACCGTCTCCAATGACGCCACGTCCAGCCGTCTCGCCGCGACCTATGCGCCGATCAATGACCTCAATGTCTTCGTCAGCTGGGGCGAGGCTTTCCGGGCACCGTCGATCAACGAGCTTTATCTGGACGGCACGCACTTCTCGCTGCCGCACATCATCCTCGGGCCGCCGACCTTCATCTCGAACGAGTTTATCGCCAATCCGGACCTGCTGCCGGAGGAAACCGAGACACTGGAGATCGGCGTCCGTATCGACCTCTCCGACCGGGTCGATCTGGACCGGCTCGACATGAGCGCGTCCTGGTACCAGACCGATGCGGAAAACCTGATCGACCTGTTCGTCGATTTCGCCTTCGACCCGACCTGTTTCGCACCGCCCTTCTTCGCCCCCTGCTCGGCCGGCACGACGCAGAGCCGCAATGTCGGCGCGGCGGAGCTGGAAGGCTATGAAATCCAGCTTGGCCTCGCCGAAGGCCCATTCTCGCTGGACGCCTCACTCACAGGCATTGACGGCAAGGACGTCGCCACCGGCGATCCGCTCGGCTCGCTCGCTCCGACCCGTCTTTTCCTCGATGGCCGCTGGCGTTTCGACGAGACCCGCCTGACCCTCGGTGGCCGCATCGAGGCCGCCGGCGAGTATGACGAACCACTCGCAACCAGCGAACACCGGCCCGGATACATTGTCGCCGACGCCTATGCCCGCTGGCAGCCCATCGCCGATAGCGGCTTGCGGATCAATGCCGGCGTCGAAAACCTGTTCGACCACGACTATGACCGCGTCTTTGCCGGTGTCAGTGAACCGGGCCGCTCGGTGCGCCTTGATGTGAGCTGGTCTCAGAACTTCTGATCAGCGCCTCTCCTTGTCATCCCAGATGGACGCCCGGCGCAGGCCGGGCGAAAGTCAGGGACCTAGCTGGTTGCAGGCATGTAGGTCCCTGTCCTGCGTCCGGCTTTCGCCGGACATCCGACAGGGATGACAATTAGTTACACGGAGCCCCACCCCCAAACACAAAAGGCCCCGAACCAGCTGGTCCGGGGCCTTTTTGTTGTCACAGAATTCGCGCGGTCAGTGCGACGCGCGCCCGTGCCTGATCTGGGCGATCTCGTCGAGCTCGTCCTGTTCGGCAGCGCGCACGGATTGTTCGATCCGGGCCAGACGTCGTTCTTCCAGGAGCTCGTATTTCTTGAGATCTGTGAAGGCTTCCGACAACCGGTCACGCAGGGCATTGGCCTGGACATCGACCTCATCGAGCGAGACGCGGATGTTTTCCTTCCGCTTGATCACCGCCTGGGCATAGGAGCCGTAGGCGACATAGCCCTCCTTGGACTGGGCGGCCGCGGCCTGTTCCTCGGGCACGGAGGCCTCGAGACGCTCGATCTGTCCGATCAGCGCGGCGCGCGAGCGGTCCAGCTCGGCCATCTGCTTTTGCAATTCTTCGACCTTGAACCGGGCCAGCCGGATCAAGGGTTCATGTGAGCGTGTCATTGCCGCCCTCCTTCACCACCACCCAAAATCTCCGACAGCATCGTGAATGTCGACGGAATGTCCGCCGCATCATCTTTTGACTGCCCGAGGAACGCTTCCAGCGGTTCATTGAGCTCTATCGCCCGATCCACTGCCGGATTGGATCCCTGGGTATAGGCACCCAGACGGATCAATTCTTCCATGTCGGCATAGGCCGACAAATGCTTGCGCGCTTCCGCGACCAGGGGCCGCTCGGCTGCGTCATAGACTTCAGGCGCGGTCCGGCTGACCGACTTGAGAACGTCGATGGCGGGGTAGCGCCCCCGTTCAGCAATGGCTCGGCTCATGACCACATGTCCATCCAGGATGCCGCGTACGGCATCGGCTATGGGTTCGTTATGATCATCACCATCCACCAAAACAGTGAAAAGACCGGTAATGGACCCTGATTTTTTGCCGTCCTTGCGCTGCGGACCCGGTCCGGCGCGCTCAAGTAGCCGTGGCAATTCAGCAAATACCGATGGCGTATAACCGCGCGTGGTCGGTGGTTCGCCGGCAGCGAGGCCGATTTCGCGCTGGGCAAGGGCAAAACGGGTGACACTGTCCATCAGGCACAGCACGTCGAGACCCTGATCGCGGAAGTATTCTGCAGCGGTCAGTGTCAGGTGCGCCGCCTGCCGCCGGGCCAGGGCCGGTGCATCGGAGGTCTCGGTGATCACGACCGAACGCTTGCGACCTTCCGGGCCGAGTACGTCGTCGACGAATTCGCGGGCCTCCCGGCCCCGTTCGCCGATCAGGCCGATGACAATGACGTCGGCATCGCAGGCGCGGGCCAGCATCGACATCAGCACCGACTTGCCGACGCCGGAACCCGCGAAGATGCCCAGCCGCTGTCCGCGGCGCATGGGAACAAAACTGTTGAGGACCCGCACCCCCATATCCATGCGCTCGCCCAGACGGGCGCGAGCATGGGCGCTGGGTGGATTGCCCTTGAGCGGATAGGGCGTCCCCCCTTCGGTGAGCGGCACCCCGTCATCGAGCGGTCGGCCAAAGCCATCGAGCACACGGCCCAGCCAGGCCCGGCTCGGGCGGACACGGGCCGCTTCCGGCTGCAACAGGGCCCGAGCGCCCGGGCGGATGCCTTCCAGCGGTCCGAACGGCATCATCAGGGCGGTCTCGCCGCGAAAGCCGACGACTTCGCATTCGGCGATGCCATTACCGGTCTCGATTTTCGCATGGGCGCCCAGCGACAGGCCTGCCTTGGGTCCCTCTGCCTCGACCAGAAGGCCGTTGAGCGCGGTCACCCGGCCCTCCAGGACCCGGTCATCCAGTCGCCCGACGCGGTCGATCAGGGATTGCATCATACGGGTCAACCCGCCTTTTTCATGCGTGACTGAAAAGCCACTTCTTCCACACTATATCGTCCGCGCCTTGCCCCGGCGTAAACACCCGGCAGTAATTGCAGCCTGCCCGGTCACCCGATTCTGTCTGCGCAGGACTCCGATTCCAATCCGGAGTCCTCTGTGTGTTGAATTAGGTTGTGGATAACTCAAGTGCGGTCAATGCGCCCATGATTGTCCCGATTTGGTCGCAATTGCAGGGAATTACGGAGCTGCATCAGGAATACTTTATGCTGCGCATATTTGATCAATTTGATGAAATTTCTGACGACCCGCCTCGGAAGCCTCCCGTTAACCCTTGAATGGTTAACGTGAAATCCGAATCAAGCGTAACCCGACACGTTTCGAAAATCTGCGATTCCGAAATTCGGTCAAGACGCAGTTAACTTTCGTTAAGGGTTTCCGCCTAGCGTCCAAATAAGGTTAATCACGAGATGAGGCCGGGCGAAGGTGATTCGCCCCGCGTAGCAAAAACCGGAGGCGAACCATATGCGGGTTCTTCTTATTGAGGACGATCGGGCAACGTCCCAGTCCATCGAATTGATGCTGAAGTCAGAAGGCTTCAACATCTACACAACCGACCTCGGCGAAGAAGGCGTGGATCTGGGCAAGCTGTATGATTACGACATCATCCTGCTCGACCTGAACCTGCCGGACATGCCGGGCTTTGACGTCCTGAAGACATTGCGCGTGGCCAAGGTCGACACCCCGATCCTGATCCTCACCGGCAATGCCGACATCGACAACAAGGTGCGTGGTCTCGGCTGTGGCGCCGACGATTACATGACCAAGCCCTTCCACAAGGACGAGATGGTCGCCCGCATCCACGCGATCGTGCGTCGCTCAAAGGGTCATTCCCAGTCGATCATCAAGACCGGCTCGATCGGCGTGAACCTCGATGCCAAGACGGTTGAGGTCGAAGGCCAGCGCGTGCACCTGACGGGCAAGGAATACCAGATGCTCGAGCTGCTCTCCCTGCGCAAGGGAACGACGCTCACCAAGGAAATGTTCCTGAACCATCTATATGGCGGCATGGACGAGCCCGAGCTGAAGATCATCGACGTCTTCATCTGCAAGCTTCGCAAGAAGCTCGCGGCAGCCACCCATGGCGAACACCATATCGAGACGGTCTGGGGTCGCGGCTATGTGCTGCGTGACCCGGTTGAGGAGAAGGCGTCAGCCTGACCCCGGTCTCTGTTGTGATTTGAAAAGGCCCGGGCTGCCCGCCCGGGCCTTTTTGCTTGCGCGATAGCCGGATCCGGCCGGATCAGGGGGCTGCCGTGCAGCTTGGCAAGGATTGGCGTTCGAGGAAGTGGTCGATTTCCTCAACTGCCGACAGGGCCGCACGGGCATCGTACTGGAAGGTTGCGCTGGGTCCGATGAAGGGAAACAGGCGGACGGTCCTGCTTTCCTCGAGGCTGGCGATGTCGAACCCGTGACGGGCATCCTCGAAAACAACCACGTCGAGAAAGCTGTTTGATGCTGCGGCGGTGGAAATCTCCCGCGGCGGTGTCACATCGTCCAGCATGCCGACCATCGCCAGCGACGGGAATGCGGGTGCAATGTTCAAATCATCCTGATTGGACGGATAAAAGAGGATCGCAGCATCCCAGTCGTTGACGCCTTCGCCTTGCTCACTCAAGGCCCAGATCCCTTCACCGCCCACCGACCAGGCCGCCAGAAGATTGGTGTGACCTGCCAACAGCCCCAACCCGTCGACATAGGTCCGCGCCTGCTCAGCTGCCCAGGCAATCCTGTGGCCGGTCTCACCGACCCGGGGCCGCCCGGCGGCGATGTAGGCCGCGCGATAGTCGAGCATCACGACATCATAGCAACGCCGCCCCCAATCGCCGGCGGCCCGGCGGTAGTGTCCGGTATCTCCAAAGATCTCGAAACCTGACGAACCGGGCAGGATATAGACGGTGCCCGCTGGTGCGCGGGCCTGCGTCGGGACAATCCGGAGGAAATCCGAAATGTCGAACCCCTCCGGCGGTTTGGCCCGGGTCGAGCCAGGCAAGACCATGGAGATCACCGACACCATAGCGCAGATAGCCAAAGGCAAGGCCGGGTCCGGGCGGCCAGAGCGATCGAAAACGCGCATGCTTTACCCCTCTCGCCGCCCGTCAGCACAGGGCTGCAAGGATCGTCTAGTCATTGGCCGATACACGGCCGGTGTCGCCGAGATACTCGACCTCGCTGAATGTCATCTCGGTCACCTCATCGAGGTCCTGGAACGCCGCGCTCCCTTCGATCCGACTCGACAGGCGCCTCAGGACGGGCGCCGCCAGACCATCCAGGCGTTGGAATTCCATGACGAGATCAAAGGAGTCGATACGGACGACGAGGTGCGGGCGGAATCGCTCCGGCGCATGCAAGCGGATGCTGGCCAGACCGGACCCGTCGCGCCGAACCGACACTTGTCCGATCAGGTTCCGGGCAATGGCGACGTCCATCTCTTCCGGCCCCAGATAGGGTGTGAATGTGTAGGTTAGCGCGGTGTCGGTTTCCGCCAGCAAACGGACCTCACCGCCGATCAGTTCCGCTGCATCCGTGGCCAGGAACAGGCCGCCGGCGTCGTCCTCATCCTCATCAGGCGAGATAATCTCGGCATAGGCCGTCCGTTGGGCAGCGGTCAGCCCGTCCATGGATGGGCTGACAAGACTCCAACCGTTTTCGACATCCAGGTGCTCGCCATCGAAACGCAGGGCCAGGGGACCATCGACCGTGTAGGCATCGGCCAGAAACCGCCAGTTCTCGCGACGGTCGGCTTCAGTCTCAACGGCAGACGCAAAAGCTGTTGCAAGTGGTGCAGGCCAGGCATCCTGTTCCGCCAGGGCCAAACCGTGAAAGGCGGACCACAGCGCCACGATGGCGGCAAGGCCTGCCCATGGCTTCGAAGACGGCCGTGTTTTCGAACGGCGGTGATCGGCGGGCTTTGCGACTACCGACATTCGATCATCAGTTCGCGGCTGACGATGGTCTGGAGATCCCAATCGCCATCGGTTTCAGAAATCATCGTGTCCGTGTCGCCGACGCGGTCGATCACGATATAGCCCTGCGGGCACAGTTGGCTCGCCTCTTCATAACAGCCACTCCAGCGACTGCCCGAACAGTCGATCGAGAAGCCCGGGAGACCGTTCGGGGAGGTGAGCGGCTCGGACGTCGTGCAGCTGCTCACGAGAAGTCCGGTGGCGAGAATGGCCGGCCAGATCCCGGCCGAGCGGATGATTGCTTTGATTTGTATGGGCATGGGGGCTCCGGTTTTGATCGTGAGCGGACCTTGTCACCCCGGGCTGGTTACGGCGTCCGAGCCGAACGGCTTGGCCCTCGCTGACAGCGCCGACAGTCCGGCCCGGATGGCTCGGACGTCACGACCGGCAGGCACCGCTACCAAGGCGCATCAGCCGGGTCTGAGCAACGGTTTCTCCCCGCTCACATCCGGCTGGGAGTCCAATGGGTGGCCGCCCCCCCCGGGCGACCAGGCGCTCAAACAATACTGCGTCAAGGTCGAGGCCGCCCGTTTGCAAATCCGTGTTCAAATCCAGTTTCGGGAAAAACAATGAAACATCTGATCCTGACAACGGCTCTGGTCGCCGCTTTCTCAGCAAATGCCCATGCGCAAGACTCGCGCTTCACCCTCTCCGAGGGCTATGCCTACCAACAATTTGACGAATTCAACGCCCACTCCCTCAATAGTCGGCTGGGCTACAACCTCACTGACTTCATCCGCGTCGAGGCCAATGCGGTGTCGGGTCTGAGCGGATCCTCGGGGATTGATTGCCCGGTCGGCGCGGATTGCTCGTCCGTCGAGCCACGGGCCCGTTTCCGCTACGGATATGGCGTGTCGGTCGCCGGCGAGTTTCCGGTGTCCGAACACCTCTCCATGTTCGCCCGCGTCGGCTATGACATCGCCAATTTCAAGGCCACAGCCGGTCCGTCCGGCAATGATTCAGGCCTGGCCCTTGGCGCCGGCGCTGATTTCTTCTTCAACGATGCGCACGGCGTCCGGCTCGAATACTCACGGACCAATTTCGACGATCGGGACGATGCGTCGAGCTGGGGTATTTCCTACGTTCGCCGATTCTAGCAGGCAGACTCTGTACGCCCTCGCCTAGCCCCTTTGGCGAGCGGATGTCAGCCGGCGGCGGAGTTGCGGTGCCCACCGAGACTTCGCCGCCATTCCGTCGGGGTCGTACCACTCACGCGTTTGAACGCAGAATTGAAGGTCGACTTGGTATTGAAACCAACCGCCAGGGCAATCGACAGCACAGACTCCGAATTGCCGGGATCTGCCAGCATGTCCATCGCCGCGCGGACACGGGCCTGGGCGATAAAGTCGTAGAACGTACTGCCGATCTGCTGGGTCAGTGTCTGGGACACATAGGGCGCCTGGACACCGATGCACTTCGACAACTGGGTCAGTGACAGATCACTGTTGCGATAAATGCCGTCGGTATGGACAGCCTGCCGGATCTTTGCGGCGATGCGATCCATATCCCGCTGGGTCAGGCCGGATTTGGAATATTTCTGCTCCACCTCATGCCGGCCAACCGAGGGGGCCGGACCGGAATCGGGTTCGTGCGGGGCCCCAACCGGCGGCACAGGCGCTACAGGCGCGGGCGGCGAGGGTTGAGGTCCGAAAATGACGCCCTGACGCAGTCCGAGGATCGCCATCACATAGAAGCTCAGCAATTCCCAAACGCTCAGCGCGATGAAGCCGGCCGATGCCTCCGACCAGTCGGTCCAGTCAGCCGCCATCGTCACCACCCACAGCAGCGAGATGTTGATCAACGACACTTTCAGCCATCTCAATCGCTTGCGATCCAGATTGGAAAACTCGTCGCGAATGCTGGCCGCGCTCCTGTTCAGAAGCGCATACCCCTTGATGATGTAGATCAAGGTGATGATGAAGGTGACCAGCAAGACAACGGCCAGCATCAACACGATTAGCAGGTCAACCGGGGTGGTGGGCTCCACGTCCTGAGTGATGAAGCTGCCAAACGCGTCGGGTGGCACAAAAAACAGTCCCGACGTGAAAGCCGCCCCGATAGCGGGCGCAATGAAGTGTTGCCGGTTGACCGGGGCCGAAAGAACACCCTCGCGATTAACGACTTTGGTGATGTACAGATAAAGAAGCGGGCCCAGCAACATCGGCGCGGCTATGAGCGGCACGGCGAGGCCGGGCGCCGCTGCCAGGACGCCTGTCATGGACGTGATTTCGGCCAGGAATGTCAAACCGTAAAGACCGACGAAGACGCCCAGGTAGAAGCGGGGTTCCGCCTTGCTGCGCGCATAGGCAATCAGCATCACGGCCACGAGCAGCGATTGCGAGAACCCGGCGGTAAGAAGCGCCAATTTGAGCTGTTCCAATGGATAATCCCGGAAACCTGAAACCCAATCCATCATGGCCACCTTCGAGTCCGATACCAATAAGGTCAATGCTGGTAATTGGCCCCTCCGCCGCAGGTTGGCACCGCGGGCGGAGGGGCCGTCGCACACCCGGTTCCGGTCTGTGAAGGCGGGGGGCCTTCAAACGGCGGCGTTCGGGCCGCACCAGCCGATCGCAAAGGGGGAGCGTGGGCCGGTTCGCGGTCAGTGCGACTTCTGGAAAACAGGTTTGGCGGCTATGGCGCGCCCCTGGCCCGCTCGATCATGGCAAGTATCTCGTCAATGACGAGATCCGGCTGGTCGCGCTGGATGTAGTGGCGGGACTGTGTAGCCTCCAAGTAGCGCGCATTCCGGGCTGCCGCCGCAAAACGCTGTTGTTCGTCGATCCCAACTTGCTGGAATTGCGAGGAAACGCCCATGGATGGCCGGGTCGCCGTGATCACGGTGATCGGCATCTCCCCCAGCTGGGCCGGGTCGGACAGGTCGGTCATGGGGAGGGCGATTGCGGCTGCGGCAAGAATTCTGTCAATCATGAAGCATCCCGTCTCTCGGCTCGAGCGTCAGGCCGAAGCCTCGGCGTCCTTGAAGAGAGCGGAAGATTGGTCATGAGGGGGCCGATGCCGACCGGCCCGAACGGGCCGGTCGGCATCGGCACAGAAAACCCCGCAGCGACCGCTGCGGGGTTTTCTCAATCTCGGTGCGGACCCGTGATGGTCAGGCAGCGGCAGATTTGGCCGCGACCTTGCGGCCATAGAGGCCACGGCGACCTTCGACCGGCGAGAAGTCACCGGACAGGCCGACAACGGTTTCGGCAGCCCCCATGATCAGATAGCCGTCCTGGGCCGTCTGGGTGGCGATGCGCGAGAGCACCTTCTTCTTGGTGTCCGCGTCAAAGTAGATCAGCACGTTGCGGCACAGGATCAGATCAAACGTGCCGAGCGTGGCAAAGCTCTCCAGCAGGTTTTGTTTCTGGAAGGTCACCATCGAGCGAATGTTCGACTTGATGCGCCACTGCTCGCCCTGCTGGTCGAAATGCTGAACCAGGCGCTGTACGGCAAGGCCGCGCTGGACCTCGAACTGCGAATAGACACCGGCCTTGGCCTTCTCGAGAACGCGCGGCGCCATGTCGGTTGCCACGATTTCGACGCGCAGGTTTCCGAGGCGGGCGCGCTCTTCCTCAAGCAACATGGCCAGTGAATAAGGCTCCTGCCCCGACGAACAGGCAGCGCACCAAATGCGGATGGCGCCGTTATTGCCGCGGGCACGGGCAAGGACCGGCAACACATCCTGTTTGAACAGGTCGAACGGCGTGTTGTCGCGGAAGAAAAACGTCTCGTGCGTCGCCAGCGCTTCGGTGATCGCCCAAAGGAGGCGGCCGGTATTGTCGCGGCGTGCAGCGGTGATCAGGGCTTCGATCGAGGGATAGCCCTCAGCCCGGGCCAATGGCGCCAGGCGGCTTTCGAGGAGATAGCCCTTGTCGGCTGAAAGTACGAGGCCGGAACGCTTGAACGCTTCAGCGGCAACGAAAAGGATGTCGTCGTGTTTTATCATTTTTAGTTTCCACCTTTCGCGCGCCGGACAATGCCCGGCCCCATGTCCGCGAGGGACAGGATTTCATCGGCCAGGCCCGCTTCTGCGACGGCTCCCGGCATGCCCCAGACAACGCTTGTCGCCTCGTCCTGGGCGAGGATGGTGCCGCCGACACTGCGCAACATGCGCGCGCCTTCGCGGCCATCATGGCCCATGCCGGTCAGCACGATGCCCAGGGCGGCACCCCGTGTGACTTCCGCCACCGACTGGAACAGCGGGTCAACGGCCGGACGGCAAAAGTTGATCGGCGGCGTCTGATCGAGCACCGCATAGAAACCGGCCGCGTCCTTGCGGATGGTCATGTGGAAGTCACCCGGAGCGATATAGACGCAGCCCGGCTTCAGTCGTTCATTGTCTTCCGCTTCCTTGCAGACCAGCTTGCCAGCCTTGGTCAGGTGTTCGGCCAGGATCTTGGTGAACAGCGCCGGCATGTGCTGGGCGATCACGATCGGCGAACGGACGTCGGCAGGAAAGGCGGCAATCACATCACGCAAGGCCTGCGGTCCACCGGTCGACGAGCCGATCGCGATGATCTCGGGTCGGGCCGTGTTTCGCGGCGTGCCGCGACCCTGCGGCGGCTGTGCCACAGGCGCGAAGGCCTTCTTCGCAGGCGCAGACGAGGAAGGTGGCGGTGGCGGCGTGATCGACCGGGCAACCGGTGCTCCCGGCGCAGCCGGTGTTGCTGGTGCGGGAGATGGCGCCATGTCTCGCTGTGTCGGCACCGGCGGAATCGGGCGCGGAGCCAGGGCTTTCAGCTTCAACAGCAGGTCGCGGCGGAACTCCTCGGCACCAGCCAGGCGTCCGGCCTGCGGCTTGGAGGCATAGTCGGCCGCGCCCATCGACAGGGCACGGATCGTCACTTCACCGCCGCGGCGGGTCAGCGTCGAGGCCATGACGATCTTGCAACCGGGCACAGCCTTGAGCAGCAGCGGCAACGCCGCCAGCCCGTCCATCTTCGGCATTTCGACGTCGAGAACGATCAGGTCCGGCTTGAGCTCTTCGGCTTTCCTCAGGCCTTGCTCGCCGTCAACGGCCGAGCCGATGAGGGTGAGATCGGAATCCTCTTCCACCCAGCGCGTCATGAGACCGCGGGCGACAGCCGAGTCATCGATCACCAGGACCCGGGCTATAGAGTGGGCGGGAGACGCCTTGGGGGCGAGTTCCGTCATGGGAAGCTCCCTCAAGAGGCGCGCAGCAAACCCGTTTGCTGGAATTTGGACTCGATGATGTCGCCATCAAAGGGCTTCATGACGTACTCGTCAGCACCGGCCCGCAGGGCCTCGGTGATGTGAGCCATGTCATTTTCGGTAGTGCAGAACACGACGACCGGCTGGTCCCCGGTTTCCTCACGCCGCAGCGCCTTGACGAAATCGAGCCCGTTCATGACCGGCATGTTCCAATCCAGCAGGATGGCATCCGGCATCTGTTTGCGGCAGGCTTCCAGGGCTTCCGACCCGTCACCGGCTTCAACGCATTCGAAGTCGAGCTCTTCGAGAATTTTCCGGGCGACTTTCCGGATCACCCGGGAGTCGTCTACGATCAGACAAGTTTTCATCCCAACACCCTCCGCTAGGCAGCTTCTTTGCTGGCGCCGGCCGATCCGATTACGGCCGAGACATCCAGAACTGCGAGCAATTCTTTTTCCAGGCGGTGCACACCCTTGACCATCGAACGCCAGGTCGGATCGACATGAGCGGGCACCGGTTCCAGCTCCGCCCTCGGTCGACGAAGCACCTCACCGACACTGTCCACGATAAGTCCAAAAATTTCGCTACCACGCTCGACACCAAGTGCCATTCCCGCATCATCGGCTTCCCGCGGCGGCAATCCGAGGCGACGACGGGCATCGATTGCGGTCACGATACGGCCCCGCAGGTTCAACAGTCCGGCCACTTCGCTCGGCGCGAGCGGGACCGAGGTGACCGACTGCGGCGCGAAAACCTCACGGATCGCATCGACCGGGGCCCCGAACAGCTGGTCGCCAATGCGGACCGACACATATTCATTCATGGACTCGGCACTCAGCTCGGAATTGTCACTGTGATGCGTGGTCATGCCACCTTCTCCTCTTGAGACACCGAGTCGAGCGCGGCGATCAGGGCGCCACGGTCAGATCTCGGCAGCACGGCCGTCAGGCCTTCAGCCTGGGCATCTTCCGGCCAATCGGTTACGGCCAGGGTCGGCAGGTCAGGCCACAGGCCTTCCTGTCTAATGCGTGACAGCGCACTGGGATCACCCACCATGGCATCGAATTTCTCGCCGGCTTCGGCGATGGCGAGCACTTCGTGCATGCCGCCGGTCGGCGTGACGTCATATCCGGCAGCTGCCAGCAGCGGTGCGATCATCCGGCGCGCGAAGGCGTCGGCATCGACCAGCAGGATGCGGCGACGGCGATTGCTGGACCGGCGCTGGATATTGCCGGCGCGCGACTGATCGAGATACCAGGCAATGTCGACCACATCGGTCGCCTTGCCCTTGATGATGGCCGAGCCGATGACACCAGGCTTGTCGGACGACATCTGCAGATCGACACGCTCTTCGACAACATCGACGATCTCGTCGACAGCGAGGCCGATCGAAGTGTGGTTCTCGGCAAACACCAGCACCGGCTGGCGCTGGCCTTCGACGGTGCGGATTTCCGAACCGATCGGGACGATAGGCATCAGGCGACCACGATACTGCACCACGAGGCGACCATTGGTGCTCTCGATCGTGCTCGGATCGAACTCTTCCAGACGCGTGACCAGGGCCAGCGGAACGGCTTTCGGTTCGGCGCCACCGGCGCGGACCAGGAGCAGTCGTTGGGTATTGGCCATTTCAGCAGCTTTCGCGGACCCGACACCCTCGGAAGCATCTTCTTCCATGGCCGTGACGATTTCGCCGGCCAGGCCATTGGGATCGAGGATCATGATGACCGAGCCATCGCCCAGGATGGTGGCGCCGGAATAGGCGTGGACGCCGCGCAGGGAGTCCGACAGCGGCTTGACGACGATTTCCTCGGTGTCCAGGACGTTGTCGACGACCAGGCCGACATTGCGGCCACCGGCATCGAGGACGACCACGAAACCGGTCTCGTCCTTGTTTCCGTTATAGGCTTCGCCGACGCCCAGCACGTCGTGCAGGTCAACCAGCGGCATGAGCCGGTCACGCAGTCGCATGACACGGGCACCGTTGAGGTTTTCAACCGTATGCTCCGACCCGGCACCGACCCGGACCAACTCGCGGACGGCGAGCTGCGGAATGGCGAAACGCTGTTCGTCGCAACCGACGATCAGCGCCGACACGATGGCCAGGGTGAGCGGGATCTTGATCGAGAAATGTGAGCCCTTGCCGGCCGTGGACGTCACATCGATGACGCCGCCGATCTGCTCGATATTGGTGCGCACCACATCCATGCCGACACCGCGGCCAGACAGGTTTGTGACTTTCTCGGCAGTCGAGAAACCCGGCGCGAAGATGAAGCGATGGATCTGCTGATCCGTCATCCGCTCCAGCTCGTCATGCGTGGTCAGACCCTTTTCCAGGGCCTTCTCGCCAATGCGCGCCGTGTTGAGGCCCATGCCATCATCAGAGATGGCAATGATGATATGGCCGCCCTCATGATAGGCAGAGAGCTTGATCGTGCCCTTTTCCGACTTGCCCGCCTTGAGGCGGTCGGCCGGCATTTCCAGGCCGTGATCCGCCGAGTTGCGGACCATGTGGGTGAGCGGATCCTTGATCAGTTCAAGAACCTGACGGTCGAGTTCGGTCTCGTTGCCGTCCATCACCAGTTCGATCTTCTTGCCCAGATCCGTGGAGACGTCGCGGATGATCCGCGGCAGTTTGCGCCAGGCATCGCCGATCGGCTGCATGCGGGTCTTCATGACACCGTCCTGCAACTCACCGGTCACTGCTGACAGGCGCTGCAGCGGCCCCTTGAGATCATCATCTTCCAGACCGCGCACGGTCTGCATCAGCTGGTTCCGGGTCAGAACGAGTTCAGACACCGTCGTCATCAGCGCTTCAAGCACGTCGACGCCGACGCGGACCGTCGCCATGACCTTCACACCGCCCTCGCCAGCAACCTGCTCGTCGGCACCCTTGAGTTCCGCCATCGCGGTCTGCAGGGCTTCTTCGCGGCTCATATCCTTGGTGATGACCTCGGCGACTGCCGGCGGTGCAACAGCCGGATCGGCTTCGGCATCGGCAAATGCCGCTTCAAGCTCGGCAGCCGACACTTCGCCCGGGCGCAGCTCGCGGCCGAGATCGGGATCAAATTCACCCACGCCGATATGTTCGACCGGAGCAGGCGCTGCGTCGGCGGCAGACGGCTCGGCGCCCGTCTCGACTTCGGCCTCGGCGCCATTGAACGCCGCTTCCAGATCAGCCAGTGAAACTTCGCCCGGACGCAGCTCGCGACCCAGGTCACTGTCCCAGTTTTCGGGCTGCTGCTGGGCTTCCTCGGCCGGTTGCTCGGCCAGGCGCCCCATCGCGGCATCTTCCAGGCGGGCAATCAGTTCGGCGTCATCGCCGGCCGGCTCGACACCGGATTGTTCAAGGGAATCCAGAACCACCTTGATCTGGTCAATCGCCTGCAGAACCAGGGTCACCATCGGCGGTGTCACACTCAGCTCACCGTCGCGGAACTTGCCAAGCAAGGTCTCGCCGGCGTGGGCGACGGCCTCCAGGCGCGGCAGGCCCAGGAAACCACAGGTTCCCTTGATCGTGTGCAGCAGGCGGAAAATATTATCGAGGATCGCCCGGTCTTCCGGGTTGTTCTCGAAGCGCACCAGTTCAGAATCGATGACGTCGAGGCTTTCCGCCGTTTCCATCAAGAATTCGCTGATAAGATCGTCCATTGCAGGCCCCGTACGGTTCTGATTTCACAGTAACCTGACAGGGCTTGGTTAACGGACTCTTGGCTCCCGTCGGATCAGGCCCGCCAAACTGCTCATACGATATGAGGTTGGCAGACCGGATCGGGAATGATCAGCCGATCATGCCTTCGGGGCCTTTGACCAGGGCAATGAATTCGACCCGGTTCTCATTGGCTTGGGCACTGACACGCCCGCCATTGCTGCGCGCGATCAGGCCTGTGTAGTAGGGCTGGATCGAGCGACCGTCATAGCCATTCTCCGGTGCCAGCGCTTCCAGGGCGCGGGCGGTTCCCGGTTCGAGACGAGCCCGCGGACCCTCCGAAATCACGCGCAGGCGCGCGCCGCCGCCAGTCTCGGCACCTTCAATGGTGACAGTGCCGCCGCGCGGCGCCGCATCGACACCGAGCAGGCACATGTTCAGGAGGAGACGGGCGGCCTGTTTTTCCAGACCGGCGGACTCAACCTTCCAGACGATCTCCGGCTTGACCGAAGAGAACATGGCCTCGGTCAGGCGCTGCAATTCGCGGCTGTCCATGATCCCGGGCGCGGAACCGCCGGCACCGAAAGCGAGCCGGCAGAACTCCAGCTTGGCCTGGGCCTGGCGGGAGCTTTCCCGCACCAGTTCCATCGCATCCTCATGCATGTCCGCGCTGTCGGGATCATCGAATACACTGAGCGCAGCGCCCAGCGCCGAAACCGGGCTGACGAGGTCATGACAGAGCCGTGCACAGAGCAGGGCGGCGAGTTGGTCGGCCGGGAGTTCGGCGGGAAGATCGTCTTGCATGTATTTTTCCATACATGATTCTTTCGCCTCGGGGCCGGTTTTCGCACTGCAACTGCTATCCTGGCGATGGAAAGGTCTTGGCAACCGGATCAGTCCAAGACATGATTCGTTTCCGGGCTGTGGGGACAGGTTTCGCAAGGCTCCCGTAAGGAAAACGGGAACGGTGCGGGATTTGCTTGGTGGACCAGACACAGGTTCGCGTCCGGACTTTGCAGTTCCGTGCGCACGCATGTGTCGTTTTGAGCAGACCGGAGTTTTGGCAGTGTCAGAGTTCGACGTAACCCGTGCTGATACCCGTCGCACACGCGGCCTTGTAGCCCTTGCCAGCCTGACGCTGTCCGCCGGACTGCTGACAGCCTTGATGCTGACCGGCGAGCCGAGCAGTGAAGCCGCGAGCGGCGAAGCCATCAGCCTCGCCATGATCGCCCCCAACGACGTGGCCGGCACGATCGAGAACAGCGTCCCGCTTCAGGACGGGGCGGCAACCGACCCGACACCGGTTGTGCTGGAACCCGCTGATCTGCTCCACATCAATGACGCCGCCTTCACCCAGTGCGCCAGCTGCCCGACCCGTGTCCAGGTCGAACGCACCGTTCCGCGCGGCGGCACCATGGCCGGCCTGCTTGACGATGCCGGTGTTGATCGCGTCGAGGCGGCCCGCGCCATCGCCGCGCTTGGCACTGTCTTCGACCTGCGCTACCTGCGCGCCGGCGAGCGCATCAATCTTTATCTGGATGTCGAGACGCCTGCTGATGGCGCTGATGCCGTGACCCGTCTGAACGGGCTGTCCTTCCGCCCCGACATCGAACGTTCGATCACCGTCGCGCGGACCTTTGACGACCGATTTCGGGCCCGCGAGACCATCGCCCAGTTCGACCGTGAGATGGTCCGGGCGTCCGGCTCCATCACGGCCTCGCTCTATGTCGACGCCCTCGCCGCTGGCGCCACCGACCGCGTCGTGGTCGAACTGGCCGGCGTCCTCGCCTATGCCATCGACTTCCAGCGCTCAATCCAGCCGGGCGATGATTTCGACATCCTGTTCGAACGCTTTGTCGACGAAGAGGGCAATACTGCGCGCACCGGCGACATCCTCTATGCCATGTATGACGGACGCGGTGACCCCAAGGAATTCTACCGCTACGAGACCGAGGACGGGATTGTCGGCTATTACAGCCCCGAAGGCGCCAGCGCCCAACGCCTGTTGATGCTGACCCCGGTCAATGGCGCCCGCCTCTCCTCCTCCTTCTCGCGCGCCCGGCGTCACCCGATCCTGGGCTATACGCGCCGCCATAACGGCACTGACTTCGCTGCCCCGCGCGGCACCCCGGTCATGGCCGCCGGCAATGGCGTCGTCGAACGCGCTGACCGCTACGGCAGTTTCGGCAATTATGTCCGCATCCGCCACGCCAATGGCTATCAGACCGCCTATGCCCACCTGAACGGCTTTGCCCGTGGCATCCGCGCCGGCAGCCGCGTCACCCAGGGTCAGGTCATCGCCTATGTCGGCACCACCGGCCGCTCGACCGGCCCGCATCTGCATTACGAAGTCCACCACAATGGTACGGCCCGCAATCCGATGACGCTGGACCTGCCGACAGGCCGTCAGCTGTCGGAAGACGAGATCCCGCTCTTTGAAGCCGAACGCGACCGCATCATCGCCATCCGCGAAGCCGCCCGCCCGGCCGCCGAGGACGAGACGCCGGTAGTGGCTGATGCGGGGAATGGCGCGCAGTAGGGGCTGGGGTTTCTTCCAACGTGATCGACCTCGAGTCCAGCTGCCGCGAATTGATCGACTGTCAGGTTGAACTTGTGAGGGAATGGGGCCGCCTGTTCGGCCTCGACATAGTCCTGACCGACGCTCCGCCGACAGGCAGTATTAAGGTGGCCTCCGGCGATTGGACATTTCGACGCCACGGCTCGGGAGTGTGTTTCACCCACGAGCCAAGTACCCGCCGCGTCGATGTCCATGACAACTTCGACAAGCCTGAACTGTTCGATGCTTGGCGACTCGAACTGTTTCTGGAGAGTCAGGGAATTTTGTTCCGCGGCAGAAAACTTGCTGAAGCGCTCAATGACGTGCCAGTCATCAAGCCAGTCGGCCGACACTTTAAATTCACAAGCGAAAACAATAGCAATCATTCGCGGCCGTCGCCTGGGACCGCGCGCGACGCGCGGAGCGGTCCATAGATCACTTGTTAGCTAGCGAGCCGTAACCGGTTCTTGAGGTCAAGGGCGCCGCAGGCGCCGCTCCGCGGGCATGCCCCTTGAGCTCAAGAACCGGTTACGGCTGTCTCTCGGCAAGTGATGTATGACCGAATATGCGCCGCGGGCGCGGTAACTTCACCTGTTTCCTCCCTAAGCCAGCCACGTCTCGGGAGGCGAATGGTCAGTGCATCAGGGACAACGGTATGTGTCCCCGGCCGGCCGCGGTCGCCGCCTGTCATGGGCGCCAAGCGGGATTGCGACGCGTCTGATCTCGCTATTGCCAAGCTGTCCGGCTTGTTAGTGACAGGCCGATCCGAGACGCGTCGAGACCGGGAGATACACATGATGCAAAGCTTCAAATCCGCTTGCCTTCTCATCGGAATGGGCTTGATTGGCTGTGCCGGGACTGCGTCTGCCCAACAAGCCGCCCCGCCTGTTTGCGGTCAGGACGTCGCACCGTATTCGGATTTCGATTTCGTGATCGGCGAGTGGGACTTCTTTGCCGCCGACGGACAGCAGATCGGCACCCAGACCTATTCCCGGCGGGAGGCTGGCTGTCTGGTGGTTGAAGACTGGTCGACCTTCGATGGCGGAACAGGAACAGGAATGACCTTTGTCGACCCGGCCACCGGGCTTTGGCGGCAGGTCTGGATGAGCCCGCGCTTTCATATCGACTATTCAGGCGGACTCGACGAAACGGGTGCGATGGTCCTGGAGGGCCGGTTGCACAGCAATGCGGACGGCAGCGAAATGCAGGTCCGTGGCGTTTGGGCTCCGCAGGAGGACGGCAGCGTCCGACAGGAATTCTGGGTCCGCCCGGACGACACGTCTGATTGGGCCCCCCTCTTTGTCGGATACACCCGACGCCGGTAACGCGACTGGCGAGATCGGCGTGGTTGAAAACGCGGACACACAGCATTTATCTGATCTCCGCCCCACTTTCGCGGGGCGTCCGACAGGGAAGACGACCGGCATCGACGCCAAGCATTGACGCGCCGCCGCGAAAACCGTACCAGCACCACAGGCATGGAGGTGCCCGCCGCTCGCAGGTTTTTGGCCTTGGTGAAATCTCCCTTTGATCCGACATTTCCCTCATCGTCATTGCGACATGCGGCGGGATGGCAAGGCGAGCCCCATCATCCGATCCGCATGCCAATACGAAAGGGCTTGTCATGACCCCGAACCAACCGCTTTCGCGCGACGCGCTGAAAGCCCAGGCCCGGCGCTTGCGAAAAGCGCTCGAAGCCGAAGGCAATTTTGTTTCGCACAGCGAGGCACTGGAATTGCTCGCCCATCAGATGGGCTATCGCGACTGGAATACCTTGAGTGCCGCGGCCGGAAACCGGCCCGACACACCGCTCGCCGTCGGCGGACGCGTCTCGGGCCACTATCTCGGCCAGGCTTTCGAGGCCGATATTCTCAGCCTCACCGCCCTTGCCGGCGGCGCCTCAGGCTGGCGGGTGACGCTGGATCTGGACGAGGCCGTCGATGTGGTGACCTTCGACAGTTTCTCGGCTTTCCGGCGCCGGATCAGTGCCACGATCGGCCGCAATGGCCGCTCGCCGGCGCACACCTCGGACGGGCGTCCGCATCTGGAACTGGCCCTTCGCTGAATCGCGAAATGAAATTCGGTTGAACCTTGACCGAACTGCGCTTACGACCCCGCCTGACGTCAAAGAAGCGGGCGGGGTCGCATGCTCAATATCCTGGTTTTGTGCACGGGAAATTCCGCGCGCTCCATCCTGGGCGAAGCCCTGATCAATGCCCGTGGCGAAGGCCGGGTCGCCGGCTATTCCGCCGGATCGACACCGACCGGGCAGCCCAATCCCCTGGCTCTCGAAACCCTCGCCGCCCACGGCCTGCCCGCCACTGGTTACAGCTCGAAAAGCTGGGACGTGTTCTCGGCGCCGGACGCGCCCGTCCTCGACGCTGTCATCACCGTCTGCGACAGCGCCGCGGCCGAAGTCTGTCCGATCTGGCCCGGCGCCCCGGTCAAGGCCCATTGGGGCCTGCCCGACCCGGCTGCCATTGCCGATGCCGAGACCGCCCGAAAAGCCTTCCACGACACGTTCAACGCCCTGGACGCCCGCATCACGGCCTTGATGGCCGCGCTTGACGGCGATGATCGCGACGCGCTCAAACGCGCTTTCGACACACTCAACGCCCAACCGAACGACACCCGACAGGACACCTCCGCATGACCGACACGACCCCTCAGGACGCCGCCCCGGGCGGCATCGGCTTTTTCGAAAAATGGCTGTCGGTCTGGGTCGCCATGGGCATGGCCGGCGGCATCGCGCTGGGTGTGATCGTGCCGGACCTGTTCGCCTGGCTGGCCGGTTTTGAATACGCCTCGGTCAATCTCGCCATCGCGGTGCTGATCTGGGCCATGGTCTGGCCGATGATGATCCAGATCGACTTTGCCTCGCTGGCCCGCGTCGGCGAGCGTCCCAAAGGCCTGATCATCACCCTGGTGGTCAACTGGCTGATCAAACCCTTCTCGATGGCGCTCCTGGGTGTCTTGTTCTTCGAGCATGTCTTCGCGCCCTGGCTGCAGCCGGAAGACGCCCAGCAATACCTCGCCGGCGTTATCATCCTCGGCGCCGCACCGTGCACGGCGATGGTTTTCGTCTGGTCACAGCTGACCAAGGGCGACGCCAACTACACCCTGGTCCAGGTCGCCGCCAATGACCTGATCATGGTCGTCGCCTTTGCCCCGATTGTTGCCCTCTTGCTGGGCGTCACCGACATCACCGTGCCCTGGGACACTTTGCTCCTGTCGGTTGGCTTGTATGTCGTGATCCCGCTGATCGCTGGCTGGCTAGCCCGCAAGGCGCTGTCGCGCGGCAAGACGGCCGCAGCAGCGGACAAGGCGGTTGGTGATTTCACGGCGCTGATCAAGCCGGCCTCGATCATCGGCCTGATCGGCACGGTCATCATCCTGTTCGGCTTCCAGGGCGAGACCATCCTGACCCAGCCCATCACCATCGCCATTATCGCCACGCCGCTCCTGATCCAGACCTATGGCATTTTCGCCATCGCCTATGGCGTCGCCTGGCTGTGGAAGACCCCCTTCAACATCGCCGCCCCCTGCGCGCTGATCGGCACCTCGAACTTTTTCGAGCTGGCGGTCGCAGTGGCCATCAGCCTGTTCGGCCTCAATTCAGGCGCCGCATTGGCGACCGTGGTCGGAGTGCTGGTCGAGGTTCCGGTGATGCTGTCGCTGGTGGCGTTCGCCAACCGGACGCAGGGCTGGTTTGCCGGGCGGTAGGGAGCCGACGTTTCTACGGATTGCGCTGGGTCTCGGTGTCATAGTGTCGGCGACGCCTGAGAAAATGAAGATTGAACATAACCAGCAGCGCGACCAGCAAGAGCAATCCATCCCGCTGGAAGTCCTGTAGCCAGATCACGGTGCACATCGGCACGAGCCCGGGCAGGTTGTAAAACAGGTCGAAGGCATCGGTGTTCCAACGAAGGTTAGACTTCATCATGGCGCTCCACCGAAACCGAACAGCGACACAAAACAGGCCATCAGAAGTAGCGGGCCCGCGAGAGACAGCCGCGAGAATTCAATCTCCGGATTGAGAAGATAAAGCCAGCCAGTCCCGATGTAGAAAAATCCGACCAGGAAATTCAGACCGAACAGGTTCGGGTCCGCAGTGTTGGCCAATTCCAGTATAACCGCCAAAACAAACAGCGCCGTCGCCAAGCTGTGCACCAGCACGTGTATGCGTTCTGATTTCGTGCCCATACAGAGTCCCTGATACGCCGCCTAGCTGCTGCGCGGATCGCTGATCCGACCTGATTGATCAACACAGGCCGATTCATCACACAAAGGCCAGTCCCGGTTTTCTAGGTGCATCAGCAAGCTGCCGTCCGTTCTTCCGGGGCGCTGAGCAAGCCCGCACTGTGCGGGGTGATATTCATTCTTGGCTTGTCAGCCAATTGCCAAGCGAGGTTCAGCCGGTCAAGGGCGGCAGAGCCGCCGCGCAGCGGTTTCACCCTTGACCGGCTGAACCTCGCTTGGCCCCATCTCGGCAAGCCAAGATTGATGGATTGGGCAGACGAGCTGCCCTCTCACAAAAGAAAACTGGACGGCCTTCGCGACCGCCCAGCTTCGTCGCATGCGCCCGGCGAGCAGTCCTAATTCACCACTTCCAGCGTCGGTTTTTTCACACCGACGGCAACCCCATTCACCGTCAGCACGCCGGCTTCGGTGGAGACCTGGATGGTGTCGCCATCCTTGATGCCGCCTTCCAGCAGGAGGCGGGCCAGAGGGTCCTGGAGCTCCTTCTGGATGACGCGCTTCAAGGGACGCGCGCCATAGGCCGGGTCATAGCCCTTGGCCGCAAGCCAGGCGCGGGCGCCGGCATCGATCTCGACGGTCATGCGACGGTCGGCCAGCAGGCGGTCGAGATAGCCCAGCTGGATGTCGACAATGGCACCCATATGCTCTTCCGCCAGTTTGCGGAACAGGATGATCTCGTCGATCCGGTTGAGGAATTCCGGACGGAAATGCCCGCGCACCGAAGCCATAACGCTGTCGCGCGCATCCTCGGCATCATCGACCAGTTGCAGGTGTTCGGACCCCAGATTGGAGGTCATGATGATGATCGTATTGCGGAAGTCGACGGTGCGCCCCTGACCATCGGTCAGGCGGCCATCATCGAGGACTTGCAGCAACACGTTGAAGACATCCGGATGCGCCTTCTCGATCTCGTCCAGAAGGACGACCTGATAGGGACGCCGCCGCACGGCTTCGGTCAGGGCACCGCCCTCCTCATAGCCGACATAGCCCGGCGGGGCACCGATCATGCGGGCGACCGAATGCTTCTCCATGTATTCCGACATGTCGAGGCGGGAGACGGCGTGTTCGTCGTCGAACAGGAATTCGGCCAGCGCCTTGGTCAGCTCGGTCTTGCCGACACCGGTCGGTCCCAAAAAGAGGAAGGAGCCGATCGGACGAGCCGGGTCCTTGAGACCGGCACGGGCCCGGCGCACGGCGTCGGACACGGCTTCCAGGGCCGGATCCTGACCGATCACGCGGCCGCGCAGCGCATCTTCCATGCGCAGCAGCTTGTCGCGTTCACCTTCGAGCATCTTGTCGACGGGCACACCGGTCCAGCGCGAGACGATCTGGGCGATCTGCTCGTCATCGACCACTTCCTGCTTGGCGGCGCCGTCATCGCCATCGGCTTCCGCCGCTGCGAGCTTGGTTTCGAGGTCCGGCAGCTGGCCGTACTTGATCTCCGAGGCACGACCGAGATCGCCGCGACGTTCGGCGTCGGCGAGATCGGAGCGAGCCCGGTCAATGGCTTCCTTGAGCGTGGTGGCGGATGCCAGCTTGTCCTTCTCTGCCCGCCAGGTGGCGGTCAGCTCGGCCGAGCGCGATTCCAGTTCGGCGATCTCCTTGGAGATCGTCGCCAGACGCTCCTTGGAGGCATCGTCCTTTTCCTTTTTCAGCGCTTCCGCCTCGATCTTGAGCTGGATGGCGCGACGGTCGATCTCGTCGAGTTCCTCGGGTTTCGAGTCGATCTGCATGCGCAAACGGGCCGAGGCCTCATCCATCAGGTCGATGGCCTTGTCGGGCAGAAAGCGGTCGGTGATGTAGCGATTGGACAGGTTGGCGGCCGAGACAATGGCGCTGTCAGCGATGCGCACGCCATGGTGCACCTCGTATTTTTCCTTCAGGCCGCGCAGGATGGAGACCGTGTCCTGCACGGTCGGCTCTTCGATCATGACCGGCTGGAAGCGCCGTGCCAGGGCGGCGTCCTTTTCGACATGCTTGCGGTACTCGTCCAGCGTCGTGGCGCCCACACAATGAAGCTCACCGCGGGCCAGGGCGGGTTTCAGGAGATTGGAGGCATCCATCGCGCCGTCGGTCTTGCCGGCGCCGACAAGCGTGTGCATCTCGTCGATGAAAAGGATGATCTGGCCGTTTGCGTTCTCGACCTCGGACAGGACTGCCTTCAGGCGTTCCTCGAACTCGCCGCGATATTTCGCACCGGCGATCAGGGAGCCCATGTCAAGCGCCAGCAGACGCTTTTCCTTCAGGCTTTCGGGCACATCACCATTGACGATGCGCAGGGCCAGGCCTTCGGCGATGGCCGTCTTGCCGACGCCCGGCTCACCGATCAGGACGGGATTATTCTTGGTCCGGCGCGACAGGACCTGGATGGCACGGCGAATTTCCTCGTCGCGGCCGATGACCGGGTCGAGCTTGCCCTCGCGGGCCACTTCGGTCAGGTCGCGCGCATATTTCTTCAGCGCCTCATAGCCGTCTTCCGCCGACTGGCTGTCGGCGGTCTTGCCCTGGCGCAGATCATTGATGGCGGTATTGAGCGCCTGCGGTGTCACGCCGGCCGCCTTGAGAATGTCGGCAACCTTGGTGCCGCTGGCCAGTGCCATGGCGAGCAGGATGCGCTCAGCGGTGACGAACTGGTCCCCGGCCTTGGTAGAGGCTTCCTCTGCCGCGCCGAACAGCTTGGCCGTCTCAGGCGCGAGATAGAGCTTGGCGTCGGCGGCATCGACACGCGGAATGGCGGCCAGGGCCTGGTCGACCCCGTCCTGGACCTGCCGCAGGCGACCGCCCGCCGCCTTGATGAGATTGCCGGCCAGACCGGCATTGTCGTCCATCAGCGCCTTGAGCAGGTGCACGGGCGCGAATTGCTGATGGCTGGATTTGAGCGCCAGACCCTGTGCGGCCTGGATAATCGACCGCGCGCGGTCTGTATAAGTATCGAATTCCATGTCGATCCCCCGGAAAAGGCGAGATAGGTTGCGTTTCGCCGCCTTGATCAAGCACGGCCAAATCGCGTTTCAGACCGCATGTAGGTGTTGCATATGCACAACACAAGAGGTCGACCCGCGACATTCTGACCACGGTTTCGAGCGGAACCCACGGAGCGACTCAATCCCATGCCCCAGCTTACAGCCATCACACGGTTTCCCGTCAAAGGACTTGGCCCCGAGCAGTTACCGCACGTCGAACTGACGGCCAATGCCACCCTGCCGCATGACCGGGCCTGGGCGATCGAGAATGGCCCCTCGCCCTTTGATGACAGGGCGCCAGGGCATGTGAAGAAGAAACATTTCCTGATGCTGGCCGGACAAGCGGAACTGGCGCGTCTCGACTGCCGATACGCAGAAGACGGGCGCACGGTCACGGCCAGCCTCGATGGCGGGGCGCCGATTGATGTCCAGCTGGACAATGCGGCCTCACACCCGCCCCTGTTCGACCGGCTTCGCACCCTGCTCGGCGACGGGGTGCGCGGCCCGCTGCGTCTGGTCCATGCGCCGGGACAGGCCATGACCGACATTGCCATGCCGCAGATTTCCCTGATCAATGCCGCTTCGGTCCGCGACCTTGCCGACAAGATGGGCCAACCGCTCGATCCCATCCGGTTTCGCGGCAATCTGCTGATCGACGGGCTGGCAGCCTGGGAAGAGTTCGGGCTGGTCGGGCAGAATATCCGCATCGGCGGGGTCGAGCTTCGCGTCGAGTCGCGCATCCGGCGCTGCGCCGCGACCAGCGTCAATCCGGACACCGGGGAGCGTAATACAGATGTGCCCGCAGCGCTGTTCGAGCACTACGGGCACATGGATTGTGGTCTCTACCTGACCGTCCTTGAGGACGGGGTGATCGCGCTGGGCGACCCGGTCAGCCTGGCCTAGGCGGCCTGGGTTTCGGGACCGTCGCCGCCAGACTTGTCGTCACTATTGCTGCTGTTGGCGTCGCTGTCGGCGGCGTCGGACGCCGTCTTCAGCGCAGCCTCGGCGGCGCGGGCCGCTTCCATTTCCGCCTTGGTGCGGCGGGGACGGCGGGTGCGACGCGGGGCCTCTTCAGCCGGCGCAGACGTTTCGGCGGCCGGGGTCGACGCAGAATTGTCGCCTTCCGGGGTCACCACACCGAGCGGATCCGCGTCCGGCTCGCGATTGCCGTCGCGATCCTGCGACCGGTCCTGGTCGCGACCGTTCGAGCGATTTCGATTATTGCGACCGCGACGCGGCTCACGGCCATCGCCCTGGTCGTTGCGATCATTGCGCTCACGCCGCTCGCGCGGCTGACGATCCTGACGATCCTGACGATCCTGGTTATTGCCCTGGTTATTGCCCTGATGGCCACCGAACTGCTGACCGTCATCCTCGTCATCGAGGCTGTCATTACCGTTATTGTCGTCATCCTGGTTGGGATCACGCTTGGGCTGGTTGAGCTGGACAATGCGCAGATAGTGTTCGGCGTGCTGGAAAAGGTTTTCCGCCCGCACCCGGTCACCGGCCAGAGACGCATCACGCGCCAGCTGCATGTATTTGTCATAGATCTGGGACGCATTGCCGCGGATCTTTACTTCCGGGCCATTGCTCTCATAGCTCCGGTTTGCGGAATTGCCGGGCTTACGTCCTCGACCACGTTGACGCTTCATATCGCGTTATCCTGTTCAACAGCGATGCTAATCTGACTTCGGGCTTGGCGGTGCATTCGCAGGTGCAAGCCTGTGCGCCGATACCATGGGGATCCAACTGTTTGACCGGATAATGGCAAGTGGGTCATCCGGCCGCGCGAGACCCCCGTACTGGCGCGATCCACCTGCCTTGGTCCGGACCCTAGCCCGCAAGACCAGTCATTCCAAGCCCTTTTAGCCGTCGGTCTGGTTGGCTGCGCCAACCCGCCGGCCAAGGACAACGCGATCATTGCCGGCCAGATCCGGCAGGACCCGAATGTCGACCAGCCCGGCCTCGCGTGCGAGCGCGCTCACCGTCACACCCTGGTCATGGCCGATTTCCAGTGCAAACAGACCATTTGACACCAGAAGACGAGGCAGGTCGGCAATGATTTCACGGTAAGCATCCAGCCCGTCCACCCCGCCATCCAGCGCCAGTGCCGGCTCGTGGTCGCGCACTTCCGGCTCGAGTCCGGCCAGGATATCGGAGACGATATAGGGCGGGTTGGAGACCAGAATATCGACAGATCCGTCGGCCAGCCCGGCGCCCCAGCGTCCCTGCATAAACTCGGCCCGATTCGCCAGGCCGCAGCGGTCCGCATTGGCTGTCGCGATGGCCAGAGCCGGTGCCGACAGGTCAACACCGAGCCCGCTCCAGCCCGGTCGTTCACTCAGCAAGGCGAGCAGGATGGCACCGGAGCCGGTCCCAAGGTCGACCAGCCGAGCCGATGCCTCTCCCGCTTCGGCCAGAACGGCCTCAACCAGGGCTTCGGTATCCGCTCGAGGCGTCAGAACATCGGAGGAAACAGCAAGATCGAGGGTCCAGAATGGCTGGCTTCCCAGCACTTGCGACAACGGTACACGCGCCAGCCGGCGCCAGGCGAGGGCAGCCAGCTCGTCCGCCGCCTGCCAGGAAAACAGCGCCGGGTCGGCCAGCGCATCGGCGAGACGGACCGGCGCCAGCACGTGATTGATCAGGAAACGGCTCTCGTCTGGGCCTTCTTCGATCCCCGCCGCGATCAGCCGGGTCGCCAGATCTGCCCGGATTTCCGCCAGGCCCAGGCCCTGCCAGGCCTCGAGCAGCGGTTTGTGGCTCGCGGCATCAAACACCGACTTCGCGGTGTCCACCAACGTGTCGAAGGGTTCGCCCGACATGGTGTCTATGCGTCGTCTTCGAGGGCCGCCAAACGAGCTGCCTGGTCTTCTGCGATCAACGCGGCAACCACCTCGTCCAGCCCGTCACCGGCGACAATGTCGTCGAGCTTGTAGAGGGTCAGGTTGATGCGGTGATCGGACACCCGGCCCTGAGGGTAATTATAGGTGCGGATACGCTCGGAGCGGTCGCCCGAGCCGATCTGCCCCTTGCGCTCGGCGGCGCGCTCGGCATTGGCCGCCTCGCGCTGCATGTCATAGAGCTTGGCCTTGAGGATTTCCTGCGCCCGCGCCCGGTTCTGGTGCTGGGATTTTTCCTGGCAGACCACGACAAGCCCGGTCGGGATATGGGTCATGCGCACGGCACTGTCGGTCTTGTTGACGTGCTGGCCGCCGGCGCCAGAGGCGCGCATCGTGTCGACCCGGACATCGCCCATGTCGAGCTCGATATCGATGTCTTCCGGCTGCGGCATGATCGCCACCGTCGCGGCAGACGTATGGATGCGGCCCTGGCTTTCGGTCGCCGGAACCCGCTGGACCCTGTGCACGCCGCTTTCGAATTTCAGCCGCCCGAACACTCCATTGCCGGAGATCGCGGCGACCACTTCCTTATAACCGCCATGCTCACCTTCCGAAGCCGAAACCAGTTCCCAGCTCCAGCCCTGCAGCTGGGCGTAACGCTGGTACATGCCATAGAGATTGCCAGCGAAAATGGCGGCCTCGTCGCCGCCTGTGCCGGCCCGGATCTCGATCATGGCATTGGCGCTGTCGTCCTTGTCTTTCGGCAACAGCATCAAGCTCATCGCGTGCTCGAGTTCGGGAAGACGCTCCTTCAGCGCGTAGAATTCCTCCCGCGCCATCTCGGCCATTTCCGCGTCATCGCCCTCCATCATCTCGGCGAGCTCGGCCAGCTCGGCGCGGGCCGACTTCAGCGCATTGGCCTTTTCGGCCACGGGCTTGAGCTCGGCATGCTCCTTGGAGAGCTTGACGATTTCATCGGCATCACCGGCGGCGCCCAGGCGGGCTTCCACCTGGTCGAACCGGTCGATGACTTGGGCGAGTCTGGCTTCAGGTGCGTGCATGCTGCTCCGTTAGCACCTCATGCAAGCGATGAAAATCCTGTGCCGCTGTCGGACCCCGGGACAAGGCCCGGGGCAGACAGGCCTCAGGTCAGCACCGCCATAACATTGCGCACCGCCATGATGACCAGCACGATCGAGCCGAGGCAGAAGACCAGGAAACGCATCGGGATGAAGTTCCACAGGCACTGGATCAGTGAGTGGACCACCCGGATCAACACATAGGCCCAGGCCAGCATGATGTTGAATTCGTCCGACACGCCGCCGCCGAGCGCCGAATACACGACCAGGGCATAGAAGATCACCGGTTGTTCGTGCAGGTGATTGTAATTGTCCGCGATGCGCCGCACCTCGATGGGCAAGCGGTCCATGGCGGACTTGTCTTTCACCGTCGCCGGATCAATCCCGGCCTTGCGCATCGCAGGAATGCGGGTGGCATACATCCACACCCACATGATCAGGGTCCAGCACACCAGCGCCAAAATCGGCGTCATCATTGATTGAAACATCTCGCAGCCCTCCCCGGCCATTTTCCGGCACGGTAAGCCGAGTTGGGGGCGATTGGCGAGAGGGGCTCATGGAGAAATCGCCAGCCCCATTTCCGCCGCGATCCCTGCCAAATCCCGCCTTGCACTGGGTCTAGCCTCTTGCAGGACCGGGCGAGACCGCGTTTTATGGGATTTAATTCGAACATGCCGGATTCAACGATGGAATTTCACCGCACCAAGCGCCTGCCGCCTTATGTTTTCGAAGAAGTCAATCGCCTGAAGGCCAAATTGCGGGCAGATGGCGCGGACATCATCGATTTCGGCATGGGCAATCCGGACCTGCCGACACCGCCGCACATCCTCGCAAAGCTGCGCGAGGCGACCGAAAATCCACGCACCAACGGCTATTCCGCCTCTCGCGGCATTCCCGGACTGCGCAAGGCCCAGGCGCGCTATTACAAGCGCCGCTTCGATGTCGATCTTGACCCGGACAGCGAAGTCATCGTCACGCTGGGCTCCAAGGAAGGCTTCGCCAACCTGGCCCAGGCGATCACGGCTCCGGGCGATGTGATCCTGGCGCCCTCGCCCTCCTACCCGATCCATACATTCGGCTTTCTCATTGCCGGTGGCACGATACGGCATGTCCACGCGCCGTCGCCGGAAGACTATCTGCGCGGACTCGAGCATGCAGCGAGGCATACGGTCCCGAGTCCGATCGCCGTCGTGGTTTGTTTTCCCTCCAACCCCACGGCACAAACCGCCTCGCTGGAATTTTACCGGGAGGTCGTGAAATTCGCGACCAGGCACGACCTCCTCATCCTGTCCGATCTCGCCTATTCGGAGATCTATTTCGGTGACCAGCCGACCCCGTCCATGTTGCAGGTCGAGGGCGCCAAGGAACGCACGATCGAGTTCACCTCGATGTCGAAGACCTATTCCATGGCCGGCTTCCGGGTCGGCTTCGCCGCCGGTTCACCGCGCCTTGTCGGTGCCCTGGCCCGGGTGAAATCCTACCTCGACTATGGCGCCTACACACCGGTCCAGGTCGCGGCCTGCGCGGCGCTGGATGGCCCGCAGGACTGCGTCGACGAGACCCGCGCCATCTACAAGCATCGCCGCGATGTTCTGGTGGAGAGTTTCGGCCGCGCGGGTTGGACCATCCCCTCGCCCGAAGCCTCGATGTTCGCCTGGGCGCCGCTGCCGCGTGGCTGCGAGGAAATGGGCTCGCTGGAGTTTTCCAAGCAATTGATGGAAGAGGCCGGCGTCGCCGTCGCGCCGGGGATCGGCTTTGGCGAGCATGGCGAAGGCTTTGTCCGCCTGGCCCTGGTCGAGAACGAGCAGCGCATCCGCCAGGCCGCCCGCGGTGTCGGCGAATTCCTCAAGTCCAGACAACCGGCAATCCGGGCGGTCTGACCGCCCGGATCACCAGTTCTGGCTGACCCGGTTGAGGGAGGATGCCGGGCCGGCAGTCCGATCTGACGTCTAGAAGTAGTGGTGGACCGAGCCGGTCGAATGACCCCAGGAGCCACCGGCCTTCGCCCGTCCGCGACGACGGCGCATGCGGTTCTGCATCACCTTGCGGACATCCTCGAGCGGCGGCATTTCGGTCGCCTCCGGGGTTTTGAGATCCTCACGATGCGCGACGAAGTCGGCATAGGCTTCGAGTTCCGGGGCCAGGCCACCGGCAACCAGCTCGATCATGATCGCGTCATCGACATAGCCGATGCCCGGCGTGGCGTCAGGGATCAGGTCTTCCGGGTCGGAGAAATAGGCCAGCGCGTTGAGCACACGCTCGCGGTCTTCGCCTTCCAGCTTCCAGTCGGCATCATCGAGCATGCCGATCAGCGGGCCGAGCTGGCCCAGACGCGACCGCACGAATTCCGGCGGATTGGATGCCAGCGCCTTGCTGATCATGTCCGCCACGCCAGCCGTGATGCGGCTTTCGTCCAGATCGGCACGATCTTCGCGCGCCTTGTCGAGACGATCCCGGAAGAAGGCGAGATCGGATTCAGACAGTTCGAACTCAACCTTGAGGGTCGGGGTGGACGGGTTGGTCATGGTAGCAGGGCACCTTTCTGAGGCCGTTGATTGATGGTGACCTTGTCGCACTTCGCCCGACAATGGAACAGCGGGAACACAAAGCGTGCCGTCCCGGGGGATGCGGGACCGCCCGGTCCGCATTTGCCGCCCGGGTTTCCACCTCTCACCCTTCCTTAACCGTAAAATCAGTCTTCGCTGCACATCCCGAATTGCGGTGGCTATCCTGCGGCCATGAACATCGCTTTCAATACAGCCGTCACCGGCATGATGGCCGCCCAGTCCCACGCCGGCGACGCGGCCCGCGAAGTGGTCAACAATGCTGCCAAGGGTCAGGACATCATCCAGGCTTCTGTGGCGTTGAAAAAGGCGGAAGCCGCCCACTCCGCCTCCGCCATGACAGCCCGTATTGCCAGCGAGATGACGGATACGTTGCTGGACATCACCGTCTAGCCAGACTTCCGGTCGGTGGGTGGCCGGTGGGCGTCATCCCCCTGCGCCAGGCCCGCGATGGCCGACCGTCCAGGCCGGGGGGATGACGAGCCCGCACCTGCGCCCCGAAACCAGCCTCGCAATTTTGCGCGAACATGCCTAAATCACCGGCATGACCCATTCCGTATCCGTCGACATCGTCTCCGACCTCGTCTGCCCCTGGTGCTGGCTGGGAAAGCGCCATTGGGACCAGGCCCGCAAGCTGACCGCCGATATCAAGGTGGAGACCGTCTGGCGGCCCTACCAGCTCGACCCGACGCTGGCCCGCGAAGGGCGCCCCTACAAGGATTACATGCGCGAAAAATTCTCCGGCGCCGAAGCTTCGGGCCGGTGGAAGGCCATGCGCGACCATCTCGAACAGGCCGGACCGGCTGCCGGGATCGATTTCCGCTTTGACGACATTGCCATGCGCCCGAACACGCTGGACGCTCACCGTTTGATGCGCTGGGCCGGCGGACAGGGGCGTACCGCCGAAATGGCAGAGGCCCTCTTCTCGGCCTTTTTCGCGCAGGGCCGGGATATCGGCGACCGCGACACGCTCGCCGCACTGGCCGGTGATGCCGGGCTCGACAGCGCCGTAACCGCTGACCTGCTGGCCACCGACAAGGACGAGAAAGCCGTCTGGGAAGAAGAGCTGTTCTACCGCAAGCTCGGCGTTTCCGGCGTGCCCACCTATATTTTCAACGGGCGCTTCGCTGTTTCAGGCGCCCAGGAACCGGCTGTTCTGGCCGATGCCATTCGTCAGGCTGTCAAGGAGCCGGCGGAAACCGAATAAGCCTGCACAAGCGGGCGGGTCAAAGGGGAGAGACCATCATGACCGGACTTGACGCATTCGCACTCTATACCGGCCTAAACGGGCTCTTGTTGATCGCCCTGTCCTTCAATGTGGTCCGCCACCGCCAGCGTTCCAAGGTCGGGATCGGCATCGGCACGGATGCAGACCTTGAACGGGCCTGCCGGGTGCAGGGCAATGCGGTGGAGTACATCCCCATGGCCCTCATCATTCTGGGCGGTCTGGCACTCACCAATGCACCGACCCTTTTGATCCATGGGCTCGGCATCGCCCTGACCCTGGGGCGCGGCCTGCATGCCTGGGGACTGTCCAGCTCTGCCGGCACCTCGATGGGACGTGTGGTCGGGACACTGCTCAGCTGGATCAGCATTGTCGCCGGTTCGGGCTTCCTGATCTGGACGGCGGTCAGTTGAGCCATTGCCCGGCGGGGCCTCGCGGGGCTATAGCGCTCACATGACAAAGACGTTCAAAGCACCCGATCCCGCCAACCTGCAAGAGATTGCAGCCGATCTTGTCGCCCGCGCCCTGAAAGCCGGCGCCGACAGCGCCGAGGCTTCGGTCGCCGAGTCGCGCGAAACCGAGCTTTCGGTGCGTGATGGCAAGCTGGAGGATATCGGCCGTTCGGAAAGCCTGGATGCAGGCCTTCGCGTCTTTGTCGGCAAGCGGCAGGCCGGCGTCGCATTCTCGGACCTGTCCGAACACGGCAGGGACTTCACCATCGGCCGCGCCGTGACCATGGCCAAGGCGGCACCGGAAGACCCTTACTCGGCGCTGGCCGACCCGGCCCGCCTGTGCAAGGCACCGCCGGAAATCGCCCAGTTCGAGGATGGCGAGTGGACACCGGAAGAGCTGGAAGAGACCGCGCTGGCCATCGAAGCCGCGGCCCGCGCCGTTGACGGCGTGACCAAGACCGACGCCTCCTTCGCCTCTTCAGGACAGGGCGCCGCCGCCTATGCTACCTCGACCGGGTTCAATGCCGGCTGGAGAAAGAGCGTGTTCGGCTATGGCGCCAGCGTCATTGCCGGCGAGGATGGCGCCATGGAGCGGGACTATGCCGCCACCAGTGCCCGCCGCCGCGCCGACCTGCGCGACCGGGTCGAGATCGGCCGCGAGGCCGGCGAACGCGCCGCGCGCCGGGTCGGTCCGAAGAAACTCCAATCCGGCGTCATGCCGGTCGTGTTCGACCGCCGCGTCTCCACGACTTTCATCGGCTCGCTGGCCGGCGCCGCATCGGGTCCGGCCGTCGCTCGCGGCGTCTCCTTCCTGCGCGACAAGCTGGGCGAACAGGTGTTCGCGCCGGGCGTCACCGTGATCGACGACCCGCACCGCCCCTGGGGCCATGCCTCGGCGCCCTTCGACGGCGAAGGCACGGTCAACCAGCGCAGCGCCATCATCGAGGATGGACGCCTGACGACCTGGTTCCTCAACTCCGCCGCCGCGCGCCAGCTCGACATGGCCCCGACCGGCCATGCCCGCCGGTCGATGGGTGGATCGCCCGGCGCCGGTCCGACCAATTTCCACATGGAAGCCGGCACCACCAGCCGCGACGACCTGATCGGCGGCATCACCGAAGGTGTGCTGATCATGGAGATGTTCGGCCCCTCCCTCAATTCCAACACCGGCGACTGGTCGGTGGGGGTCTCCGGCTATCGCATCAGCAATGGCCAGATCGACCACCCGGTCAGCGAGATCACCGTGGCCGGCAATCTGATCGACATCTATGCCCGCCTCATCCCGGGCAGCGACCTGGAATTTCGAGGTTCTGTTAACGCCCCCAGCGTATTTGTGGACGCCATGTCCATCGGTGGCCTCTAGCGCCACCCAGGACAACCAAATCAAGGAGCCCGGCATGAGTGAAACGAAGATCAACAACCAGCTGCTGCACCTCGTCATCGGTGGCGAGCTGGCCTGCGTCGACCCGCAAAACTGCGAATTCAAGGATCTCGACGAAGTCGATTTCGTCGGTGCCTTCGGCACCTATGCCGAGGCGCGCGCCGCCTGGAAGGGCGCCGCCCAGCGCACGGTCGACAATGCCCATATGCGCTATTTCGTCATTCACGCCCACAAGCTTCTCGATCCTGCGACCGAGAAGAAGGACGGCTAGGGTCCGATCCGCGGCGTGACCGACCCGGCCCAACCCGGCGCTTCCAAGCCAGCCCCCACCGCGACGCTTGCCCGGCGCCTGTGGCGCGATTGGCTGTGGCGTCGCCGCGGCATGGTCGTGCTGGCCCTGGTGCTGTCCGCCATCACGGCGGCAGCGGCGGCATCCTATGCCGGGGTCATTGCCTGGACCTTCGACAAGCTCAATTCCGGCGCGGCGGACTTTTTCCCGCTGGCACCGCTGGCGGTCGTCGGGCTGGCGGCCATCCGGGGCGTCAGCCTCTACCTGCAAACGGTCCAGACCAACCGGTTGGCGCTGAACGTGATGCAGGACCTGCAGAACGCCATGTTCGCCAAGCTGATGCAGGCTGACTTCGCCCGGCTGCAGGCCGAAGGCACCGGTTCGCTGGTGTCGCGCTTCACCAATGACATCACCCTGCTGCGCGAAACCATCGTTCGCCTGTCCAACAATCTCATGCGCGATGTGCTGACGGTGATCATCACCATCGGCGTCATGCTGAGCCTGGACTGGATGCTGTCGCTGCTGATCCTGGTGGTCTACCCGATCGCGGCCTGGCCGGTGATCCGGATCGGCCAGCGCCTGCGCAAGACCTCCTCCCAGGCCCAGGCCCAGATGGGTGAAGTGACCGGGCAGCTGGAGGAAAGCTTTTCCGGCGCCCGCATGATCAAGACCTACGGGCTTGAGGATCATGAAACCGAGCGGGCTCGCAAATCCTTCTTCGAGCGCCTGCGCTTCCTGCTGAAAATCACCGAGAACAAGGCCCGGGTCGATCCGATCCTGGAAGTCGTCGGCGGTCTGGCCTTCGCCGGTCTGGTCGCCTTTGCAGGCTGGCGCATGCTGGAAGGCGAGACCTCGCTGGGCAATATCATTGGCGTCCTGACCGGGATCGCGGTGATCTCACCGGCGATCCGGGCGCTGGGCACGCTGAACGCCGTGGTCCAGGAGGGCTTTGCCGTTCTCGAGCGTGTCTTCACCGTGCTCGATACCGAAGAATCCGTCACAACGGCGCTGGACGCCCCCGCTCTTGATGTGACCGCCGGTGCTGTCGAGCTGGACGGTGTGGGCTTTGCCTATCCGGACGGCTCTGTGGCCCTGAACAAAATCTCCCTGAAAGCGGATCCCGGCCAGACCGTCGCCCTGGTCGGTCCGTCGGGATCGGGCAAATCGACCATCCTCAACCTGTTGCCACGGCTCTATGATCATCAATCCGGCCGGATCACGATTGACGGCACTGCCACGAGTGCCGTGTCCCTCGCCTCGCTGCGCCGCTCGATGGCGCTGGTCAGCCAGGATGTGACCCTGTTTGACGACACGGTGCGGGCCAATATCGGCTTTGGGGATCTCGATGCCGGCGACGACGCCATCATCGCCGCCGCCAAGGCGGCCGACGCACATGACTTCATCATGGCCCTGCCGGACGGATATGACAGCCCGGTCGGCCCGCGTGGCGGCAATCTGTCCGGCGGACAGCGTCAGCGCCTGTCGATCGCGCGGGCGATCCTGAAAAACGCGCCCATCCTGCTGCTGGATGAAGCGACCAGCGCTCTCGACACCGAGTCGGAACAGCGGGTTCAGACCGCGCTCGAACACCTGTCCCAAGGACGCACCTGCCTGGTCATCGCGCACCGGCTCTCGACCGTGCGTCGGGCCGACTGGATCTATGTGATGGAAGACGGCCGCATCGCCGAACAGGGCCGCCATGACGACCTCATCGCGTGTGACGGCCTTTACGCCCGCCTGTGCCGGATGCAGTTCGAGGCCTGACCTGTGCCTTGGCAATGCCGGGACCGCTCAGGCCTCGCGAGCCTGGACGATCTCGCTGCGGCGACCGGCCGCCGGCAGTTTCACCGTGAATTTCGACCCGGCCCCCGGCGCGCTTTCGACAGTGATGTCACCGCCCATCAACTCGGCCAGCTTCTTGGCGATGGCCAGGCCCAGCCCGGTACCGCCATTCTTGCGCTGCATGACGGCTTCGCCCTGGCTGAACGGCATGAAGATGCGCGACATCAGATCACCATCCATGCCGATCCCGGTATCGCCGACCTCAAAGGTGACATCATGGGCGCGATCGGCGGTCTGCGTCATCAGGCAACGCACACGCACCTCGCCGCGATCGGAGAACTTGACCGCATTGGACAGGAGGTTGGACAGGATCTGGCGGACGCGGGCCGGGTCGCCGACCACCTCCCGTTCGGCGACGGGATCGATTTCCAGGTGCAGGTTGAGGCCCTTCTCCATCGCCTTCATGCGATAGGGACCGGCAACCGTGCGCACCAGTTCGGCCGGGTTGAATGTGTCCTGCTCGACCTCGAAACGGCCGGACTCAATATTGGCCAGATCGAGGATGTCGTTGAGGATGGTCAACAGCGCCTGGCCTGACCCCTCGATCAGATTGACCATTTCGCGCTGCGACGGCTCCAGATCCGTGGTTGCCAGCAGGGCCGACATGCCCAGCACACCATTCATCGGTGTTCGGACCTCGTGGCTCATCGTGGCCAGGAAGCGGGATTTTGCGCGGCTGGCCTCGGTGGCCTGCTGGCGAGCTTCGACCAGATCGTGGATGTCGGTCATCGCACCGACCATTCGGACCGGATCACCATCCGGCGTCCGCACCGCTTCGCCGCGCATCCGGAACCAGCGGTGCAGCCCGCCGACGACCTTCAGCCGGACCGTCAGGTCGAAGGGACGACCGGCCCGGTAATGGGATTGCTGCGCGGACTGGAAGCGGGGCCGGTCATCGGCATGGATCAGATTGGTGAAGGTTTCGGTCGCCGCGGTGAGCTCACGGGGCTGGTATCCCAGCAATTCGCGACCTCGCGCCGAGATGAATATCTGATCGGTCTCGAGGCAGAAATCGACGATGCCGTCGGATGTGCCCTTCATCGCCAACGCGGCACGATCACCGGATTCGGCGGCCAGGATCTCGCCCGTCAGGCGACGGCGATAATGATTGAACACGGCCAGCATCTCGTCGGCGACATCGGCCGGGCGTTTGAACATGGCAACCACAATGCCGACCGACTGGGCGCCATTATAGAGCGGCATGCCGACATAGGCCCGCATGCCCATTTCCTCGAGCATGAAATCGCGCGGAAAGCGCATTGAAACATTGTCTTCGAAGATATCAGCGCCCGCATCCATGACGTCGGAACAGGGCGTCCCCTTCAGGTCGTAGCAGTAATTGCCAACCATGGCATTGCCGCAGGCAACCTTGAGCGTACGCATGCGCGAATGGGTGGCGTCGATGCGCGCGATGAAAAGACGGTCGGCGGCGAAGACCTCGGCGGTCTGCTTGACGAAGGCCTCAAGGAAAGCCGGACCACATTCGCGTGACAGCAGGAAATTGAGGCGGTTCAACCGCTCCTGCGTGCTATCCGATCGTATGGCCAGATCCGGCATCAGCCCCTCTCCCCTCCGCCTCCCTCAGAAAGGGACGCTGAACGTGGTTAACGAGGGTTAATGTGACTCAATCCTGTGGAAAGAGTCGTCATATCTGATGAATTCACTGGTTATAAAAAATGGCCTCGGCCTATTCGCGGCGCAGCAGCCTTTCCGTCAGGAAGTTGCCCCACCAACTCGACATGAAGCCTGACTGGACCGCATCACGGTCATAAACCGTTTCGACCCATTCCCAGAAATCAATCGGGGTGGTTTCGTTATAGGCGCGATAGCACTCAAAGAAATAATCCAGCACGCCGGTCTTGCCGGCCTTCACGTGCAGGTATTTCAGCGACAGGTGCTTGATGGCCTCGTCATAGGGCAGTTTCAGCTTGGTCAGGGCATAGAGCACCGAGATGATACCGGCCCGGTCGGCGCCCGACTTGCAATGGATCAGGGCGGGATATTCGATGCTCTCGAAAATCTTCACCGCCCGCTGCATGCGGTCGACATACGGCGCTTCGCGTGAACCGAAGGGCATGTCGATCATGGTCAGGCCGTGCTTCTCGCAGGCCTCTTTTTCGAGATCGTAATAGCAGACGCCCGGCTGCGTGCCGCGAATGTTCAGGATGGTCTTGAACCCGTCCGCCGCCAATTGCTCCAACCGCTCCGGTGAGGGCTGGTTGGCCCGCCACATGCCGCCACCGACCTCGTGCATGTTGTGGAATTTCTGGCGCAGGATACCGTGATCCTTCCACAGATAATCCTGCCAGGCGCGCTCGCGGTCAGTCGGGTCGTTCAGGTCATAGGGCATGCTGGGCCTTTCGTCTGGCAGCGCATTTAGGCCGGTCTCGGCCCGGACGCAACCGCGCGCCATGCTTGACCTTTTGCCTCACCGGGGTGAGCAAGGGAGCATCATGTCGAAACGCCTGCTCTCCCGGCCCTGGGCCCAGGAAGTCCTAGCCTTCTTCGTCCTGCTCTATCTGGAGCTGGTCCGCCACTCCATTCGCTGGGAACATCGCAATACTGATTATGTCCAATCGGTGTGGGATGAGCGCAAGCCGGTCCTCGGCTGTGTCTGGCACGGCCGCATTCTGATGGCCCTGCATGGCTGGGCCAGGCAGAAGGACCGCATGGTCGCCCTGGCTTCCCGCTCACGCGAGGGCGAGATCGGGTCACGGCTGGCGCGCTGGTACAAGGTCGGTGTGGTGCGCGGTTCCTCGCGCAATCCCGACAAGCCCGGCGCGGCCAAGGGCGGCGAGGCGGCCTACCGCGCCATGGTCAATCATCTCAATGCCGGCGGTTGCGGTGCGGTGACACCGGACGGACCGCGCGGCCCCCGCATGCGGGCCGGTTTCGGTGCCGTCCGCATGGCCCGCGATACCGGCGTGCCGATCCTGCCCTTCACCTGGTCGACCCACCGCAAGACCATCCTGCGCAAGGCCTGGGACCATCATTGCCTGCCACACTTCTTCACCCGTGGCGTCATCATCTGGGGTGAGCCGATCCATGTCGCCAGGGATGCCAGCCCCGCCGACCTCGAAGCGGCCCGCCTGAATCTCGAAACCCAGCTCAACGACCTCAGCCGCGAAGCCGACGAAGCCGTTGCCGGCGACACCATCGAGCCTGACGCCAAACGCCGCCCGGGTACGGGGCGCGCGCCCGGCAAGGCGGGAGCGACCGCGTGAGCCTGCCGGCCTCGCTCGCCCTCTATCGCGTCCTGACCGGGCTCGCCTCCCCGATCCTGCCGCTTGTCCTGGCGCGCCGCGCCCGCGCCGGCAAGGAAGACCCTGACCGTCGCCATGAACGTCTTGGCCGGCCCGAAATCCAGCGGCCCGAGGGCCGGCTGATCTGGCTGCATGGCGCCAGCGTCGGCGAAAGTCTCGTACTGGCAACGCTGATCGACCAGCTGGCAGCCCGCGATCCGGAGCTGGAATTCCTGGTCACCACCGGCACCGTCACCTCGGCAGACCTGATGGCCAAACGCCTGCCGCCGCAAGCCAAGCACCAATACGTGCCTGTCGATACTCCGGGCGCGGTCCGCCGCTTCCTTGATCACTGGCGCCCGGATATCGGCGTCTTTGCCGAGTCGGAACTCTGGCCCAACCTGCTGATCGAGGCCCGCAATCGCGACATTCCGATGGCCCTGGTCAATGCGCGCATGAACACTGCCTCGCTGACCCGCTGGCGCAAACGCGGCGACGCTGTCCGCCGACTGCTGGAAGCCTTTGCCTGGATCGGGGCAGCCGACATCCGCACCCGCGACGGACTGGAAGACCTGACCGGTCGCGAGATCGTGCTGGCCGGCAATCTGAAGCTGGAGGCACGCCCCCCCGCCCCCGACGCCCGCGAGCTGTCCTCCCTGAAGATTGCACTCGCCGGACGGCCGGTCTGGCTTGCGGCCTCAACGCATGACGGCGAGGAAGGCACAGTGCTGGCCGCCCATGCCCTGTTGCACAAGACCCATCCCGGCGCGCTGCTGATACTGGCGCCGCGACATCCCGAACGCGGCAAGGAGCTCGCGGCGATGGCCCGGCAGCGCGGCTTCAAAGTGGCCCGCCGGTCAGCCGGTGAAGTGCCGGATGGCGCCGACACGGTCTGGCTCGCTGATACGCTGGGTGAGATGTCACTCTGGTTCGCGCTGTCCCCTGCAGCGCTGATTGCCGGCAGCCTGAAGGCCAATATTGGCGGCCACAATCCGATCGAGGCCAGCCTGGCCGGGGCCTGTGTGATCACCGGTCCGCATGTCGACAGTTTTGACGATATCTATGGCGCCTATCGCCGCCACTCGGCCATGATCGAAGTGAGCGATTCTCAATCCCTGTCTGCCGCCGTCGAGCAGGTCTGGCAGGCCAAGGCACCCGGGCGCGCCGCGGCAGAGCGGGCTATCAGCGAAGCATCGGGCGGTGCGCTGGACACTACGCTTTCGGCCCTCTCCGTCCTGCTGGATCTGGCCGAGGGCCCGGAGCGCGAGGCATGAAGGAACCGGCTTTCTGGCGCACCGATGGCGGCCGCGGATCGGGCGCCCTCGCCCGGGCCCTGCTGGCGCCGTTGGGGTGGATTCATGCCTGGGCCGTCGCCCGCCGCATCCGCAAGGCGACGCCCGTCCGTATCGGCCCCAAGGTCGTGTGCGTGGGCAATCTCACGGTCGGCGGCACCGGCAAGACCCCGGTCACCCAGACCCTGATGCAACGCCTCGCAGAGATGGATCTGACGGCCGCATCGCTGTCGCGTGGCTATGGCGGCCGCGAAGCCGGCCCCCTGCGCATCGACCCCGCCACACATGATGCTTCCACCGTCGGCGATGAGCCGCTGCTGCTCGCCCGTACCGGACAGGCCTGGATCGCCCGCGACCGCGCAGCCGGTGGTCGCGCCATCGAGGCGGCAGGCGGTGTTGATCTGGTGCTGATGGATGATGGTCATCAAAACCCGGACCTGGCCAAGGATTGCTCGATCGTCGTCGTCGACGGGCTGACCGGCTGGGGTCCGGGCACGATTGTCCCCGCAGGCCCGCTGCGCGAGCCGGTCGCGACCGGCCTTGCCCGCGCCGATGCGGTGATCGTGATGATGCCCGATGCCGCCACCGAGCCGGACTGGACCGGGCTCGGCCTGAGCGATCTTTCCATCCCGGTCTTCCACGCCTGGCTGGAACCGCTGGCGCCGCCACCGGCTGGCAAGCTGGTCGCCTTTGCCGGGATCGGCCGGCCGGAAAAGTTCTTCGATGCTCTGAGGGCTGCCGGGGGCGATATCGGCGAGGTTGCGGTCTATGGCGACCATCACGCCTTCAACGCAGGTGATTTGCGCCATCTCGACGCGCTGGCCGCTGCCCATGACGCGCAATTGATCACGACCGAGAAAGACTGGGTCCGCCTGCCCGTCGATATCCAGGCCCGTGTCACCGCCTGGCCGGTCCGCGCCGTGTTCGCCAATCCGGGCGCGCTGGACGGCCTGTTGCGCGACGTCATGGATGCCGACATGGACGCGGGCGGCGAGGCTGGTTAAATCCGGACCATGATAGATGCCACCCGCAATGCCTCAGCCCTGACCCGGATCAGCTGGCGATTTGAAGCCGCCGCCTGGGATGCCTATGCCGGCTGGTACAAGATCAAGGGCATCGACAAGGCCTCCGACGCGGCCGGCGCATTGCTGCGCAAGCTCGGCCCGCTGATGCCGGTGCACAAGGTCGCCCGCATCAACATGCAACGCTGCTTCCCCGAAGCCGCCGCACCCGAGATCGAACGTCTGCTGGGCGGCATGTGGGAAAATTTCGGGCGCCTGGCCGGCGAGATGCCGCATCTGGGCGTCTTTTCCGGGCCTGAGTTCAATGAGCGGGTCGAATTCATCGGCCGCGAGAAGTTCGAGGCCCTGCGCGATGCCGGCAAGCCGGCCGTGATCATCTCGATGCACCATTCCAACTGGGAGATCGGTGCCGCCGCGATCAGCCAGACCGGCCTGCCCTGCCACATCACCTATCGTCCGGCCAACAACCCGCTGATCGACCGCCGCATCACCGACATGCGGGTCGGCTATGGCGTCAAGACTCTGACCGCCAAGGGCGGCGATGGCGCCAAGGCGCTCATGCAGGCCCTGAAGGCCGGTGAGGCCGTGGCCCTGATGAACGACCAGAAGATGAATGATGGCATCGAAGCGCCCTTCTTCGGCCTGCCCTCGATGACCGCGCCCGGCCCGACACGCCTCGCCATGCGCCATGGCTGCCCGCTCTTGCCACTATCGATCCGACGCATGGGCGGCGCCCGCTTCCGCGTCGAGGTCCATGACCCGATCGAGATTTCCACCAATCCCGACAAGACCGCCGCCATCGTCGAGACGGTGACGCGGATCAATGACTGGGTGGAAAGCGAAATCCGCCAGGCGCCGGAACAATGGTTCTGGGTTCACCGGCGCTGGGCGAAATCGGTGTACAAGGGCTGAGCGAGGCTCTGAGGCTTTTCGGATCTTGTCGCAATATAGCCGCGGACGGCTGACCAGCTTTGGCTAGTCAAAAAAAGGGGCTTGAGCCCAATTATCCAATGAGAATTGGAAGTTTGCTTATGTTAGATTTCTATTCGAGGTTCCTGAACCGCTTCGGCTTTTCTATTGCGTTGTACCTGACGGTCGCGCTGGGCGCCATTTTCCTTAGACGATTTTTGGGAATCCCAACCAGCGCTGTGCCTTGGGTTATCGGTGGAGCATTCATTGTTCTCGTGTTGTACCAGTTGATCGTCGTGGCTGCCCGATCTGGCCGTAAATAAACGGGAACACGGAATAGATGGTGACCCACACGCCACCACTGCTCCTCGACGTCCGCGCGCAATCGGCGCAAACTCGTCCACAAACCACTTGCCGAGAGATCGCCGTATCCGCTTCTTCAGGTCAAGGGCGGCGCAGCCGCCGCTTCGCGGTTTCACCCTTGAGCTGAAGAAGCGGATACGGCCTGCTGGCTGACAAGCGGTTTATGGCTGATTGCGCGCGCGGCGCTCAGGTCACTTCAAGCCCCGACTGAGAGCCTAGCGCAACTCGCTCAGATCCAGATCCAGCAGGCTTTGCGGATCGACATAGAACTGGTTGCGCAGCTTAACCCGCCAGTCGAGATGCGAGCCGGTCGCCCGGCCGCCCGCACCCATGGCGCCGATCAGCTGGCCCTGCTCGACCATATCGCCTTCTGAGACTTCGACACCGGACAGGTGCAGGAAGGCCGAGACCAGGCCATGGCCGTGATCGATGAAGATCAGGCCGCCCTCGTAATACATGTCCGGCTCGGCCAGCGTCACCAGACCGCCTGCGGGCGCATAAATCGGCGTGCCGACCTCATTGGCCCAGTCCAGACCCCAGTGCGGGCTGCCTTCATGGCCATTATTGTAAACCCGGGCGGAGCCATAGACGCCGGTCGTGATGCCTTCGGCGGGATGGATGAACCCGCCCAGGAAACCCTGCCCGTCCCAGACCGAGTTGAAAGCGGCCTGCTTTTGCGCGTATTCGCGCTGGCGCCGCGGCAGCGTGGATGCATCCGGTGTCACGGTCGCCTGGGGCACGCCATTGACCTGCTGGAGATTGTATTCGCGCTGGGTGATGTCCCAGACTTCGCTGCCCCCGATACCAAGGAGGTTATCGTGGTCGATCGCCGAAACGTCGATAGTGAGGGTCAAACTTGCCGGCGCTCTGCGCGGTATCCCCAGCAGGGCTAACCCATCGCGATCTGCCACCGCAGAAACCTCGCCGAGCCTTAGTTCCGTGCGCGGAGGGTAGAAGCAGACCAACAATGCGCCTTCTTCGCGGCGCCCGGTACACCCGACATTGTCAGCACTTGCAAAAGGGCCGACATGGGTTATTTCCACGTCCCGCGCCTCAGGCGAGGCTTGGGCGATCAGGTCACCGATCGGATCGGCAGCGTCATCGACCAGGGCCGTCGTGGATTGCAGGGCAAGGGCGACGGCGAGGCTGATCATTTTCCCGGCTCCGAATTCAGTTCGATCCAGCGTTGCTTGGCGACCAGAACATCCTTGTAGGCTTCCTGCTCATCGACATTCCAATAGCGCAGCTGATCAAGCTGGATCGGGTCATTGGTGACGGCACAACGCACGAAAGCGCCCGCCTTCAATATGATGAAGTCGCTATCACCATATTCAAGAATGGCTTCGCCCTGGAATTCTTTGTCGAAACTGAAATCACTCATGGGTCTTCTCTAGCAGTGTTTGCCGGCCAGCGGGAGGGTGGCGTGTGTCAGAAAAGCCGGCCCTGGCCGGCCGCCTCGGGCTTGCTGCGGGGTTTGGGTTTCGGCTTGGTCTTCTTCGGCAGATCGGGTGTCTCGGGAGGCCGTTTGCGCGAGCCACGCTCGCCCTCGATCCGCGCCGCGCGTTCGCCATCGGCGAAGACCAGGTCGATACCCGCCCCCTCCATCAGCGAGCCTCCGGACCGCACCAGCTTGCCGGCCCGGTCCCGGACCAGCACGAAGCCGCGTTTGAGAACCGACTGGTGCGACAGGGCCTCCAGCCGCGCTGACCAATTGTCCAGATCGCGCTGACGGTCCCGGCGCAGGCGCTCTGCAGCCGGACCCAGGCGCGCTGCGCGCTCGTCCAGCAAGGTGCGCTTCTGGCGCAGGTCACGTGATAGCGCCGCCGGCTTCAGCCCTGCGGCGAGCACCAACAGGCGACCGCGCTTCTCGGCGGCGTGATTGAGCAAGGCCGGGTCGAGCTTGTCGGCGATCATGTCGAAACGCTGCCGCTTGAGCTCCATCAGCGCCGCCGGACGCGGCAGGGCCCGCGCCGCCGAGCGCAACTCGGTACGGCGCCGCTCGATATGACGAGACAGGCCGGCCACGAGGCGACCGCCCAGCTGGTCCAGCGAGGCCTTTAGCTCGGCCCTTACCGGCACCGCCATTTCCGCCGCACCGGTCGGGGTCGGCGCGCGGCGGTCCGAGGCGAAATCGATCAGCGTGGTGTCGGTCTCGTGACCAACCGCCGAGATCAGCGGGATGGTGCTGTCGGCGGCGGCGCGGACGACCACCTCCTCGTTGAAAGCCCACAAATCCTCGATCGAGCCACCGCCGCGGGCGACGATCAGCACGTCGGGTCGCGGCACTTTGCCGCCGGCGGGCAGGGCGTTGAAACCGCGAATGGCCTCGGCGATCTGGGCGGCGGCGCTGTCACCTTGCACCAGCACCGGCCACAACAGGACATGGCAGGGAAAGCGGTCCTGCAGGCGATGCAGGATGTCCCGGATCACCGCCCCGGTCGGCGAGGTCACGACGCCGATGGTCCGCGGCAGGAAGGGCAGCGCCTGCTTGCGGCTGGTCTCGAACAGGCCTTCGGCGGCGAGTGTCCGCTTGCGCTCTTCCAGCAACGCCATCAGCGCGCCGGCACCCGCCGGCTCCATGCTCTCGACGATAAGCTGGTATTGCGAGCGGCCCGGATAGGTCGAGAGCCGCCCCTCTATGACCACTTCCAGCCCTTCTTCGGGACGGAAGCGGAAGCGCTGGGCTGTCCCTTTCCAGGCGATCGAGGCGATCACCGCCTTGTCGTCCTTGATGTCGAAATAGACATGGCCGGACTTGGCCACCACGACCCGGCCCAGCTCGCCGCGCAGGCGGACATGACCGAAGGCGTCCTCGACGGTTCGCTTGAGCGAGCCGGCAAGCTCGGAAACGGTGAATTCGTGGATGTTTCCTGCGGGCGTGTTCATGGCAACTCTGGTAAAATGGTTTCAACGCCACCGCAACGGCCCGACGGACTCGCGAATGCCGGGCGATTGCGTTAGGCAAGGCCTTGGATTGGCGCAATTGGCTGCATAGAGGGTCACATGAAGGTTCTGGTTGTCGGATCTGGCGGGCGCGAACATGCCCTGGTGTGGAAAATCGCCCAAAGCCCGTTGGTCTCCACAATCCTGGCGGCTCCCGGCAGCGCCGCCATCAGCGAGCTGGCGACCTGTCACACAATCCCCGTGTCCGACCTCGACGGCCTGGTTGATCTGGCGCGCGCAGAGGCGGTTGATCTGGTCATTGTCGGACCGGAAGTGCCATTGTGCGACGGGCTGGCGGATCGCTTGCGCCAGGTCGGAATCGCCACATTCGGACCGTCCAAGCTGGCAGCCCGGTTGGAGGCTTCCAAGGCCTTCGCCAAGGATTTTTACGCCCGTCACAATGTGCCGTCCGCCCGCTATGGCACGTTTTCGAATGCCGGCGAGGCGAAAGCCTTTCTCGACCAGTTCCAGCCGCCCTATGTGCTCAAGGCTGACGGTCTCGCCGCCGGCAAGGGTGTGGTCATCGTGTCAGACCGGGCCGAGGCTGAGGCCGAGATCGACGCCTTCCTCTCGGGCAAGTTCGGCGATGCTTCGAGGACCCTGGTGATCGAGGAATTCATGGACGGGGAGGAAGTCTCGATCTTCGCCCTGTGCGACGGCGAGGATGTACTCTATTGCGGCGCGGCCCAGGACCACAAACGCGTCGGCGAAGGCGATACCGGCCCCAATACCGGCGGCATGGGTGCCTATTCCCCGGCCCCGATCGCCAAGCCCGAGCTGATCGAAACCGCGATGAAGACCATCATCGAACCGGTCGCCCGCGGCCTTGCCGCCGAAGGATCGCCTTTCCAGGGTGTGCTGTTTGCCGGGCTGATGGTGAATGCAGACGGCCCCCGCGTTGTCGAGTTCAATATCCGTTTCGGGGACCCGGAATGCCAGGTCCTGATGATGCGGATCGAGGATGACCTCCTTCCCTATCTTGAAGCGACTGCGACCGGTCATCTCGCCGACATGCCGCCGCTCAGCTGGACGGCGGAACCGGCGATCACGGTCGTCATGGCCGCCAATGGCTATCCGGACAGCTATGAGAAGGGCAGCCTGATCGAGGGCGTCGATGCCGCCAACCTGATGGAAGGCGTGGTCGTGTTCGAGGCCGGCACGGGTCGCAATGCGGCCGGACAGCACACCGCCACCGGTGGCCGCGTCCTCAATGTCACGGCCAGTGGCGAGACGCTGCACTATGCCGTCGATCGCGCCTATGCCGCTGTCGACCAGATCAACTGGCCCGGCGGCTTCTGCCGCCGAGACATCGCCTGGCGGGCCCTGAAGACCCACTAGTGCCAACCGCGCGCGTCGTTTGACATCCCGGCACCCGGCGTCTTCTACTCCGCCAACACTTGTTTGCGGGGAGGCAGACCGGATGCTGAAAACAGCCATGAGCGCGATCGCCCTGATCGCCACCACGACATTTGCGCCGAGCGCCCTGGCCCAGGATGCGGAGGACGCGCTGACCGTCATCCATGCCGGCTGGCTGCTCGCCGTGCCCGGCGAAGACCCGTTGATGGAACAATCCATCCTGATCCGCGGCGAGCGGGTTGAAGGGATTGAATCGGGTTATGTCACGCCGGACGGGGCCACCATCATCGACCTGAGCGATGATTATGTGATGCCCGGCTTCATCGACAGCCATGTCCACCTGCAGTCTGAACTCGGCCCGGGCCGGCGCTTCAACACCTTCACCATGTCCCCTTCGGACCTCGCCTTTGATGGCGCCGTCAATGCCGGCACCACGCTTCGGGCCGGCTTCACCACTGTTCAGGATGTCGGCGGCAGTTTCGAAGCCTCGCTGGCGCTGCGCGATGCGATCAATGATGGCGACATCCCCGGCCCGCGCATGCGCATTGCCGGATCAGCCGTCACGCCGACCGGCGGCCATGCCGACGTCAACGGCTTCTCGCTCGACGTGCTGCACACATTCGCCAGCGAAACCGCCTGTAATGGCGAGGCCCAGTGCCGCGAGGCTGTCCGCACCCTGATCCGCGGCGGCGCCGATGTGATCAAGATCACCGCAACCGGCGGCGTCCTGTCCGACACGGCAGCCGGTGTCGAGCAACAATTCTTCGATGACGAACTCAGCGCCATTGTCGAAGCCGCCCACATGATGGGCCGCCGCGTCACCGCGCACGCACACGGCGTGACCGGCATCAACTCTTTCCTGGAAGCGGGTGGCGACTCGATCGAGCACGGCACTTATCTTGATCGCGAGAGCATCCGCCTGATGCGCCGCAATGGCGCCTATCTGGTCCCGACCGTGCTGGCCGGCGTCACCGTCGCCGAAATGGCTGAGACAGTTGATTTCATGACCGACAACCAGCGCGCCAAGTCGCGCGAAGTCGGGCCACTGATGCTGGAAATGGCCCGCCGCGCGCATGAGGGCGGCGTGATGATTGCTTTCGGAACCGATAGCGGCGTCTCCCGGCACGGCGTCAACGCCCGTGAGTTCGAACTGCTGGTCGAAGCCGGGCTGACGCCGATGGAAGCCATCGTTACGGCTACCATCAACGCCTCGCGTCATGTCCAGATGGACGGCGATATCGGTACGATCGAAGCGGGCAAGCTGGCCGACATCATCGCGGTCGACGGCAATCCGCTTGAGAACATCTCCGAGCTGCGCGACATGGATTTCGTGATGAAGGGCGGCGAGGTCTATCTGAACCCATGAGTGATATCGACGACAGCTTCTCCGGCACCAAGCCGGTAGCCGACGCTCTCGCCTTCGATGAAGGCGTGCTGGCCGAATGGATGACCGCCCATGTCGCAGACTTCCAGGGGCCCTTGACGGTGGAACAGTTCAAGGGCGGGCAGTCCAACCCGACCTACAAGCTGGTGACGCCGGGCAAGGCCTATGTCCTGCGGCGCAAGCCCCCGGGCAAGCTGTTGCCATCCGCCCACGCCGTTGATCGCGAATTCCGGGTCATGAAGGCGCTTGGCGGCGCCGGTTTCCCGGCTCCGGTCATGCACGGGCTATGCATGGAACGCGAGGTGATCGGGACGGAGTTCTACATCATGGACTTCGTCGAGGGCCGGATCTTCTGGGATCCGCTCCTGCCCGATCTCGACAAGACCGAGCGCGGCGCCATCTATGACGCGTCCAATGCCACGCTGGCCCATCTGCACGGCATCGATTTTGAAGCCGCAGGCCTGGGCGATTACGGCAAGCCGGGTAATTATTTCGAGCGCCAGATCGGCCGCTGGACCAAGCAATACCGCGCCGCCGAGACCACCACTGTCCCGGCGATGGACCGCCTCATCGAGTGGCTGCCGACCGCCGCACCGGATCAGGAGCGCACCAGCGTCGTGCATGGCGATTACCGGCTCGACAACATGGTCTTCCATCCGACCGAACCGCGCGTCATCGCGGTGCTGGACTGGGAACTCTCGACGCTGGGCGATCCGCTGGCTGATTTCACCTATCAGCTGATGGGCTGGGTGATGCCGCCGGAAATCCGCAACGGGCTGCTTGGCGTCGACATTGCGTCTCTGGGCATTCCCGACATCGAGCAATACACGCAGGCCTACTGCGAGCGCACCAATCGCTCAGGCATCCCGGCGCTGGATTTCTACTTCGCCTACAACATCTTCCGCCTGACCTCGATCATCCAAGGCGTCTATGCGCGCTCCCTGCAGGGCAATGCCTCGAACTCACGCGCCGCCGAAATGGGTGCCGCCGTTGAACCGATGGCCGAAGCCGCCTGGGGGTTCGCGAAACAGGCGGGGGCGTGAGGGCCGGCGAGATGAGAATCGAACGGGGCGCCTGATACATGTCCTGCCCCTTTCGTGACTGCCCAAATAAAAGCAGACGACCAAGGAAAACAACTGCACCCCACTGGCGCGAGAAGCTGAGCTCAGTCGCTCCGTTTGCGGCGACGCTTCTCTTCCGCGATAGCTGCGAGCACAATCATCGTGACCATGAATCCGAAGAACAGGGTCAGCGGCCAGAGATTGATTTCAATTTCGCCGATCATGAAGCCTCCTCCAGGTGCCCGAGATAAAACGCACAAACCCAGCTCGCGACCAGAAATCCGGCACCGAGCAACAGGCTGGCCGGGCTGATAATACCACGCTCCGCAAATAGCGACAGGCCCAGAAGTCCCAAGCCGATCGCGCGACTCGACTGCTCCCAGCTTCGCCACAGCGCCTTGTTCGACGTCGGTCCGCGTGGACGCCACGCTGCCAGTTTGCTGGCAACCCAACGCATGCCTGTCCACAGCACTCTGATTTGCTTCAGCATGAGCCTACCCTACAAGTTCCGGTTATGTTCTGCAATATCCACAACCGACTGCACCCTGCACTCGCCCCGGCCGCGACCGGCGATATAGTCCGCGCATGATCGCTGCCTTCATCCTTGTCGCGACCTTTATCACCGCCTTCATCTCCGGCGTGTTCGGCATGGCGGGCGGGTTGATCCTGATGGGGGCGCTGGCACTGGTCCTGCCGGTCGCGGCGGCGATGGTCGTGCACGGGGTGATCCAGAGCGTGTCGAATGGCTGGCGCGCCGTCCTGCACCTGCAATGGATCGACTGGCGCATCCTTGCCATCTATCTGGCCGGATCGGCCGCAGCGGCGGGTCTGTTGGCATTTGCGAGTTTTGAGCTGTCCAAGGCCTGGCTGTTCGTGATCCTGGGGCTCGTCCCCGCGGTCATCTGGTTGCCCAAACACATCCTCCATCTCGATGCCGCCAGACCACACCACGCTGTCGCCTGTGGCTTCGCTGTCACCGGCCTCAATGTGGTCGCCGGTGTCTCCGGCCCGCTGCTGGACGTCTTCTTTGCCGACACACAACAGGACCGGCGCGCCATCGTGGCGACCAAGGCGGCGACGCAAGTGGTCAGTCATGGCGTCAAGATCGCCTACTACATCCTGCCCGCACTGGGCGCCGCCGGCCTGCCGTCAGTCCAATGGTTGATGATCGCCGCCCCGCTGGCCATCCTCGGCACCACCGCCGGGGCCCGTTTCCTGGCGCTGATGAGCGATGTCCAGTTCCGCCAGTGGACAAAGTGGATCGTGTCGGTGATCGGCGCGGTCTATGTCATCCGCGGCGTCATCCTGCTGACCGGAGCCGGTTCATGATCCTCTCTCCTGCCATCCGTGAAAACGCTGTCGTCCGGCTTGAACCCCTCGTCGAAGCCCACCGTGAGGAACTCCGCCCCATAGCGGCCGAACCCGGCCTGTGGACGCTGACCTCCCTGCGCGGTGATGGCGATCATTTCGACGCCTGGTTCAATCTGATGCTGGCCAATACCAATGCCGGCAGCCAGATCAGCCATCTTGTCCGCCGGCAGGCGGATGGCGCGGCGGTCGGTCACTCGGCCTGGCTCACCATCACGCCCGAGCACAAACGCCTTGAGATCGGCTGGACCTGGTATGGCAGTGAGGCGCGCGGCACGGCGATCAATCCGGCCGCCAAACACATCCTGCTGGGAGAGGCCTTCGGGGCCGGTGCCGAACGGGTTGAACTGAAAACCCATCACCTCAACCTGCGTTCCCAGGCGGCCATGACCAAGATGGGCGCGACCCGCGAAGGCACGCTGCGCCGCCACCTCCTGTGCTGGACAGGCGAATGGCGCGACACGGTATTCTTCTCGGTTCTGAGGGAGGAATGGCCCGGCGTGAAGGCCGGGCTGGAAGCACGCTTCGCCTAGCCCGCGAAACAGACGTCGGTCAGCCCGGCGACATGGCCACCGCGGATTTCGATCTCGACCTGACCGGCCAGGGCGGCATCGGTTGCGTAGACGTTCAGATCAGCCGGCGACCCGGCGGTCAGGATTGCCGTTTCGCGACGGCTCGGAGCGGTCGACGCACGGATGAAGATCGCGCCATGGCTGGAGGCTGCCTGCACACCGGGGCGAACGATGGCGCCCGGACGTCCAAGCTCGACCACAAGCTGGCCGGTTTCCAGTTCAATGTCCGATGCAATCGCCGAAATGCGGCCCTGCTCGATCAGGATGTCCTGATCATCCCATTCGCCCGATGCATCAATGATGGTGACATCGCGCAGCAGGATGGGCGCATCATTGCAAACCGAGCTCTCGGCCTGCGCTGCGGCGCAGGTGCCGAATGCCAGACCGGCAACAAGACAGGTTTTGATCAGTGCACGACGCATGAGCCGCTCCATCGGAATGGCTCCTCTTCGTCCGCGTACGGATTCAACTCAAGACAAGGTTTTATGACAAGTTGGCGTGAACGCGAATTATCGAAATGACGGGCCTACTTGACCGGCAGCGTCGTGACGAAATCCGCCGTCATTCTGGCCCAGTCCGCCAAGGCGTCATCGTCGAGGTCCGACGGGCCGTCCACAGTCACCCAACCCTTCATCACGCGACCGGTCAGATCCATTTCCCGCGCGCCGATTTTGGCCAGGGCGGCCTCATACTGGTCCGGTCCAACGCGGACGTGCAGCTCGTCGCGTGACGTGCCGAAACTCATATTGCCGCCGATCATCAGGGCAATGCCGCCAAACATGCGGCGTCGTTCAGGACGCTGCCCCAGCGCGACCAGTGCCGCTTCCATACGGTCGACAAGATCGGGATCAAACGCCATCGCCAACCTCTTTCGGAGCTGATTTCGCCTTGCGACGGGCGCGGAAGAAATCCTTCAGCATCGCCGCACCTTCATCTGCCAGGATTCCCGGCACGATCTCGGGCCGCCAGTGACAGGTCGGCTGCTCGAAAAAGCGCGTCCCGGAGACCACGGCGCCGCCCTTCTCGTCGCTGGCGCCAAATACCAGCCGACCGATACGGGCATGACTGATCGCCCCGGCGCACATGGCACACGGCTCCAGCGTGACATAGAGTTCCAGACCGGTGAGGCGGTAATTGCCCAGCTTCGCAGCGGCCTCACGCAGAGCCAGTATTTCGGCGTGAGCGGTCGGATCATGGTCCGCGATTGGCCGGTTATGGGCCTGCGCAACAATGCTGTCCGTGGCCGGATCGACGATGATGGCACCAATTGGTGCCTCGCCAGCCTCAGCTGCCGCTTGCGCCAGCCGTAGCGCCGCCTGCATAAAACGTGTATCGCGCGGGTTCGTCATACTGCGCGCGATAGAGCGCCGCATCGAAAGGGTCAAGCGTGACCGGAACTGCTGACACGTCAGAACGTATTGCCAAATTCCTCGCCCGCGCCGGTGTGGCCTCACGCCGTGAGGTCGAACGCATGATCGAGGGCGGCCGGGTGAAGGTCGATGGCAAGACGCTCGACACGCCGGCCTTCAAGGTCACGGGCAGCGAGCATATCGAGGTTGACGGCAAGCGCATCGAGCCGCCCGCCGCCACCAAGCTGTGGCGCTATCACAAGCCCGACGGCCTGGTCACCACCCATGCCGACCCGGAAGGCCGCGAGACCGTATTCGACGCCATCCCCAAGGATATCGGCCGGGTGATCTCGATCGGCCGCCTCGACCTGACCTCGGAAGGCCTGCTGCTGCTGACCAATGATGGCGCCCTCGCCCGCGCCCTGGAACTGCCCTCGACCGGCTGGACACGCCGCTACCGCGCCCGCGCTTTCGGTTCGATCTCGGAAAGCGCCCTGAAAATCCTGCGCGCCGGGGTGACGGTGGAAGGCATCAAGTACGGGCCGATGGAGGTCGAGGTCGAGCGCGAGACCGGGTCCAATATCTGGCTTGAGGTCGGCATTCGCGAAGGCAAGAACCGCGAAGTCCGCAAGGCGCTCGACGCGGTCGGTCTGCGCGTCAACCGCCTGATCCGCATCGCCTATGGCCCCTTCCAGCTGGGGCAGCTGGAAAAGGGTGAGATCAAGTCCGTGCCCTCACGCGTTTTGCACGACCAGTGCGGCCATCTGATCGACATGGGCGACACGCCGACCGGCCAGGCGATCGCCAAGCCGCGTCCCGCCAACCGGGCGGCCCGCAAGCCGGGCCAGAAGCCGGATGGCAAGCCCGGTCAGCGCGCCATGGGTGGACCGGGTCAGCCCGGCCTGCCCAAACGCGAGGTCGATGACAGCCTGATCGAAGACGCACGCAAGGGCCGTCCGCTGGATGCCAAATCGACCCGCGCCCGTCGCGGCAAGGATGGCAAGCCGACCGCCAAACCGGCTGCCGGTCGCGCCGCGCCGCGCGCGACCACATCACGGTCTGAGACGCCGCGCCCTGACACACCGCGCACCGGCGGCCCCCGCAAGCCGGGTGGGCCGCGCACCGGTGGACCTCGCAAGCCCGGCGGCCGGAGCTAGTCCGCGATGCGTATCGTCGGCGGCAAATTCCGCAACCGCGCCCTTGTGGCCCCTAAGGGCAAATCGACCCGTCCGACCTCGGACCGGGCGCGGGAAAACATGTTCAATGTGATCGAGCATGCCGACTGGTGCCCGGCCATTGAGGGCGCCCGCGTCGCCGATATCTATGCCGGCTCCGGCGCGCTGGGCCTGGAAGCCATCTCACGCGGGGCCGCCTTCTGCCTCTTCATCGAGTTCGCAGCCGAGGCGCGCGGTGCCATCCGCGACAATGTCGACACGCTGCAACTCTTCGGCATCACCCGCATCCACCGCCGCGACGCCACGGCGCTGGGCGACAAGCCGTCCAATCTGGGTGACCCCTTCAACCTCGTCTTCCTCGACCCGCCCTATGGCTTCGGTCTCGGCACCAAGACGCTGGAAAAACTGATCGAGGGAAGCTGGGTCAGCGACGACGCCGTCGCCGTGCTGGAAGTCGGCGCCGAGGAAAACCCGGCAACGCCGGGCTGGGTGTGTCAGGTGGAAAAGGTCTATGGCGCGGCGAAAGTATTGTTCCTGACGCGGGGGTAGGTCCCCTCATCCCCCCTGCGGGGACCTTCTCCCGCAAGGGGAGAAGGCGTATGAGCCGGCCGCTGGCAAGAACGCCCTCTCCCCTTGCGGGAGAGGGTGGCCCGAAGGGCAGGGTGAGGGGTCAGCGCCGCCCGAACAGCCGCTCGATATCGCTCAGCTTGAGTTCCACATAAGTCGGCCGCCCGTGATTGCATTGGCCGGAATGCGGCGTGGCTTCCATTTCGCGCAGAAGGGCGTTCATTTCCTCGCCGGTGAGGCGGCGGCCGGAGCGGACACTGCCGTGGCAGGCCATGGTGCCGACGACGTCTTCCAGCTTTTCTTTCAGGGAGAGCGCCTGATCATACTCGGCGAGATCGTCGGCGAGGTCGCGGATCAGGCCCTGGATGTTGAGCTTTTTCAGCAAGGACGGCGTTTCGCGGACGGCAATGGCGCCCTGGCCGAAGGCTTCGATGACCAGGCCGAGTTCTTCCAGCTCCTCGCCGCGCTCGAGCAGGCGGCGCGCCTCGGCTTCGTCGAGATTGACGATTTCCGGCACCAGAAGGCGCTGACGCTGGACCCCGGTCTCGGCGATCATCTTTTTCATGCGCTCATAGACGAGGCGTTCATGGGCGGCGTGCTGGTCGACGATGACGATGCCATCGCCGGTCTGGGCGACGACATAGGTCTCGTGCAATTGCGCCCGGGCCACGCCAAGCGGCCAGTCCAGTGGCGGGGCGGAGGGCTGTTGCGCCGGGTCGAACCCAGCTTGCGGCATCTCGCCCATACCGCCGTCATAGGCGGGCTGGTCCGGTTCAACGCGGGCCGACATGCCGGGATCGAAGACGCGGTCCTGGACCGGCTCTGACGGCGGTCGCGGTGCGCCCCAGCCGGCCAGGCTGTTGGTATGGGACTGATAGCCGCCCGGTGGCGGTTGCGGCGGCTGATAGCCTTCCGGGCGCACCCGACCCAGCGCATAGCCGGCGACCGTGGTCGAAGCGCGGTGTCCGGCCCCGGCCAGGGCATGGCGCAGGGACCCAACGATCAGGCCGCGCACCAGGGCGGCGTCGCGGAAGCGGACCTCGGCCTTGGCCGGATGGACATTGACGTCGACCTCATCGGTCGGCAGCTCTACATTCAGTGCCACGACCGGGTGACGGTCGCGGGCGAGGAAGTCCTGATAGGCACCGCGCACGGCACCGCCCAGCAGCTTGTCGCGAACGGGCCGGCCATTGACGAAGAGATATTGGTGCATGGCATTGCCGCGCGAATAGGTCGGCAGGCTGGCAAAACCGAAAATACGCACGCCCTCCCGGGTCTGGTCGACCTCGAGGGCATTCTCGCCGAAATCAGCGCCCAGAATGGCCGACATGCGGGCAATGCGCGCATCAGCGCCCTCGCCGCGTTCGGCGGCGACGGACAGGCGTTTGCGGCCGTCCAGGGTGAGGAAGAAGCCGACATCGGGCCGCGACATCGCCATGCGCTTGACCACATCGGTGATGCCGAGATTTTCCGAGCGTTCGGACTTGAGAAATTTCAGGCGTGCCGGCGTGGCGTAGAAGAGGTCCCGCACCTCGATCCGCGTACCGCCGCGTCCCAGCGGCGCAGCTGGCGCGATGCCATTGGTCTTGCCACCCTCGACCAGGATCGCCCAGGCATCACCCTTGCCCTTGGCCTGTGTCGTGATCGACAGGCGCGCGATCGAGCCGATTGATGGCAGCGCCTCGCCGCGAAAGCCCATCGTGGAGATGTTGAGCAGATCGTCGGCGCCGTTTTCACCGACCGGGAGTTTGGACGTGGCGTGACGCTCGATACACAGTTCGAGCTCGGCCGGGCTCATGCCCTTGCCGTCATCCTCGATCAGCAGGCGAACCAGGCCACCGCCCTCGGCGGTGATGTCGATGCGGCGGGCACCGGCATCCAGCGCATTCTCGGCCAATTCCTTGACGACAGAGGCCGGCCGCTCGACGACTTCGCCGGCAGCAATTCGGTTCACCGTTTCCGGTGGCAGGCGTCGGATGATGGGTTGGGTCATGGCCAAAGACATGAGGCCAGCCTCTTGGCTGGCCCCGAGTCGGTCAAGTGGGAGCATCGGTCGGACGGTCAGACCGTCAGACGTGACAAGTCCGGATCAAAGGCCCGGCAGCTTGGGAAGCAAGCGACGGTCGCGCTCGATTTCCACATCGCCACCACCGGTGACATTCAGGATACGCTCCTGGGCCAGGGCTTCCGCCTCGGCATCCAGCGGCGTGGCATCGCCTTGCGGGCGATACTCGCCATTGCGCCAGAACAGCACCTGATCGGCGAAGCTGCGATTCTTGCGGACGACGCTGGCCATCTCACCATCAATGATGGAGCGGATGAAGGGGTCGGCCGAACCGCCATTGGCGCGGGCGACCAGAAGGGCCTCGGCGTCAGAGCCTTCGAAAGCCCCTTGCGAACCGAGCAGGGCCGCACGGGCCTGCTGGTCGGGATAGATCTCGTCCGGACGCGGCTCACCGGGACGCGGCGGGCGCAGATTGTATTCCGGCGGGACGGTCAGCGGGGCGATGGTCACGGTACGGAACTCATCCGGCGTCGAACGCTCGGCGCCGAGCGCGCGCGAGACATTGCTGCAGCCGGAAAGGGCGATGGCCGCGGTGGTCGCGGCGATAAGAGCAGTACGCATACGCATCTCTGTGAGACTCCGAATTTCTGTTGGCGGCAGTTTAACCCAAAGCCGGGTCATCACTCCACCCCGGAATCCACACTAGGTGCCGGACGCCGGCTTTCTGTCATTGAGAAAAATGTCGAGGATGATCGCGGCGACGCCGAGATTGATCCCGACATCCGCGATATTGAAGACGTAGGGAAAGTAAACGTCCGAAAAATTGAGGAAATCGACAACAGCACCGTAGAGCCCCCGATCAATGGCATTGCCAAGGGCACCGCCAATGATAAAGCCGAACGCGACGCCCTGGAGCCGGCGCGTGGCGCGGATCGGCCCGGCATTCAGGAGCCCGGCGATCAGGCCGATGGCAACCAATACCGAAAAGGCGATCAGAATCGTCCGGCCCAGTGGCCCGTCAGCGCCCAAAAGTCCGAAGCTGACCCCCTTGTTCCAGACCATGGTCAGGTCAAAGATCGGCGACACTTCGATATGGCCGCAGGTATTGGCCAGCGTCAGGCGCTCGGCGCCCTCGGCGCGTTGATAGTCCAGGCAACCGGCGGGCGAGAAATTGAGACCCGCCAACACCCACCATTTGGTGAGCTGGTCGAGGATCAGAACCACAGCGGCGATGCCCAGACCCAGGCGCGGGACCGGCGACGCGGCAAAACGCCGCCGGATCTCACTCGCCCAATCAGGCATTCGCCTTGTCCCACCAGGCGACCGCATCGGCATCGCGCGGGCTCAGCTCGGGATAGCGCGGATCGGCACCGATCTCGGTCGAGTATTTCCACGAGCGGGCACATTTGGCGCCCTTGGCCCGACCCGGCACGACCGCGATATCGGCAACATCGTCGAGACGGAAGGCCCCGTCCGGCGCCTCGCCATCCACCAGATAGGCCTGGCTGGTGATACCGATCTCGGCGACGAACTCATCGACATCGCCACCAGTCTCCGCAGCCAGGGCCGCGCGATAGGCGGCATCTGTGACGAAAACCTGCGGCGCCGCTTCGAGACTGGAGCCGATCCGCTTTTCGCGACGCTCGACTTCCAGCGCTCCGTTCACGACCCGGCGCAGGCGACGGATGGTGCGCCAGTTTTCGGCCAGCGCCCCGTCCTGCCAGTCTCCCGGTGTTTTCGGGAAGGTGCGCAGGTGGACACTGTCATCCTCGGACGGGAAGCGTGTCAGCCAGGCCTCTTCCATGGTGAAAGGCATGATCGGCGCCAGCCAGGCGGTGAGCCGCATGAAGATCTCGTGCATGACCGAGCGGCAGGCCTTGCGGCGATCATCGTCCGGGCGGTCGCAATACAGGCTGTCCTTGCGGATATCGAGATAGAAGGCCGACAGGTCGACGACGCAGAAATTGAACAGCGCCGAATAGACCTTCTTGAAGTCGTAGCTCTCATACCCCTCGCGGACCACGCCATCGAGCTCGTGCAGACGGTGCAGCATGAAGCGCTCGAGCGAAGGCATGCGGTCGTGCGGGAGATGCTCGACCGTCGCGTCATAGCTGTGCAGGGCGCCGAGCAGGTAGCGCAGCGTGTTGCGCATCTTGCGGTAGGCATCGACCGAGGTCTGCAGGATCTCCTCGGAGATGCGCAGATCATCGGTGAAGTCCTGGGCCGAAACCCACAGCCGCATGATCTCGATGCCGTACTTCTTGGCGATCTCGTTGGGCGCGAGCGTATTGCCCAGGGACTTGGACATCTTGCGACCGTCACCTGCCATCACGAAACCATGGGTCAGCACGGCGTCATAAGGGGCCCGCCCGCGCGTACCGGCGCTTTCCAGAAGCGAGGACTGGAACCAGCCGCGATGCTGGTCGGAGCCTTCAAGATAGAGATCCGCCGGCCATTTCTGATCCGCCCGCGGCTCCAGCGCGAAGGCATGGGTACAGCCACTGTCGAACCAGACATCAAGGATGTCGGTGATCTTCTCATACGCGTCCGCGTCATAATCCGAGCCGAGGAACTCCGCGGCGGGACGTTCGAACCAGGCGTCGGCGCCGTCGGCAGCGACCGCGTCGATGATGCGCTCATTGACCTTCGGGTCGTTGAGGACGCGGGTGGTGCCCTTTTCAACGAACATGGTCAGCGGCACGCCCCAGGCGCGCTGGCGTGAGATCAGCCAGTCAGGCCGCTGTTCGACCATGGAGCGGATGCGGTTTTCCGAGACTTTCGGCGTGAAGGTCGTCTCCGAGATGCCTTTGAGGGCTTTTTCGCGCAGGGTTCCGCCCGACTTCATCGGCCGGTCGATGGCGACGAACCATTGCGGCGTATTGCGGAAGATGACCGGTGCCTTGGAGCGCCAGGAATGCGGGTAGGAATGCTCGAGACGGCCACGCGCGAGCAGTTTGCCCTGCACGATCAGCTCGTCCATCACGGTCTTGTTGGCCGGCCCGTCCTGGCCCTGCTTCTTGCCATCCAGACGGATGATGTTCAGCCCGGCGAAGACCGGCACATGCGGATAGTATGCACCGTTCTCGTCGACCATGTGCGGGACCGGCGCATCCTTGTCATGCCATTCCGGGAAGGCCATCCAGGCGACATAGTCCTCGGCACCGTGGCTGGGCGCGGTATGCACGAAGCCGGTACCGGCCTCGTCGGTCACATGCTCGCCCGGCAGCAGGGGCACGGGATAGCTCCAGAAGCGGTCGAGCTCGGACAGGGGGTGCGAGCAGACGAAACCGGCCGGGTCGATGGTGTCGACCCGTTCCCAATTACCGATCATCGCGGCCTTGGCGGTCTCTTCCCACAGCGCATCGGCCACGATCAACGTATCGCCCGGCATGGCCCAGGGCTTGAACTCACCGCCATCAACGCCGGTGACCTTGTAGAGGCCATAGCTGATGTCCGGCGAGAAACAGATCGCGCGATTGCCCGGGATGGTCCACGGCGTCGTCGTCCAGATCACGACATGGGCACCGATACAGGTCTTCGGGATGGCCGAACCGTCCTTGCGCACACCGCGAACGGGGAAGCGCACGAAGATCGTCGACGACACCTTGTCCTGGTATTCGACCTCGGCCTCGGCCAGGGCGGTCTTCTCGACCGGCGACCACATCACCGGAGCAGACCCGCAATAGACCAGGCCCTGTTCCACAAAGGCGAGGAATTCCCGCACGATCGCCGACTCAGCCTCGAAGGCCATGGTGGTGTAGGGATCATCCCACTCACCATTGACGCCCAGGCGCTGGAATTCGGACGACTGGACGCCGACCCATTCGCTGGCATAGCGGCGACATTCGGCGCGGAATTCCTTGACCGGGATATCGTCCTTGTTGCGCCCCTTGGCGCGGAAATTCTGTTCGACCTTCCACTCGATCGGCAGGCCGTGACAGTCCCAGCCCGGACGGTAGGGGGCGTCGAAGCCGAGCATCTGGTGCGAGCGGACGACGATATCCTTGAGGATCTTGTTCTGACCGGTGCCGATATGGATATGTCCATTGGCATAGGGCGGGCCGTCATGCAGCACCCAGCGCTCGCGGCCGGCGCTGTCAGCGCGCATGCGCTTGTAGAGGTCGAGAGAATTCCAGCGTTCCAGCCATTCCGGTTCGCGCTTGGGCAGGCCGGCGCGCATCGGGAATTCGGTGGTCGGCAGGAAGAGCGTGTCTTTGTAGTCGCGACCGGCGTCTGTCGCGCCAGTCTTCGAGGGCGTGTCCGTCATCGGATCGGATCCTTGCGGTCTTTTGTCGTCATGGGTTCAAGGCAGGACATGTCCCGGAACCGCCCACGTCAAACGCGGCGGCCCGGGCCGGTAATTCGCCCGAAGGCGTTGGCGGCGACAGGCGCAGCCGGGCATATCAACCGGGACATCGAGACCATGCCTCGCGTTTAACAGAGCCCGTCAGGCCGGTCCAGACAGGGCGCTCAGCACACGGCGCGCCGCGGCGGCGTCCTCAGCGATCTGCACCTTCAGGGCATCGAGACCATCGAACCGCTTTTCCGAGCGCAGATGATCGAAGAACTCGACCTCCAGCGTCCGGCCATAAAGATCACCGGACCAGTCCAGCAGGTGGACTTCCAGCAGCTCGGTCGCACCATCGACCGTCGGGCGCTTGCCGATATTGGCAACACCGGCCAGCGACGGTGTGTCGCCATCAATACCGACACGGACCGCGTAAACTCCGTAGTCTGGCCGGACATAGTCACCCAGTGTCAGATTGGCGGTGGGAAAACCGATGGTCCGGCCGCGCTGGTCGCCGCGCCGGACAACACCCTCGACGGCCCAAGGCGTACCCAACAATGTCGCGGCGGCCTGCATGTCACCATCATGGATGGCCTTGCGGATCCGTGTTGACGAGACCTTGTCGGCACCATTGCCATGAAGCTCGGCAAAAGCGGTCTTGATTCCGTGCCCGGCACACAGCCGGGCCAGATCATCGGTGGCGCCGGTTCGACCAGCCCCGAAGCGGAAATCCTCGCCGGTGACAATCCCGGCAATGCCCAGCCCGCCCGCCAGGACCGTGTCGACGAAATCGGCGGGTGTCATCCTTGCCATGCCCATCGAGAAGGGCAGGACATGAAGCTGCTGCACGCCCAGACTCTCAAGGATGCGATTGCGACGGCCGGTGCCCATCAGGCGGAAGGCCGGCGCGTCCGGGGCGAAGAAGCGGCGCGGATGCGGATCGAACAGGGCGGCACCAAGCGGTGCGTCCAGGGATTGCGCCAGATCAGCGGCAAGGCCGATCACATGACGATGCCCCATATGGACGCCATCGAAATTGCCCAGGGCAATGACCGCACCGCGATCATCCTGCGGCAGTCCGCTATGACCTCGCAGGACCTTCATGGGTGATCAGTCACCCGCCTTGCGGTGGCGTTTGCGGACCATGACCTCGGCCTCGGCCTGCATGGTCAGCTTGTCACCGACATAACAGGTGCAATCCATGACCGCCTTGCGCGATTTGAGATCGACCGACTTCACCTCGACACGGGTGCGGACCTCGTCACCGATCCGGGTGGGATGGAAGAAGCGCATGTTCAGGCCAAGGAAGATGGCGCCCGGTCCGGGCAGCTGGTTTCCGAGCACCCCGGAAATATAGGACGCGACGAGCGCACCATGCGCAATTCGGCCCCGAAATGGCGTCGCGCGGGCAAATTCTTCGTCCATGTGCACGGGATTATAATCCCCTGACACCTTGGCGAACATATCCAAATCTTCCTCAGTGACAGTCCTAACTGCCTCTGCGGAAAGGCCTATTTCCATTTCATCGAGGGCGATACTGCGCACGTCCGACATCGGTGACTCCATCTTTGTATCCGCTTTAACCGATTTTTATCCGCGATTGTCTAGGGTCCTAGCTGAAGACAGCGGAACAAGCTGTCCTAGTGTAAACGCGCCGAGTGGATGGAGACTAAGCATGGCTGTCGAAATGACGATGCCGATCCTGGTCGTGGATGACTACAAAACCATGATCCGCATTATTCGCAACCTGCTCAAGCAGATTGGGTTCGAAAATGTGGACGAGGCCGCCGATGGCCAGGAAGCATACGCGAAAATGCAGGAAAACAAGTACGGTCTGGTGATCTCAGACTGGAACATGGAGCCCATGACGGGCTACGAGCTTCTGCAAAAGGTTCGCGCCGACGAAAGCATGAAGGCGACGCCCTTCATCATGGTAACCGCAGAATCCAAGACCGAAAACGTGGTCGCGGCGAAACGGGCCGGTGTGAACAATTACATCGTGAAGCCCTTCAACGCCGGAACTCTCAAATCGAAGATGGCTGCGGTTCTCGGCGACTTCTAGTCGCCGGATGATCCGCCCAATCCTCGTTTGAGTCTGCAAAGGAAGGAGGGCCCCATGCCCGCCGCCAATGTTGCCGCGCAAGTCCGCACCTCACTCGCTTCACTGAAGGCGAGCGATCTGCAGGATGCCCAGATCATGGAAGTCCTGAAGCTGGCCCACCAGCTGACGGATACGATGAAGCTGTTCTTCAGCTCCCTCGACCAGTCGATCTGCCAGGAATTCAATTATATCGCGGAATATATCTCGCGAACCCGTGACGAGATCGCGGCCTTGCGGCCGAACGATATCAAGACCTCGCGCATCCCTTCGGCCGGCCAGGAACTCGAGGCTGTCGTCGGGGATACCGAACGGGCGACCGAGACCATCATGAGCGAAGCGGAAGCTGTGCTCTGTGACGATGAAGCCGACTATGACGCCTACCGCGCCAGCGTCGAGGCCCGCATGATGACCATCATCGAGGCGTGCAGCTTCCAGGACCTTGCCGGACAACGCGTGTCCAAGGTCGTCACTTCGCTGCGCCACGTGGAAGACCGCGTGTCCCGCTTTGCCGACGTCATGGGTGTCCGTGATGCCGACCAGGTGTCCGAGGAAACCGCCGAGGAAAAACGGGCCCGCGAGCTGCTGCTCAATGGTCCGGCGATCGGCGGCCCGGAAACCAGCCAGGATGATATCGACGCAATGTTCGCCGATGCCGCTCCGGCTTCAGACCTGGACCAGGGTTCAATCGACTCCCTGTTCGATTGATCCGCGACTGACCTACCAGGTGAGCCGGTCCGCGACAAAGCGGGCGGTGACACCGTAATCCTTCAGTGCGGCGGCGGCTGTCTCGACATCGAGACGGCCGCCGTCAAGCGTTTCGCCGAGGATCCCGCCGGCGATGAACAGACAGTCGACGCCGGCCCGGGTCGCCCCTTCAACATCGGTCTCCGGCCCGTCGCCGATCGCCAGGACACGCGTCAGGTCCACCGCAAAGCCCCGCGCTTCGAGTGCAGCCCTGGCCAGGGCATAGATGGGCCTGTGCGGTTTTCCCGCAACAATGCTGGTCCCGCCCATCCGCCGATAATGCCGGGCAATGGCGCCGGCACAGAAAATCAGTCGGTTTCCGGACTGCACGACGATATCCGGGTTTGCGCAGACCAGGTCCAGACCCCGATCGAGCGCTCTCGCCAACACCGCATCATAGTCTTCCGGCCGGCCATTGAGGTAGTCGTCAGGGCCTGTACAGGAAATGAAGTCAGCGTCTTCGATACCGGTGAACTCCAGCGCCAGCCCCTCATAGAGGCTGCCATCGCGCTCGGGGCCGATATTCAACGCCCTGCCCGGCGAGCGTTTGACCAATTCCTCGCGGATGGCGTCCCCGGACGTCACGATGGCGTCGGTCGCCTCGTCCGGAAGCCCCATATCGGTCAGGAAATGTGCCAGCGAGCTGCTGCGGCGCGGCGAATTGGAGACCAGGCAGACACGCCCGCCAGTCTCGCGAAAGCGGATCAGGGCCTCAACCGCTTCCGGCAACAGGTCCGTGCCGTCGCGGATGACGCCCCAGACGTCGCAATAGAGCGTGTCGTAGCGGTCGCGGAGCGGGCCGAGCGTGGCGAGTTCTGGAAACATGGAGCGCTTGAAGCAGGCTGCTCGCCCGGGGTCAATCGCCGTGTCGATCAAGCCGACATCTGGATGACATTGGAGCCGCCGTCACGCGGTGTCGTTTCCAGCATGTCATCGCGAACCGGGCGCGGCTCGCCGAACAAATGGCCCTGCCCGTAGGCGACATCCATCTCCAGCACCTCAACCACGGTCGCTTCATCCTCGATCTTGTCGACAATGAGCTCGATACCATGACGCCCGAACAGACCAGCCAGATCCTCGGTCGCAATTGCGCCGGCCTCGTAGCCGGCGATGGACTCGTAATTGTCGATGGCGTCGAGCAGGCGACGGCCGCCGATCTTGGCGAAGCGGACACCCGCGCGCTCCATTTCGGTCAGATCCAGCTCGACATGGGCGATCTGGTCGATCGAGAAGCGGAAGCCGAAATCGGCCATCCGCGCCATGTTACGGGCGGCAATGGCGTCGCGTTCCTCGAAGGCCTTCTGGGAAATCTCGAATATGAGTGAGCCGGACAGGTCCTTGTTCTGGCGGATGAAGTCGAGGAATTCCGGGAAGAAGGTCTCGTCCGACAGGGAGTTCAGCGAGACATTGCAGAAAATCGCGACCTTGCGGTCCTGACCTGTCAGGCGGCGCACGATCTGCACGCAGCGGAACAGCAGGAGATTGTCGACCTCGGCCATCAGGCCGGCCTCTTCGGCGGCGGACATAAAGGCGCCCGGCGCCAGAATCCGACCGGTCGCATCGCGCAGGCGGGTATAGCTTTCATAGAAGGCCGTCCGGCGCTGCGGCAGGGTCACCACCGGCTGCAGGTAGAGATCGACCCGGTTGGCGGCCAAGGCCTCGCGGACAGTCTCTATATCCGTTCGCGCCGTGCTGACGGTGGCAGTCTCGGTCCGCGTTTGTGTCCCGGCCGGTCCGACGCGCCGAACCAGGTCTTCCAGAACTTTGACTTCATGGACCAGCGCGTTGTCGCGCTCGACAGATTCGGTCCGCAATTCGTCGGCGATCTCGTCAATGCGGGCTTGGGCGGCCTCGAACTCTTCGGCCAGGGCCAGATTGGCGGCCTTGAGCTCATGGATCTCTGTTTCCAGGACACGCCGCTCCTGGCCACGCGCGGCAGCAGAATGCGCCATGCCGGCCACAATGAAGACGATCGCCCCCATCATCCAGGCATTCAGCGTCGGCATCAGCCCGAAAAACTCGAAACCGATCGCGGCCACGCCGGCGATGGTGATGTAGGTCAGGAGGATCAAGATGTCGGATGCGCGGGGCATGTCGGGCCTTCGAATCAGCGGGTCGTCAGGTGTGCTTGCAGGTTAAGCTGCGTCGTCACGAGTTGTCGTTTGGTTAACGAAGGTAAACCACACCGGCCTCAAACAGGCCTAACCATCTGAAATAAAACACCATGCATAAATTAAAGCGGCCCGCCAATCCGGCGGGCCGCTGTCAATTCTGTGGAGAATCAGTGAAATCAGGACGAAGCGTGCGGCCGGATCAGGATTTCCACACGACGGTTTTGCTGGCGACCGGCTGCCGTCTCATTGGATGCGATCGGAGACCGCTCGCCCATGCCGGCAATGTAGAAACGGTCGCGCAGAACGCCCTGGGCGATCAGGTAATTGCCGACCGACAGGGCCCGGCGCTCGGAAAGCTGCTGGTTGTAGTCGGCAGCGCCAACGGAGTCGGCATGACCAACCACGTCCACATAGGTGGCCGGGTAGCGGTTCAGCACCGTCGAGACATCGCTGAGGATGCCATAGAACTGGCCCTGGATGTCTGCGGAATTGGTGGCGAAGGTGACATCGCCCGGCATGATCAGGCGCAGGTCATTGCCTTCACGGCGGACACCGACGCCGGTGTCGGACAGGGCTTCGCGCATGGCCGTTTCCTGGCGGTCCATGTAATTGCCGATGGCACCACCGGCGAGCGCACCGATACCGGCACCGATCAGGGCGTTGGTGCGGCCCTCTTCGCTGTCATTGGTGTTGGTGAGATAGCCCAATGCGGCGCCGGCTGCGGCGCCCAGCAGGACTCCCCGGCCCGTATTGTTGGCCCGGGTTTCGCCGGTATAGGGGTCGGTGGTCGTGCAGGCGGCCATGGTCAGGGCTGCGACTGTGAGAACGGTGGTGCGAAGCATGGTTGGACGGAGTTGCATGGTGTTTCCCTCTCGGTAACGCTACTCGATGTCTATCATATCGATTTATATGACAGGCATGGCAATGGCCGGATTTATCTTTCGCAAGATGAACGCAGGCTGACAGGCATTTGGTTGCGCTGCAAATGCATCCCCGACCTCTTGACGTTCCGCCCTCCGCCTCCTATCTCCGCCGCTGTTAGCAGTCGGATGGGGTGAGTGCTAACCTACCCTGTCCGGATGCCAGAAACCTTCAGTCCTCTGTTTGGAGATAGACCAAGATGACTTTTCGTCCTCTGCACGATCGCGTGCTGGTGAAGCGCGTCGAAGAAGAGTCCACGACCAAGGGTGGGATCATCATCCCGGATACGGCCAAGGAAAAGCCGCAAGAAGGCGAAGTTGTCGCCATCGGCGGCGGCGCCATCAAGGAAGACGGTTCGGTGCGTCCGCTCGACGTCAAGGCCGGCGATCGCATCCTGTTCGGCAAATGGTCCGGCACCGAAGTCACCGTTGACGGTGTCGAGCTGCTGATCATGAAAGAGTCCGACATTCTCGGCGTGATGGCGTAAGCCGCACACCCGATCCGAACACCCCTCTCAAGCTAGAAGAACGGAAATAGTCCAATGGCTGCCAAAGACGTACTTTTCGGCTCCGACGCGCGTGAACGCATGCTGCGCGGCGTCGATATCCTCGCCAATGCTGTCAAGGTCACGCTCGGTCCCAAGGGCCGCAACGTGGTCATCGAGAAATCCTTCGGCGCACCGCGCACCACCAAGGACGGCGTCTCCGTCGCCAAGGAAATCGAACTGGCTGACAAGTTCGAGAACATGGGCGCGCAAATGCTGCGCGAAGTCGCTTCCAAGACCAATGACGTCGCCGGTGACGGCACCACGACCGCCACGGTCCTGGCCCAGTCCATCGTCCGCGAAGGCATGAAGTCGGTTGCTGCCGGCATGAACCCGATGGACCTCAAGCGCGGTATCGACAAGGCCGTCGCCATCGTCATGGACGACATCAAGGCCAGCTCCACCCCGGTCAAGGACTCCAGTGAAGTTGCCCAGGTCGGCACCATCTCTGCCAATGGCGCGAGCGATATCGGCGAAATGATCGCCAAGGCCATGGACAAGGTCGGCAAAGAGGGTGTCATCACCGTCGAGGAAGCCAAGTCCCTGGAAACCGAACTCGATGTCGTCGAAGGCATGCAGTTCGACCGTGGCTACCTGTCGCCTTACTTCATCACCGACGCTGACAAGATGCAGGTCGAGATGGAAGAGCCCTACATCCTGCTCTTCGAAAAGAAACTGACCTCGCTGCAGCCGATGCTGCCGATCCTGGAAGCTGTGGTTCAGTCCTCGCGTCCGCTGCTGATCATCGCGGAAGACGTTGAAGGCGAAGCCCTGGCCACCCTCGTGGTCAACAAGCTGCGTGGCGGCCTGAAGATCGCTGCCGTCAAGGCACCGGGCTTCGGCGATCGTCGCAAGGCGATGCTGGAAGATCTCGCCATCCTGACCGGCGGCCAGGTCATCTCCGAAGACCTCGGCATCAAGCTGGAAACCGTCACGCTCGACATGCTCGGCTCGGCCAAGCGCGTCAACATCACCAAGGACGACACCACGATCGTCGACGGTGTCGGTGACAAGGCCCAGATCGAAGCTCGCGTCACGCAGATCCGTCGCCAGTCCGAGGAAACCACCTCCGATTACGACCGTGAGAAGCTGCAGGAACGTCTGGCCAAGCTGGCCGGCGGTGTGGCCGTGATCAAGGTTGGCGGTGCCACCGAGATCGAAGTGAAAGAAAAGAAAGACCGCGTCGACGACGCCCTCAATGCCACCCGCGCTGCGGTTGAAGAAGGCATTGTTCCGGGCGGCGGCGTTGCCCTCCTGAAGGCCTCCGCCAAGCTGGCCGGCCTGGAAGGCGACAATGCTGACCAGACCCAGGGTATCGCCATCGTGGCCCGCGCCCTGCAGTCCCCGATCCGTCAGATCGCCACCAATTCCGGTGTCGAAGGTTCGATCGTGGTCGGCAAGGTCATGGAAAACCCCTCCGCGACCTTCGGCTTCAACGCCCAGACCGAAGAATATGGCGACATGCTCGCCTTCGGTGTGATCGACCCGGCCAAGGTTGTCCGCACAGCCCTGCAGGACGCGGCCTCCGTCGCCTCCCTGCTGATCACCACGGAAGCTGCCGTGGCTGACGCCCCGAAGGAAGAAGGCGCCGGTGGCGGCATGCCTGACATGGGCGGCATGGGCGGAATGGGTGGCATGGGCGGCATGATGTAATCATGCCGGTCACCTGACCGACTGAAAGGAAAGGGCCGTCCCGATGGGGCGGCCCTTTTCTTTTGGCCATGCCCGCATGAGTCCGCCCATCATGCGCCTGAGCCCGGCTGAGACACCATGAAGAAGGCCGCCCCGGAAACGGGGCGGCCTTCTTCATTCGGGCGAGACCTCTCGAAAAGTGATCTGTCGCCGTCTGCTACTCCACGGCACGAGCCGCCTGCGACGCAGCAACGAACTCTCCCAATACCGATACCGCATAGGCCGGTCCGATACCCGAATTGCTCATCGCAGCCACGGTGAAGGTGGTGTCGTCATCCTGCGCCGAGAGAAAGACCGTCGTACTGCCCATGGAACCGCCGGTATGACCATAGCTGATCATGCCGTCAAAGATCGCCGTGGTTCGAGCGACATCCTCTTCAGAGTAAATCTGGGCCGTTCTCTGCAGCTGGCGCGGAATCATGTCGATTGCCCAGCCCAGTCCGTAATTGGTGGCCGCGCCATCAGCCGTATGCATCGTTTCGCGCATGGCTTCATAAGCCTCGGGAGACACCAAGGTGCCATCCTCCATCGCCAGACCAAAGCGCAGCAAATCGGTCGGCGTCGAGACAAAGCCACCGCTCGCCCATTTGATCGAATTATTCACAGGCGGAGCAACGACCATCGCCTGACCTTCCTGGTCGTAGAGATAATAGGTCACCTGCCCGCCAGGTGTGTCCGCGCGCCCCTCGGCGAATGTGCTGTCCATTCCGGCCGGATCAAACACATCAGTCTGCATCAGTTCGAGATAGTCCCGGCCAGTCGCGCCCTCGACCACAGCACTCAACAAATTCCAGCCGTAGCTGGAATAGGAGTATTGGGTGCCTGGCTCGAATTCGAGTGGATCATCCTGAAAGATCACCAGCCCGTCAGAGACGGTCTCATAGGCGACATTGCTGGCAAACTCATCGCCCCAATAATGGCGTATCCCCGCTGTGTGGCCGGCCAGCTGACGTGTCGAAAATTCATGCTCCTTTGGCGGAAAGGCCGGAAAATACGTCCGGATGTCCGCGTCCAGATCCAGCTCACCCCGCGCCTCGGCCTGGACCAGAAGCGGCGAGGTCAAGGTCTTGGCGACACTGCCCGCCCGGAACAGCGTATCAATCGTCACAGGCGTTTGTGCTTCGATATCGGCAAATCCAAACCCGGCCTGCCAGACTATCTGCCCACAGGCACTGACCGCCACGCTGGTTCCATGATGCTCGCCTCCGGCCAGTGTCTCCACGAGCGAGAAATATCCGTCCACCCATGCTTCGGAGCGCGCAATCGCATCGCTCAGAGCCACTTCGTCCAGTCGGCAGGCATTGAGCTCCGGCTCAACAGCACACGCCGAACTCAACAGACAGACGCTCAGGACCGATCCGGCAAGAATCTTGGTTGGTAACAGCATCATTTCCCCGCTTGTTACAAAGGTTGAACCTGCCCCGCCCCACCCGACTTGTCGACAATGGCGTTGACCCTGTCCTTTCCCACTGACGGCGGACGACATGCCCGGGACAATCCCCCGATCCAATCCTTCATCATCTGTCGTCGAAGCCCCTCAAAGCCGGGACATGGCCTATGGCCGGTGTCCCGGCGGCGAAAAGGACGGGTACTTTTGCTGCCTATCCCATCGAAAATGAGCGCACTTGCAGGGCCGTCCCGATGGGGCGTTTCCCTTTCCCCTGGGAGAGGGTCAGGGTGAGGGGTAAATCCCGGTACCAATAAACCAATCCCCCTCTTCCGCCGCTTTGGGGCACCTTCTCCCGGCGGAGAAGGAAGGCATGCAGGGGGACATATTCCATTTGCCTTGCGACACGTCCCCCTCTCCGAGGTATGCTTGCGCCAACAGCTATTCGAGGGGAATGACATGAAACGCCTGACCATGAGCACCAGCCTGGCCCTGGCCGGCCTTCTGGCCGCCTGCCAGCCGGCCGGGACCGGCACCGAAACCGCCGAGACGCCGCCGGCCGCAGCTGAAGCCGCTGCCCGCCATGACGCCGCCACCTTCCACCAGACCACCAGTTTCTCGCTGGCCTCATCGGCGGGTTTTGCCTGGTCGGCGGATGACAGCCGCATCCTGATCTCCTCGGACGAGACCGGCGTGTTCAATGCCTACGCCGTTGATCCCTCGACCGGTGATCGCGAGGCGCTGACCTCCTCCGAAACAGACGCCACATTCGCCCTGTCCTGGTTTCCGACTGACGACCGCGCAGTCGTCACCGCCGATAGCGGCGGCAATGAGATCAGCCATATCTTCGTGCGCGAGCTCGATGGCCGGCTCAATGACATTACGCCGGGCGAGGAAGTCCGGGCGCAATTCCTCGGCTGGTCTCCCGATGGCAATGATATGTGGCTGATGACCAATGAGCGCGACCAGAGCGCCATGGACATCTATGCCTATGACACGCTGAGCTATGAGAGCGGCTTTGTGTTCCAGAATGATGACGCGCTGCAGATCGGCGATGTCAGCCCGGATGGTCGCTGGGTGGCCCTCGTGCGCAACCGCACCTCGGCCGACAGTGACATCCTGCTGCTCGACCTGGCCTCGGGTGAGACAGAACCGAGCGTGATCACCGCCCATGAGGGCAATATCGCCCATGGCGTCTACACGTTCACGCCGGACAGCACGCAGCTCGTCTATGCGACGGACCAGCATGGCGAGTTCAACCAGGCCTGGACTTATGACCTGGCCGACGGCACCACCGCGCCGCTGATCGAGGCCGATTGGGACGTCCAGTTCGTGATCTATTCCGACAGCGGACGCTACCAGGTCTCCGGTATCAATGCAGATGCCCGCACCGAGGTCTCCATTCTAGACACCATGAGCGGCGAAACCCTGGCCCTGCCCGACCTCCCGGCCGGCGATATCAGCTCGGTCCGCTTTTCGCGCGATGAAGGCCGAATCGCCTTCCTGATCAATTCCGCCACCTCACCGTCCAATATCCATGTGGTCGATCTGGCCAGCCAGGCCCATGCCCAGCTGACCAATGCGCTCAACCCGGCGATTTCGGAAGCGGAGATGGTCGATGCGCAAGTGGTCCGCTTCGAGAGCTTTGACGGGCTGGAAATCCCGGGCATTCTCTATCGCCCGCATGGCGCCAGCGCCGACAATCCGGTGCCGGCCCTGGTCTGGGTCCATGGTGGCCCGGGCGGGCAGAGCCGGATCGGCTATTCGGCCACCATCCAGCACCTCGTCAATCACGGCTATGCCGTCTACGCCGCCAATAATCGCGGCTCGTCGGGCTATGGAAAGACCTTCTTCCATATGGATGATCGCCGGCATGGCGAGGAAGACCTGCGCGACATTGTCGCCGCCGGCGACTGGCTGCGGACACAGGACTGGGTCAATGCCGAGGAAGTTGGCGTGATCGGTGGCTCCTATGGCGGCTACATGACGGCGGCGGCCCTCACCTTCCATCCGGAAGCCTTCGAGGTCGGCGTGAATATCTTCGGTGTCACCAATTGGGAACGGACCCTCGCCTCGATCCCGCCCTGGTGGGAGAGCTTCCGTGAAGCCCTCTATGACGAGATGGGCGATCCGGCCACCGATGCGGAGCGTCACCACGCCATCTCCCCGCTCTTCCACGCCGAGAACGTGATCCGCCCGATGCTGGTCATCCAGGGCGCCAATGATCCGCGCGTGCTGCAAGTGGAGAGCGACGAGCTGGTCGAAGCCGTCCGCGCCAATGGCGTTCCGGTCGAATACGTCCTTTTCCCGGATGAAGGTCACGGCTTCCGTCGCCGCGAAAACCGGATCACGGCGTCAGAAGCCTATGTGAGCTTCCTGGACACCTATCTGCGTGAACAGGACGAAACGCCGGCCGAATAGGCCAGCGAAGGCAAGGCCGGGACATCCAGTCCCGGCCGATGCCTGAAACGGTAAAGCCGGTTCGGGTATCGGGATGGCTGTCGAGAATTTGTGGGTCGTGAAGACGACCAATGTCTCGTACCGGCGGATGGCCGGGTCGCCGAGCAAAAATCCTGCTGGAAGCCCTGACAGGTAGCGCCGACTAGAGCCCCACCCGCGCCTTCAGCACGGCCAGGCGGGCGACCGACTGGTTGATCCGGTGTTCGGTCAGCCGACCCTCGCTGATGGCCGCCTCTACCCAGCCGACAATGCGTTGCGGGAGTTCGGCATCGGGGGCGGCGGAGTTGGACAGCATGATCATGTCATTGCCGGCCTCGATGGCGCTGATCACCGCCTCGTGCTGGCTGTAATTATTGCGGATCGCGCCCATGTCGAGATCATCCGTCATCATCACGCCGGTGAAGCCGAGCTGATCGCGCAAGAGGCCTTCCAATACCGGTGCCGAGAAGGTCACCGGCGCGCCGGTCGGGTCGAGCTGCCGATTGGTCAGGTGCCCGCCCATCATGACATGCGCCTGACCCCGCTCGATCAACTGGCGGAAAGGCGCCAGCTCGGCCTCGCTCCAGCTGTCGGAAATATCGACAAAACCGTCATGACTGTCACCGCGCGACCGGCCATGTCCGGGGAAGTGCTTGATCGCGCAGGCGATGCCAAAGGCCTCGAAAGCGTCGATGAAGGCACCGGCATAGGCGGCGATGGTCTCGCCATCCGCGCCATAGGCCCGCCCGTGCCGACCGATCACCGCATTGTCGGGATCGTGGAGGTCGGCAACCGGCGCCAGATTCATGTTGAAGCCGGCGGCGTGAAACTCGGCGGCGCCGAGCCGATAGAGATCGCCTGCGGATTCGGGTGAGCGGGCTTCGGCGACCTGCATGGCCCGCGGAATATGGGTGTAGCCCAGATCACGCGACAGGCGCTGGACCAGACCGCCTTCCTGATCGATAGCCATCCAGGATGACGGGCTTGTAGCGCGAAAACGGGCCGCGGATCCCTCAGCACCCTCACGTGAGCGCACATTATGGCGCAGGAAGAGCACGCCGCCGATCCGCTTGGCCGCCAGATGGGCGTCGATGATGTCGGCACCTTCCGTCTCCGAATGCGAGCCGATAAAGCCCATCAGCAACATGTCGCCGACGCGCTCGGCCAGGGGCCGTTCCATGGCTTCGCGGACCAGGGCACCGGCAGCCGGCCCAAACGCCGCCGTCAGTGTGGCCGCGATACCCGATTTCAAGACGCGCCGTCGATCCATGATACGCTTTCCGTCACTCGTTTTCCCCGCACCGAACATGCGGACCCGGCGAGAGGCTGGCAAGCCTGTGCCGCTGCGCGCAAGCAACGAGCGCGTTTCGTGACAAATAATTTAGCGCGGATCATGGGCACCGTAAGGCTGCGGCGTTCAATTTGTCGCTACATCGAAGAGGGATAGATGCGATGAAACGATTTTTGATGGCAGGTGCCGCACTGGCCGTGACGGGGGCCACGGCTTTCGCTCTGGACGACGACAGTGTCGGCCAGACCCGCATTCATGTGTCCGGCGGCCATGAAGCCATGGTCGTCAGCGAGGACGGCCAGGTGGTCGAAGTCCGCGGCGCCAATGGCGACCGGACCATACATGTCGACCGCGATGGCGAACGCTCGGTGATCAATGTCGACGGCCAGCGCATCGAGATCAGCGACGGTGTGGTGATGGTCGATGGTGAAGTGGTCGAGACCGCACCGCACAGCGTGGTCATCATTGACGGCGATGAAGTCCGGGTGATCGAGGGCCACCACGCCCGCATGGGCCGCGAATTCGAGGTCCACCTCGCCGAAAGGGCCGAACATCTCGCCCAGATGGAAAATCATATTGCCCGCATGGTGATCGACATCGATGGCGCCGGCATCGAAGCCACCGTCATGGAATCGCTGGAGCAGGCACTCGCCGGGCTCGATGACCATCATGTCATCCATTCCGACGACTGGAATGAATTGAGCGAAGAGGAACGCGCCGAGGTCCGTGAGGAACTTGAATCCGCCCGCGAAGAGATGCGTGAAGCCATGGCAGAGGTTCGCCGCGAAATGCGCGGCGCCCATGCCGAACTCGAGGGCGAACGTCGACGTGCGCGGATCGAGATCCAGCGTGCGGCGCGGGACATGGCACGGGCCGAACGCGATGTCGCCCGCGCCCGGGTCGAGGTCCTGCGTGGCCGTGACGATGTCCGGCATGCCGACATTGAACGCCTCCACCAGGTGCTGGGCGAGAATGGCGCCGCCGAACTTCGCATCGAGGAAACCGATGGACGCCAGCGCGTCTGGGTCGATGGCGAGGAACAGACCGGCGACGACCTGGTCGACTGGCTCAATCGTCTCGAGGTAGACCGCCTGGCCGGTGGCAATATGGGTGACCGCCATGAGGGTCGCGACATGCACCGACATGCCCGCATCGAGCGCATCCAGCGCGGCGACAGCCGTCGGGTGATCGAAATGGATGATGGCGAACGCGTCGTCATCATCGAACGTCACACGACCGACGAGAACGACGACTAGCGCCTGGTCATTCCGAACAGCAACAGGCGGGCAGAAAAACAACAGGCGGACCGGCACCAGCGGGTCCGCCTTTTTCGTGCGCCGCCTTCAGTCTGCGAAAAAGAGTCTGGCTGCGAAAAAAAGGGGGCTGGCGAAAGCCAGCCCCGAGATAACGGTTGGTCGATAAAGGGCGCCTCCTCCCCGAGACGCCAAAAGACAGAGCGGTCAGGCCCAGTCCAGTCACGACGTTGACGTGACCACCTGGTTACGTCAACCCCCTTAATCTTTACGCTTGGGGATAAGGTGCGCTTCCGCTTCGCCTTTTCGTCATGGCTTGTTGCGTTGCGCGACGGCGGAAACTGCCGCGACCCAGCCATCGCGGGACACGGTCTCTTGCGCCGGCTGCTCTTCACGCCACTGCTTGTTGTCGCTGATATCAGCCGCCAGGCGGGCGCCCAGCTTGAGGTCCTTGATCGTGACCAGGCCCTCCTCGCGCTCATTGGATCCGACGATCACCGCGGCAACGGCACCGCGCCGGTCAGCATATTTGATCTGCTTGCCCATATTGCCGGACCCGACAAACGCCTCGGCCCTGAAACCGGCGGCACGCAGCTCACGCGCCATGGCGAGATAGTCGGCGGAACGGTCCTTCTCGCTCGCCACCACCAGCACCAGCGGCTTCTCCTCGACAGCGCCGGTCAGTCCCAGCGCCGACAGAGCCGCCGCAAACCGGCTCACGCCGAACGAGAAGCCGGTTGCCGGCACGGCCTGGCCTGTAAAGCGGGAGACGAGGTCGTCATAACGACCACCGCCACCGACCGAGCCGAACTGGATCGGCGAGCCGTCGTCATAGCTGGCCTGGGCCAGCAATTCCGCTTCGAACACCGGACCGGTGTAATAACCAAGACCGCGAACGACGGACGGGTCGAACAGGGCGCGGTCCACATCAACGCCGATCGCGGTCAGGACTGCATCAATCTCGGCCAGGGCGGCCAGACCGGCCTTGCCGGTATCGGATGTCCCGATCAGAGGCTCGAGGCGGGCGATCACATCGCTGCGGCTGCCACCACCGGCATCCAGAAAACCGAGCACGGTGTCGATGCCCGCCGCGTCCAGCTTGGCGCCTTCGGTATAATCACCGGACTCGTCCTTGCGGCCCTCACCCAGCAATTGGGCAACGCCGTCGCGTCCCAGGCGGTCGAGCTTGTCGGCGGCCCGCAACACGCGCATGCGGCGCTCCGGATCGGCCGCTCCGATGCTTTCCAGCACACCGTCCAGAATTCGCCGGTCATTGACCCGGACCACATAGTCGCCATCGGCCAGACCGACCGCGCGCATGACATCGGCGGCCAGCGCGATCATCTCGGCGTCGGCAGAGGGGCTGCCGGCACCGACTGTATCGGCATCGCACTGGACGAACTGCCGGAAACGGCCCGGTCCCGGCTTCTCATTGCGCCAGACATCACCGGCCTGATAGCGGCGATAGGGCTTGTTGAGGTCCTGGAAATTCTCGGCCACATAGCGGGCCAGCGGCGCCGTGTGATCATAGCGCAGCGACAACCATTGCCCGTCATCATCCTCAAGCGCGAACACGCCTTCATTGGGACGTTCTTCATCGGGCAGGAATTTGCCAAGGGCGTCAGCATATTCAAAGGCAGAAGTCTGAAGAGGCTCGAAACCCCAATCGTCATAGACGCGGCTGGCCGTTTCAACGAGATGGCGCTCGACCCGGAGAACTGACCCGCTGCGGTCTTCAAAACCGCGCGGACGGCGGGCCTTGGGTCGGAAAGGTTTCTTGGCCTTCATCACAGTCTCCGGTTTGGGGATCGCTGCGCCCCTGCGCGACGATCCTGATCAGGCGGTGTTTTCCACCAGCGGGCAGGCCCTGTGAACCCGCGCACGCATACTGACAGGGGAGATGCCGGTCGATTCACCGGAAATCAAGGCGTTACTGCTAGAAGCATCACCAATACCTTTGGGAGTCACCGATGAAATCCGTCCTGTTTGCCGTCCTGGCCGCTTCAGCCCTTGCCACCTCTGCCGCCCAGGCGGGTCCGGGCAGCGAGTTCGCGGCCTTTGCCGAGGCTATTGGCGAGACGGCACGGGCCCGGGCCCGTGAAGCCGCCCAGCGCCCGGCCGCGCCGGCACGGCCGCTGGACATCGAGGACCCGCTTTCCTTCGAGCTGGAACAGTTTTCTCTGGAAGCCATGCTGATGAGTCGCCGCATCGACGAAGCCGGCGGCCCGCTGGATCTGCGTTGCATCTTCCGCGGCATGTCCGCCGATGCCAGCGCCCGTCTCGACGCGCTCAATGCCGCCGAGACCGCCGCCGAGCAGGCGCATATTTACACCGATCTCGCAGACCTGATGGCGGATGCCAGCGAAATTGCCCCGGCAGTCGACAGCGATACCGACCTGAGTGATGTCACGCTGCCCGCCAGTTGCCCGGCCGTTTCGGGCGGCTGAGCCGGGCTGGCTAATTGTCGGCCGCCCATTCCAGCGCATCGACAAACCCGCCCGTCGTCAGCACGGTCGGCAGCACACGCGGCGCACCGCCCGAAGCCGGATAGAGCAGGTAGAGCGGCACACCGGCCTGATCATGCTCGCTGATCAAGGCCGCGATGGTTTCGTCACGATTGGTCCAGTCGGCGCGCAGGCTGGCAACACCGAAGCGGTCGAACGCCGCCTCGACCGGGGTGCTGCCCAGCACCGTCAGCTTGTTGATCTGGCAGGTGACGCACCAGGCCGCCGTGACATCCACGAACACGGCCTGTCCCATGCCCTGCAGCTCTGCGACACGGGCCCGCGACCAGGCCTCCTCTCGCGCCGACAGGCTCTGGGTGCTGGTCGTGGCCGGCAATCGGGCAATCATGACCACGCTGGCAACACCAAGAGCCAGTCCGACCAATGCAACCACACTCCAGGCACGCCCATTCTGGCCGTGCGCCCAGACCGCAAAGGACAGCGCCAGCATCGCGGCGCCGAGCAGCAGCAGGCCGGTCGGTCCGGACTGGATCGACAACACCCAGGCCAGCCAGACGACCGATGCGAACATCGGGAAGGCCAGGAATTGGCGGAAGGTCACCATCCAGGCGCCCGGCTTGGGCAGGAAGCGCAACAGGCCCGGCGAAAGTGACAGCACAACAAAGGGCGCGGCCAGTCCCAGCCCCATGGCGGCAGCTACAAGCAGGACGACCGGTGCCGGCTGGGTCAGCGCCAGCCCCAGCGCCCCGGCGGCCAGTGGACCGACGCACGGCGCGGCAACCACAACGGCGAGGACACCGGTGAAGAAAGCGCCCTTCCAGCCCGGCTTGTCAGCCAGGCCGGCGCCCAGCCCCATCAACCGGGTCCCGACTTCAAAGGCGCCGAGCAGATTCAAGCCAATGGCAAACAGCAGCAGCGCGAGGCTGGCGACGACGATCGGCATTTGCAGCTGGAAACCCCAGCCGACCGGGAGACCGACTTCACGCAGGATCACCAGCATGCCGGCCAGTCCGACAAAGCTGATCAGCACACCAGCCAGGAAGAAGGCACCCTGGCGCCGCACGGCACCGGGGTCCGCATGGGCGGCCTGGACGAATTTGAGCACCTTGATCGACAGGACCGGAAAGACGCAAGGCATCAGGTTGAGGATCAGCCCGCCACCAAAGGCCAGCAGCACCAGCCCGAGAATACCGCCCGACATGACTTGCGGAACTGACGCACCGGCCACGGCTGGAAGGTCATAGCCCCCCTCGCCCGGCTGCGCTTCAATGGCCACGCTCTGGCGCGTTTGCCCGTCCGCGCCCTGCCAGGTGATGACGCCGCCTTGAGCACTGTTGGCGGCAGTGGCTACGGCATAGCCAGGCTCCAGCAAGACCAGGGTACTGCCCTCGCCTGTCGCGACCGACTGGGCGCCAGCATTTCGGATCAGGCCGGTCTGATAGGGGAAAAAGCGCAGATCAGAGATCGCGTCCGTATTGGCGAAGGCGCCGCCGGACAGCTCCAGGATGACCCGGCCGCCTTCAAATGCGAATTCGGCTGCGACCGCCGGATCAGCGCGCGGCTCATTTTCCAGGGCACCACGGATATACCAGTACCCGGTTTCATCCGGCTCGGCTTCCGGCCCGACCGGCAGGGTCAGGGTAAGCTCGCGGTCTTCTGGCACACAGATCGTGTCACAGACCAGCCACGTCGCATTGGCCCGAAACTCGATCGCCTCGCCGGCAAAATCGCTGGCCACCGTTACCGGCATCGGCAGGACCAACTCGCCCTTATAGCCATAGTCCATGATCGTGTCGGTCAGCGGCAGTTCGATCGGGACAGGCCAGACAATCTCGCCGATCTCGACGCCGGACGGCAGGTCCCAGTCGATCTCGACCGGCAGGCCGTTATCGCCCGGATTGCGCCAATAGGTGTGCCACCCCTCCGGCATGATCTGGTGCAGACCGATGTGAAAGCTGTCACCCGGTGCCACAATCGAACGATCGGAGACCAGATCGGCTTCGATGATGGCTTCGCCACTCGACCACGAGGATTGCGCGGAAGCCGGGGCCGTCGCCACCAATCCGGCCAGAGCGATCAGGGCCGAAAGCCCACTCAGAAAACGCATGCACCTACCTCGTTGAATTCCGTCAGGCTTGCCCTGTCATGGCTCGATATAGTCGCTTTTCCCGCCAGGGCGAACCTCGCTCCCGCAACCGTGATCACAAAAGAAAACGGCCGCACCAATCTGGCACGGCCGTTCGCAATTCGGGTCAGTCCCGGGATCGGGACCAGGACCAGGCTGAGTGTCAGCCCTCGGCCGGCGCCTGGGCGGTTGCCACATTGGATGTCCGGCGCAGGATACGCTCCCAGCGCTGCAGCGAAATGATGTGCGAGATGATCGCACCGAGATCGCCATTGGTCTGCATTTCTTTCAGCTTGTCAGCCGGAAGCGCATCAAATTTCTCGGACGAAACGCCCCAGTATTCCGCGACCGTGACCGGGTTTTCCGGATCCTGCGGATTGGCAACCTTGACGTCTTTCTGCTCGAGCAGGTCCAGCGCGATCAGGCGTTCGACGAACGCTTCGGTCGTGCGGGCATCATTCTCGAAAGCAGAGACGAAATCGATGGCCTGGCGGGTGTACTCGGTCGGCTCGCCCTTATCGTCAAAGAAGGGGCGCTCCGCATTTTCCGTGACCACGAATTCGGCATCCAGATCGACACAGACCGTGGACGGCTGGTCGTTCGGGTTGGCCGCGCTGACGAACGGATAGCGGCGGACATAGGCCGGGATGTAGTGCTCGCTGTCGAACTGTCCGTCTTCGGAAACGAAGACGTTCGAGCCCTGACGCAGACCCATCACCAGGATCGGCATCTTCTTCTCACCGAGGAAGATGATCGGATAGCTGCCACAGGCGAAGGAAAACTCGGCGCTGATAGCTGGCACAAAATGCCAATCTTTCAGGAAGTTGAACGGTTGTGAGACCGTGTTCACGCCATAGCCGGCATGTTTTTGACGGTTGAGCGGCTCCACATTCTTGTAGAGCGGAACAGTTCCGGTAAGGCGCGGCTCGGTGGCGGCAGCGTCGACCATGATAAAAACCCCTTCAGTTCTTTGCGCACTGGATAGCGGATATGCCTTGCCCCGGCAACGCACCGGTGCAGAGCTGAATGACCGTCATGTAGCAAGAAAAATGCCGGTCCGCGGAACGGACCGGCATTACACTGTTCAAGAGGCGAAAATGTCAGAAACGCCGGCCCAATCCGATGCCGAATACGACCGGGTCGATCTGCACATCGGCAGCGATGGCGCCATTGATCGTGACGTCCGTGTCGATGTCGATGTATTTGACGTCCACATTGACGAACCAGTCGTCATCGAGTGCAAAGTCGACACCCGCCTGCGCGGCCAACCCGAAGCTGGCATCATAGTCGATCGAGGTCAGGGCCGATCCGGCCGGCAGGTCGGCATCGAAGAAGTGCGTGTAGTTGACGCCCGCGCCCACATAGGGACGGACCTGGCCTTGCGGATTGAAATGGTATTGCAGCGTCAGGGTCGGCGGCAGCAGTGTCACATCACCCAGATCGACATCACCGAGCGAGGTGCCGACAGCGGTCACATCATGCGGCGTGACTCCCAGGATCAGTTCCACAGCCCACTGGTCCCGCACGAAATAGGTGATGTCCAGTTCGGGTACGACCGAGGTGTCGATATCCACATCGCCGCCAATGGTGGCAATGTCCGCGCTTTCATTCGGCGCCACATTGATGGCGCGCAGGCGGACCAGCCAGTCACCACTCTCTGCAGAGGCAGGAGCGGCGGTGAGGAGTGCGGCGATTGCCGTGGTGAAGAACAGGCGTTTCATGGGCTGATCCTTTCGTCCCTAAAAAATCTAGGGACTTTCTGGACCCGCCTGTCCTTCATTGGCAGTGCGCGTTTCGTCGCGCGACAGCCCGCCGCGCGGCAGGCTGTCGCGGCCCATCAGATCAGAACCCGGCAGATCAGAACCCGTCAGATCAGAACCTGTCAGGTCAGAAGTCGAGAACCAGCGCGGCGCGGAAGTTGCGGCCAGGCAAAGGCACCTGGTCCTTCAGGAAGGACGTATGCAGGCGGGCCTCCGCATCGGTCAGATTGCGCGCCTCGAGGATCACCCGCATGTCGCGTTCCGGGAGCGGCTCGAAGGACCAGCGTGCATTGACGATCACATAGGACTGCGACTTGAACTCGAACGGCGCGGTATTGTCCTGGACGTCCGCCCATTCCGCTTCAAGGTGCAGGTCGTGCCCGGCTCTCGAGGCAGAAATACCGGCGGTAAGCGACAGCGGGGGCAGGCGCGGCAGGTCACCGCCGGCATCGAGGCTGGCCTCGACATATTCACCGGTCAGCTCGCCATCAAAGTCCCAACCACCCCAAGCGCCCAGCGGACCCTCAAGACGCCCTTCAAAGCCGGACAGGACGACATCATCCTGGCTGTAGGCAAAGACCGGGATCCCATCTTCCTCGGCACCTGTCGCATAGGCGGCGATGAAGCCGTCATAGTCGGCCCGGAAGACCGAAGCCTCCAGTGACCAGTCACCCAGACGAGTGCGCGCGGTCAGCTCGGCGGATACCGCCCGTTCAATGTCGAGATCCGGATCACCCAGTTCGAACGTGCTGCTGGCAACATGGGGGCCGTCTGCAAACAATTCGACATCGGTCGGCGCCCGTTCGCTGGAGGACAGTGTGACGGCCAGGAAAGTGTCCCGAACCGGGCGGAAGAAGATCGAGCCGGACAGGCTTGATGTTTCAAAAGTGCGGCTGTCGCTGGCGGTGTCGAGTTCGCGGCGCTCGAGGCGCAGACCGCCTTCAAGGCCCCAGCTCTCGGCATCCCAGCGCTCGACAAGGAAAACACCCCAATCAGAGGTCTCCGACGGCGGGACATAGGCTTCCTCGCCAATGGCGGCGAAGTCACGACTGAAGGCCTGCACGCCGGCGGCACCTTCCCAGCTGCCGCCCCACAAATCAATTGCGACATGGCGCGCTTCCAGACGGCCTTCCCAGCCCTCATTGGTAAAGAGCGTGCCAATCTCGTCGCCTTCCAGCTCGACATGCTCATAACTGCCGGTACCGAAGGAGAATTTCACCCGATCGACATGCTCGCCCAGGTCACGCCATTCACCGCGCAGGTCGAAGCGGGTCTGTTCCAGATCGATCCGCACGCTCTCGCCTTCACCGTGCTCGACCTCATGATCCTCATCGTGACCATCGTCGTGTTCGTCTTCGTGCTCTTCCTCACCATGGGCGTGACCGCCCGGGACGCCGTAGAGCGCGTTGGTCTGCTTGAAGGCGACACCGATGAAACCATTCTCGCCGACCCAGGAGATCCCGGCCGACGCGGAGTTGAAATCGAGGCCCGAATTCTCGACCGTGCCATAGGGATGTTCGTCTTCGTGCTCTTCTTCGTCATCGTCATCGTGTTCGTCTTCATGCTCTTCCGCTTCCTCGAAGAGGCGGAAGGTCTCGGACTCGGCATAGCCGGGAATGTCATAGGGCTGGGCGGTCCGCATCAGGCCTTCCAGGTTGATGACGAATTGACCGGCATTGAAACGCACCCGACCGGCAGCGGTCTCGCCGTCATCGACCGAAGTCACGGATCCATAAAAACGCCCCTCCAGACCGTCCTCGGCTCGCTCTTCGGGGATACGACCGTCAATCACATTGACCACGCCGCCAATGGCCGCGCCGCCATACGCGATCGCTGCCGGCCCGCGCAGGATCTCGACGCGCTGGGCTTCCAGCGCTTCGGACGCCACGGCATGGTCGGGCGAATTGGTCGAGGCGTCGATCAGGCCGACGCCATTGACCAGCACGCGAACCCGGTCAGCACCGAGGCCGCGGATCACCGGGCGGCTGGCCGCCGGGCCGAAATAGGTGGTCGAGACACCCGGCTCATGGGCGATCGTGTCGGCCAGCGAACCGGAGAGATTGTCTTCCAGGTGGCGGCGATCAACGACTTCCACCGCACCAACGATCTCGTCGGCGGTGACACCGAGGGGCGCCGATGTGACCACGATGACATCCCCATCCACCTCGGCCTGCTGGGCCAGGGCTGGAGCGGCGAGGCCGGCGCCGGCCATGAGTGCGACTAGGGCCGTGGAGTGTTTCAGGCGCGCGAACATGCAATCCCCGATATGTAATAACAGAACATCCTTAAGGCGTGATATTATAACATTCAGAACTTCGCAATGCCGAACCACTGGGAAATGCGGCGAAGCGTGATTAAATGTTGGCAAGATGACCGTTGATTCCCTCTCCAAGGCGCTTGCCGCCGCTGAAGCCCATTGCGTGGAACGGGGCGAGAAGCTCACCCCCGTGCGCAAGCGCGTGCTCGAACTCGTCCTTGAAGCCGACAGTCCGGTGAAAGCCTATGACCTGCTGGAGGCTCTCAAGCCGGGGCCCGGCTCGGCCAAGCCGCCGACAGTCTATCGGGCGCTGGACTTCCTGATGACTGCCGGCCTGGTGCACAAGGTCGAGGCCCTCAATGCCTTTGTCGGCTGCAGCCATACCCATGACGGGCATGGCGGCGGCGCCGAGCTGTTCATCTGCACCGGCTGCGGCGCGGTTGAGGAACGCCATGGCGATCCGGTCCCGACCAATGCGCCGGACGGTTTTACGATCCAGCGCTCGGTGGTCGAACATTTCGGCCTTTGCGCCGCCTGCCAGCCCGGCTGAGGAGGGCCTCGCCATGATCGAGCTCTGGCGCGGTTGCGTGAACGCCTGGGAATGCGACGAGCTCGGCCATTTCAATGTCCGCTTCTATCTCGCCCGGGCCAGCGAGGCGCTGGCCAATCTGGCCGAGGCCGCCGGGCTGAACCCTGTTCAACGCGCCGATGCCCTCGCAACCATCGTCCCTCAGACCCTGCATATCCGCTTTCTTGCAGAAGCCCGTCCCGGGGCACCGCTCTATATCGAGGGCGGGTTCACCGACATCGATACCGCGTCGGCCGGCATCCTGCTGGTCATGCGTCATTCCGGCACCGGCCAGCCAGCCGCCAGCTTCCGCATCCGCGCCAGCCACGCAGCCCCGGACACGCTGGCGCCCTTCGACTGGCCGAAGCGCTTCGCTGATGCCGCCCGGGCCCTGACTGTCGAGACACCAGACTTCGCCACACCCCGTGGACTGAGCGCTACGCCCGGCTCCCGCCGGGCCTCGATGAGCGCCGCGGATGTGCTCGACCTGACCACGATCGGCCACGGCCGCCTGGGCCAGCACGAGATGGACGCCTTTGGCTGGATGCGGGCCGAATTCCTGCTCGGCCGCGTCTCCGACAGCGTCACCAATTTCGCCTCCGCCTTCCCAGAAGAATGGGACATGCATGCCGGCGAACCATCAGCCCGGATCGGCTCGGCGCTGCTGGAATGCGTCATCCATGTCCACCGCTGGCCCCGCGCCGGCGACGGCTATGCCATCCGCTCCGGCCTGAAATCCGCCGGCGCCAAGGTCCGCAATATCGTCCACTGGGTTTTGGAGCCAGCCACCGGCAAACCCTGGTGGAGCATGGAAGGCGTCGCCGCCCCGATGGATCTCGACCTGCGCAAGCTGGCCGAGGTGGACGCGGAGACGCAGGCGAAGGTGGAAGCGGCTGTGGTGCCGGGGCTTGAGGCTTAGGAAAGCGATGCCGGCGCTTTCCTCCCCATTCAATGGGGAGGTGTCTCGACCGAAGGGCGAGACGGAGGGGTCGGCGAAGCCGATAATCTGACCTCGCAACCGGCGCTCTCGCGCCGCCCCATCGACCCGCTGCTTCGCATCGGCCCACTTCCCCATTGCATGGGGAAGAAAGAACGCACCCCTGTGCCCCGCTTGCCACACATCTCGCCTCAAACGCGAAATCCGCCCTCCCCCGCCTTGCCCTCTCCGCCGCGCCGGGCTACCCACCGCCTCCCGGATCAATCGGCACAAGAGAGCAGATCCATGCGAACCATCATCTAGGCAAAACAGGTCGCCGGCGCGCGTCCTGACCCTGAACAAGCCTCGACCGCTACCCGGTCGCCGCCTTCGGGACTCCGCTGCGTCACCTGCCTGACTTTCCAGATGATGATGACCATGAGGACGGACCCCGCAGCGCCGCTGCCCCCGGGTCCGATGCTGAGATGTCCGACTTTCAAAACCAAGACGAAACGCCCCGCGCCCGCGATCTTTCCAATCTGGAAGTGCTGGCCTATCTGACGCGCCAATGGCGGCGTCGGCCGATCCTGCTGAGCGGCATGATCGTGTTCATGGTGCTGGCGACGATTGCCGAGCTGATGATCCCGCTTGCCGCCGGCCGCCTGATCGACGCGCTGGCCGCCGGCCCTGACAATGGCGCGCCCTGGCCCGCCTTTGCCACCTATCTGGGAGCGGCGCTGGTCTATTACGCCCTGCGCCAGGCGGCCTCGCGCTGCGAAGTGCCGTTTTCCTCGGCCAACATGGCGGATCTGACCACGCACGCTTTTGCGCGGGTGCAACGCTTCTCGCTGGACTGGCACGCCAATACCTTTGCCGGTTCGGTGGTGCGCAAGATCACGCGCGGCATGTGGGCCTATGACAATGTCACGGTGAACATCTTCATGGGCATTGCGCCCTCGGTCGGGGTGATGCTGGGCATTGCCGGCATGATGGCGCTGCGCTGGCCGCTGGTCGGCGGCGTGGTCTTTGTCGTCATGGCTGCCTTCGTGACCTCCTCGCTGCTGCTGAGCCGCTACTATATCCGCCCCCAGAATATCCGCTCGAACGCGCTCGACAGCGAGATCGGCGGCGCGCTGGCGGATTCGATCGGTGGCGTCGCGACCGTCAAGAGCTTCGGTGCCGAGGCCCGCGAGGATGCCCGCTTCCATGAGCTCACCTGGCGCTGGCGCACCGAGACCAAGAAGACCTGGCTGCGCTTCGTCAATTCCTGGCTGGTCAACATCATCACCGACCTGACCATGCAGGCAGCCCTGGTCGGCCTGCTGGTCTGGCAATGGTCGCGCGGTGCGGCCTCGGCCGGCGATGTGGTGGCAGCGCTGACCGCCTACATGATCGTGTCCGGCTATATGCGGCGCTTCGGTGAACAGGTGCAGCAGGTCCAGCGCGGCATGGACGAGATCCAGGACCTGGCGATCTTCGACCTGCAGGAGAGCGATGTCGGTGATCATGACGATGCGCCTGACTTCCGCCGTGACCGCGGTGCGATCCATTTCGACGAGGTAGGCTTCACCTATGCCGGCCAGACACGGCCGCTCTATGCCGATTTCTCGCTGGAGATCGATCCGGGTGAGACGGTGGCGCTGGTCGGACCGACCGGCTCGGGCAAGTCGACCTTCGTCAAGCTGGTCCAGCGCCTCTATGACGTGAATGAGGGCGCGGTGCGGATCGACGGCCAGGATGTGCGCGGCGTGACGCAGGACAGCCTGCGCCGCAACGTAGCGCTGGTGCCGCAGGACCCGGCCCTGTTTCACCGTACCATCGCCGAGAACATCGCCTATGGCGCCCCCGAAGCCACTGCCGACGATATCGTCGCGGCGGCAAGGGCGGCCCATGCCGATGCCTTCATCCAGCGTCTGCCGAAAGGCTATGACACGCTGGTCGGCGAGCGCGGAGTGAAGCTGTCAGGCGGCGAACGCCAGCGGGTCGCCATCGCCCGGGCCATCCTCACCGATGCCCCCATCCTCATCCTCGACGAGGCGACCTCCAGCCTCGACAACGAGACCGAGCGCGATGTGCAGGCGGCGATGGAAGCGGTGATGGACGGACGCACGACCATCCTCATCGCCCACCGCCTGTCGACCATTCGCAATGCCGACCGCATCCTGGTCTTCAACCAGGGCCGGATCGTCGAGCAGGGCACGCATGACGAGCTGGCGGCCAATGATGACGGCCTCTATGCGCGGCTGGCGGCCCTGGCGGCGGGCTGATTACGGCGGGCTAGGATCACAATCGCGACAGTGACAGGCGGGCGCAGCGCGTCCGCCTGTTCGACCGCGCCTGATCATGCTTGAGTGGCCGCCTCACAATTCGAGGACCTGTCCCATGCGTCTTGCCGCTTTCATCGGATGCTTCTTCCTGCTGGTCATCACCCCGGTCCGGGCCGATGACGAGCACCCCCAGCCCTTTGACGGGAATTACGACGCCATGGCGGTGGTCGATGCAGCGATGGCGCAGGCCCTGGCCGAAGAGAAACGTCTCCTGCTCGTACTCGGTGCCAACTGGTGCCATGACAGCCGTGGCCTGGCGCATCATTTCGAAGATGCCGAGCTCGCCGCGACACTGGAGGCGCATTACATCACCCGCTACATCGATGTCGGCTGGCGTGACCGGAACCATGACATCATGCAACGCTTCGGCGTTGCCGCGATCTATGCCACGCCCACCGTCTTCGTGATTGATCCGGCCGACGAAACCCTGCTCAACCGGGATGAGCGCAATTTCTGGGGCTCGGCCTATTCGACCCCGATCGAGACCGCCCGGGCCTGGTTTGCGCGCTGGGCCGATGCCCGGCCGGCGACAGGCGGTCTGGTCGAGAGTTCGCTGGTCTATCAGGCGATGATGATCGAGATCGACATTTTCGAGGAGGAGGAAGGCACGCGCCTGTCCGCCGCCTATCGCGATATCGGTCGCTGGCGCCAGGCCGATACGGCCGATCAGCCCGACAATCTGGTGGCCCTGGAACGCGAGGTCGACAATTGGCGCCGCAACCTCCCGCGGACCGTGTCGCAATTGCGCGATGAGGCACGGGCGATGGTGATCGGCGCCCTCAATGAGCGGGCCGAGGGCGAGCCCTTCACGGTCGCAACCGTGGCAGCACTGGACGCCGATGATCCGGACCTCGCCTTGCGCTTTCGTCCGCACGACAGCGACATCTGGTAGGAGCCGGACGCCATGACGGTCAGCCTGCGCTATTTCGAAATCCACAGCTTCGCCGATCCGGGCCGCCCGCATTCGGGCAATCCGGCCGGCGTGGTCCTGATGGACAATTTCCTGTCGGACAGTGAACTCCTCGGCATCGCCAATTCCAACAATCTGTCCGAGACGGCCTTCATCGTCCCGAGGGGTGAGGACTGCTGGCATCTGCGCTGGTTCACCCCGACGGTCGAGGTTGACCTGTGCGGCCATGCCACCTTCGCGGCTGGCGCCGTGGTCCTTGAGGAAGGCCTGGTGAAAGGCCGGACCGCGGCTTTCGATACCCGATCGGGTCGGCTGGCGGTCAGTCGTGACAACAAGGGCGATGGCTATGCCATGGATCTGCCGATCATCGCTTTCGAGCCGACCGCGAAGTCGGCGGCGATCGAAGCGGCGCTCGGTGTGGAGACTTCACCGCAAGCGGTGTTCGATGTCACCCGGATCCACGGGGCCCGCTATCAGATGTGGGTGATGGCGGACGAGGCCGCGGTGCGCCTGGCCGAGCCGGATCATGGCCGGCTGCGGGCGCTGGAAACCAACATCATCCTGACCGCGCCGGGCGACAAGACCGACTTCGTGTCACGCTTTTTCGCGCCGACTTCGGGTGTCGACGAGGATCCGGTGACCGGCTCGGCCCATTGCACGCTGGCGCCCTATTGGGGCGAGCGCCTCGACAAGATGCGCCTGTCGGCCCGCCAGATCGGTCCGCGACCCGGCGCGCTGGACGTCGCTCCCAAAGGCGGACGCGTGACCCTTTACGGCCACGCGCCTCGCTATCTGGACGGACGGATCACGGTCTGAACCGGGACCGGCGCTATTCTGTCGGTCACCAGCCGCGATACGGGCGCGGGGCCGGACGGATCATGGGGTGGCGATCGCGCGGATGCGGCGCCAGCGGATGACGGTCAAGATCGCGGCGGTCCGGCGCGAAACGACGGCCATGGAAGGCGCGGGGATAGTGGACTTCCACGTCGATCCAGCGCGTCTGGCCGCGATAATCACGAACAAAGAAGTCACCATTGCGAGCGACATAGACCAGGCCCGGACTGCGCGGCTGCGCGGCGATCCTCATATACTGGCGGTCGCGCTCCCAGCGATCCGGCTCATAGGACCAGGCCGAGTTCGGGCAATCGATCACGCTGCGGTCGCGCCTGTCTTCTCGGCGGTCATACCGGCCGCCATCGTAGCGGGAGTCGATCCGGCCCTCTCGCAGGTCCGGGCAGGCACCGGCATTGAGATGCCAGGTTCCGGCGCTGGCGGCACCGGTCGCGAGGACAGAGCCGGCCAGGGCCAGCAGGGCTATGGGAAGGCGGGCTTTGAGGGGCTTCATGACGTGTCTCCTGTAACGGTCCGGCCGGGGGCGCCGGTGTTTGATGGCCACACAAGACCACACCACGCCTGAGCCGCGCTTGAAGACCGCGTTCAGCTTCCAGTCATCCTCCTGAACGTCAGATGTCAGGCGGGGGTGCTTCGGGGGAAGCGCTTGGAAATGCCGCGAAACTGACCGATAAGCGGAAAAATACAGGGGACGGGAGCTCATCATGCGCCATCACATCCGGATCGCCGTACTGGCACTCTTGGCATCAGGTCTGGGCCTGTCGGCTCCACTGGCAGCCCAGGACGGGCCCGTCCTTGCCGGCGCCCCACCTGTCGAAGCTTCAGCCGAGCCCGCAAGCGAACGCCTGACCAGCCGCGAGATCGGCAACTGGCTGCGCCAGGTCGACGTCAAGCCTCCCAAGCCCGGCGGCGGCGCCGCGCCGTCCACGCGCTATACCGGCAATGACACCTGCCAGTGGGCCAATGATGGCGAGTGCGACGACCCCGGCATCGGCACCGGCGCCTGCCAGGTCGGCACGGACTATTCCGATTGCTGGCGCATCGTGGAAGGTGTCGAGGACAATACCTGCCGCTGGGCCAATGATGGCGAGTGCGACGAGCCGGGCTTCGGCACCGGTGCCTGTACCCAGGGCACGGACCTGGCTGATTGCGGTGCCATCATCGAGCTGCGCTTTCGCAATGACAGCTGCGAGACCGCCTTTGACGGTGTGTGCAGCGAGCCGGGCATCGGCGATGGCCGTTGCGCCGAGCGGTCGGACCGTGCCGACTGCATCGGCCGCGAGCGCCCGCTGACCATCAATGACCATTATTTCGGCCATGATGACCGCGTCTTCCACGACACCTCGGTCTTCCCCTGGAACGTCGTCGGACAGGTCGATTTCGACAGTGGCGGCGCCTGCACGGCGACCCTGATCGGTCCCGACATACTGATCACCGCCTCGCACTGCATCAATGGCGATGGCCGCACCGACTCGCGCGGCGTGTTCCAGACCGCCTACGACCGCCCGGGCGGTCCGCTCTCGGCGCGGGTGATCGACCATTTCATCGACCCGGACTGGGACGACCAGCGCTTTTCCTCTGGTGACGAGATCGACGGCACCGACTGGGCACTGCTGCGCATCGACCAGCGGCTGGGCGACACGCTCGGTCATGTTGGCGTACGCGGACTGGTCGACACGGAAGGTCGTCGCGGCGCCATGCAGGCCGACCTCTATCAGGGCGGCTATAGCTGGGATACCGGCGCCCACCTGTCCGGCAATATCGGCTGTCACATGGTCGAGATCGCCAATGACAACACCATGGCCCATGACTGCGACACCACCCGCGGCGACAGCGGTTCGCCCTTCATGGTGCGTGAGGGCAATGAGTATTTCGTCGTCGCCACCGACAGCAATTTCCGCTCCAACCCGCGCGGCCCGATGATCTACATCGCCGCCCGCTCGGAGCGCTGGATCCCCTATCTGGAGGACTTCGCCGCCGGTCGCCTGACAAACGCCACACAGCGCCCGGCCAGCGGTGGGGTGAAGCCGCCGAAATAGGCAAATGGATGCCGTGAACGACCCGGCGCCCGCGGCGCACACCCCGCCATAAACCACTTGCCGAGAGATCGCCGTATCCGTTTCTTCAGGTCAAGGGGCATGCCCGCGGAGCGGCGGCTGGGCCGCCCTTGACCTGAAGAAACGGATACGGCCCGCTGGCTGACAAGTGGTCTATGGACCGCTCCGCGCCGGGCGCGGCCATGCGTTACCTATCCCCCAACAACCCCACCAGCCCGTCCGCCAGGGCGCTTCGCCAGCCGGCGATGTCATGGCCGCCGGGATAGACGGCCAGCTCGACCGGATATCCGTGTTCGGTCAGGGCCTGCGCCATTGCCCGGTTGGTCTCCAGCATGACATGGCCCTGATTGGTTGAGGTCACGATAGTCTCCAGGCGCCCGGCCGCAAGATGAAAACGCGGTGCCTCATCCGGAGCTGGCACCAACTGGCGGCGCGCCCATTCCGGCGCAGCGCCGTCGGGTGCCCAGTAGAAAGAGCCTGACAAGGAGATCACGCCGCCGATCGTGTCGGGTCTCGCCAACGCCGTGAGGCTGGCCGACAGGCCGCGACGCGAGGCCCCGGCCAGCAGCGTCGTTTCACGGCGCGGCGCCAGACCGGCTTCTGCTTGCAGGGCGGGCAGCAATTCATCGGCGATGAAAGCGGCCTGGTCGGCATAGGCATGATTGGCGCTGGCGGGGTCGAGCTGGTCGATCAGGACCAGATGGGTCGGGGGGATATCGCCGCGGGTCGCGAGGCGGGCCAGCATGTCACTCGCCCTCGCGCGCTCGCCCCATAAAAAGGCGTCATAGAGGATCAGGACCGGCGCATCGTCGGGCGCGTCCGGCAGGCGGAACAAATCCAGCTGCACCGATCGCCCCAGCGCCGCACTGTCGACGGTCAGGCGTTGTGCGGTGATCGTCTCGTCAAAGGCTAGCGGTCGGTGAATATCAGCGCGCGGGGCACGGTCGAGACGCAGTAGCGACTCGCCGTCCTGCCCACCCATCCGGGCCGGATTGGCCGGGTCGGACCAGCGCTGCACCCGGCCCTCGCGTTCGACCAGAAAGGAGTAGACCGCCTCGACATCGCGCGGCACCGAGAGGGTCAGCGTCCAGATATCGGCGCCCTCCAGACGGGTCATGGACAGGGTGAAATCGGCGATATAGTCGGTCACCGGCTGGCGGGCGCGTGGCGCATTGATCACACTGTCCAGTCGCACTGACCTCGTCTGCGCATCACCGCGCCAGGCGAAAGTCACGAGGGCGTGGCCGGGATTGTCGGGGTCGAGGGATCGAAGCGGCAGACGCGGCTGTGACAGGGTACGCCAGGCTTCATCGCGGGCATGGGGGCGTTCGGCCAGCATCGCTTCCAGCCCGGCGACCACCGGGATCGTCAGAGCCCCGTCACCGCCTCCACCGCTGTTGTCACTGTGATCAGGCGATTGCGCCTGCCCGGCCGCAGCAGCGGCCATCACAGCGATCCCCGCCATCAGCGCCGCCGCAACACACCTGCCCTGTCCCCTTTGCCCCATCATGCGAGCCAGTCTAGCGTGGGTCGGTCTGTCGAGGGGAGACCAGATGACACTGCTTGCAAACACATTGCCGCAAAACCGCACCGACCGGATCATCCTGGCCGCCTCGGCGATCTTCGCGGCTATCTACCTGTTCGACGATTTCGGGCTTTCCGCCCCCTTCCCGCTCGACGTGGTGATCAAGGCGGCGGGGATCGTACTCCTGGCCCTTTACGCCCTCCGGCAGAAACATCTCGTTCTGGCTGTCGGGCTGGCGCTGGGCGCCACCGGAGATGTCTTTCTGGCGTTGGATGAAAGCGTGCTGCCACTGGGCATTGCTGCCTTCGGACTGGGTCATCTGGTCTATATCTGGCTGTTCGCCCAATGGCGCTTCAAGGCCGGTCCCCGCGGCGGGATGAGCCGGATAGCGGCCCTGGTGGTCGCCCTGTTCGGCCTCGCCATGCTGAACTGGCTGCAACCGCATTTCGGCGAATTGCGGGTCGCCGCCTCGGTCTATAACGGCATCATCCTGGTCATGACGGTTCTCGCCATTCTCGGCCGGGCGCCTGCGCTCGCTTTGATCGGCGCGCTTCTTTTCCTGGTATCCGACAGCGTCCTGGCCATGCGCCTGTTCGCCGGACAACTCGACTGGGCCGGCCCGGTTGTCTGGGTGACCTATTATCTCGGCCAGGCCGGCATCGCGCTGGGTCTGGCGCGGGCGAAGCTGCCGTAGTGGCAGGCTGACCGTCCGCAACGAAAAAGGCCTGCCGGTCCGGTCACGGACAGGCAGGCCTTTGTTCTGGCAGTGCGGCAGGGATCGACCGGCCCGGCTTTGACAGCTAGTTCATCAGGCCCTGTTCGCTGGCCATGGCTTTCATCGCCTTTTGCAGCTTTTCAAAGGCTCGCACCTCGATCTGGCGGATACGCTCTCGGCTGACGCCGTAATGCTCGGCCAGTTCTTCCAGGGTTTTCGGGTCTTCCGACAGCCGGCGCTCCTGCAAGATGTGCTGCTCGCGCTCATTGAGCTCGCCCATCGCCGATTGCAGCAATTGCATCCGGGTGTCGAACTCGTCGCTCTCGGCCAGCTCGTCTTCCTGGCTTTCAGCCGTGTCGTCGGACAGCCAGTCCTGCCACTGACCTTCGCCCTCGGTACCGCGCAGCGGCGCGTTGAGTGAGGCGTCGGGACCGGACAGGCGACCATTCATCGACATCACCTCGTCATTGGTGACGCCCAGCTTGGTGGCGATGGCCTCGACCTGGTCCGGCTTGAGATCACCCTCATCAAGGGCCTGCATCTGGCTTTTCATCCGGCGCAGGTTGAAGAACAGCTTCTTCTGGGCCGCCGTCGTGCCCATTTTCACCAGCGACCACGAACGCAGGATGTATTCCTGGATCGAGGCGCGGATCCACCACATGGCGTAGGTCGCCAGGCGGAAGCCCTTGTCGGGATCGAATTTCTTGACCGCCTGCATCAGGCCGACATTGCCTTCGGAGATCACTTCGGCGATCGGCAGGCCATAGCCGCGATAGCCCATGGCGATCTTGGCCACGAGGCGAAGATGGGAAGTGACAAGCTTTTCCGCGGCGCCGCCATCCTCGTGCTCACGCCAGCGCTTGCCCAGCATGAATTCCTCGTCCTTTTCCAGCATTGGAAAACGACGGATTTCCGACAGATAGCTCGACAACCCCTGTTCGGGTGAGAGCGTCATTGAAACTGCATTGGCCATGACACGTATCCTATCCCATCGAGGCGCCAACCGACATGCGGCATTTGCACGTCCCCAGCGCCTCGTCCGAGACCTATTTGGGGAGCCGATCCGCCGATTGTAACCCCTTCACGCCGCTGTGATGCGAATGGCTGTCATTCGTGAATGGGGGAGTGGGTTAGTCGGGCATTGTGGCGGCGAGCACCAACAGGGTGGCAAAGCGGTCATCTGCGCCCAGTTCGACGGCCTGATTCCAGACCAGCGCCCGGTAGATCGGCGCCCAGTTGGCCTGGTCTGCCTCCGGCATTCCCCGGACCATCAAGGCCATCAGCTGCAGCCGGTCCCGCATCTCGTGCCGGCGCCCGGTATCCATCACCAGCAAAGCCGGCACGATGCCCTCTTCCCACTCATTCTCCGATCGGGTGAGCCGACGCCACAAGGCCGCTTCCAGCGCCCGCCGATCATCGGCGTCGCGAAGGGTCGCCCACAGCGCAAGCCAATGGTCCGCGTTTTCCCAGCGATCAAATCCGTCGATTTCGTCGTCGCGCGTCTGGATTTCGACAGCGAGATTGGCATAGCCCGTGCCCTCGCAGGCAAGCAGCGCTGCCCCCATGCGGGGTCGCCAGCCGCCCTCCTGATGACGCGCAATCTGCGTGTCCGCCAAGCCGTGGCCAATGACATTGTCCCATTGATCCCTTTCCGCCCGGTCGTCACCGCGATCGAGACGCAGCGCGGCCCCTCGCGGCGGTGCATCGGCATGGACGGTCAGCTGCACGGCAGCGCGCGTGCGGGTGCAGTCCCCCAACTCGCTCCACAACACCGCGAGACGAACGCCGAAACTGTCCAGCATCATCGTCTGATAAGTGTTCAGCAGGGATATCGCGGCGTCGCGCTCCCCGGCACCATCCAGATCGCGAATGACGGCGTCGAGCAGATCAGCCGCATCGTCGATGCCGCGCCGCCGCTCGGACCAGGGCCGCTGCCAGACCGCCTCGATGGCCTCGCCAGGTGTTGCACGCCCTTCAGCGATATCGAGACGAAGCGACAGGATGCGGCGCTCATCGCGAAAGGGCAGAAAGATCGCGTCGTTCAGACGATCCTCCGGCAAGATCTCCATGAAGCGGTGAGCCAGGGCACGCTCTTCCGGCCCCCAGGCGACGGACCAGTCCAGCAGGGTATCTCCAGGCCGTGAATTCGGATGATCGAGCAACCACGCCGCGGCCTGATCGCGATAGCCGCGTTCGGCATCGAGGCGGCCCATATCCCGCGCCTGAAGGCGTGCCTCTGCCAGCGCCCATGGCAGCTCGACGTCCTCCAACCGGATCAGGGCCGCATCGAGCTGGGCGATATGGGCGTCCGCCACACGTTCGGCGGCGTCATGCTGGTCGGCAGCAACGAGCTCGCGATGGAAACGCGCTGCCCCGCTCTCACCCAGCCAATCGGGGTGGGCTTCAAAGGCCGCGCCAGATGTGGCGATATAGCGGTCGATCCAGCTCTGCTGCGCGGCTGCATCGATCAACGGCAGCAAGTGCGGCAGATAACTCTCCATCCCGAACAGCGCGTCTTCGCTCCGCCCCTCGGCCAGGGCCGCATCGACCGCGTCGCGGAGCTCAGTGTCGAGGCTTTCAATCAGGGGCCGGCGGTCGGGCGGGTCGGGAAGTGTGGCGAGGTCGGTCAAAACTCGCTCGAGCACCGCGTCGAGCGGCTCGCCATCCACCGAGGGCTCGACCGGCAGGAGGCGCTCACGCAGCGCGTTCGCAGCCTCCCCGGCGGATTGCGCCAGGGCACTCCCGGAAAGCAACACCGCCGCGGCCAGCCCCGCTGTCATCAACCTTATCGACATGCCATCCTCACAACCTTTGCAAATCAGGTTGAAAGACTACACGCTCTCCCGCGCCTGGCCACGGGCCAGCTGGAGTTCGACGCGCTTAAGTTCGCGCAGGATGCGGTTGTTCTGCATTTGCAGGCCCAGCCCGCCCTTCATGAAGAGGCCGACATTGACGGCCACGACAACACCGACGCCCCAGCGGATGGTCATGACGGGATCTGTGGTCTGGAACATTTTCCAGGCCGCCCAGATGGCCAGGCCGGCGCCGATGATATTGACGACATAGGCAATCCACATCACCCAGGCCAGCTTGCCGCGGAACAGGCCGAAGGCCTGGGCGAAATAGCCGGGTTCCTCGGCGAGGTCGCCAAGAACAGCGCGATCATCCGCGTCGAGGGCTTCCAGGATGAGCCGGTCGAGGTCTTCGGTCTTGGTGGTCATAACGATCTCCTTTTCAAGATCAGGGTCAGTCTTGGGTCGGGTTGAGCACGGCAGCGAGCTTGCGCCGGGCGTGCATGAGGCGGGTCTTGACGGTGCCCGCCGGTGTTTCGGTGATGACGGCGATCTCGGCGACCGAGAGCCCGTCCTGGTGATAGAGGGCCAGCGCCAGTCGCTGATCAGCCGGCAGGCCGGCCATGGCCAGGCGGATGGCGCCCGCATCGGCTGCCGTCTCGGCGGCCTGAAGACCGTCGACGGAGGCGCCGCTCATTTCCGCACCAAAGGCATCGGCGGTCCGGCGTGTGGACTGCCGGCCCCGGATTTCGGCGGCGCATTTGCGGGCAACGATGCGATAGGCCCAGGCGGGAAAGGCGGCCGGCTCGCGCAGCGAACCGAGGCCGCGCAGGATGTCGCACCAGGCCTCCTGCATGATGTCGCGTGCCGTGTCGGCCTCTCCGATCAGCCGGCCGGCATGGCGCGACAGGTCCGCGTGCCAGAGGCGGCACAGACGGTCCAGCGCCACCCGGTCGCCGGCATGGGCCGAAACGATCAGGTATTCGGACAGGACGCGTTTCTTGTCACGCGAGGCCATGATCACCTTTCCGGTAGCAGGCCGAAGAACCCGCTTTCAGGATAGAGGTGTGACGTCAGGACAAAAGGGTTCAATCCGTCGGGATCCGAACTCAGCCCTTGTTCGGCAGGCTCTTGTGGAATTGCAGATAGCCACGCTCGACCATGCGCCGCATGGCTTCATAGGCTTCCGACAATTCTTCATAGGCCGACCGCAGCAATTGCAGGCGGGCGACCTCCTCGGCCGACATGGGCGAGCGCGAACGCGCCGCCGACATGGCGGCATCCACCCAGGCAGAGCGCGCCTTGGAGGATGACAGGGCGAGGTTCTGGAAGTCCTCGATACCGACATGATGGATGGTTTTGGCGATCACCGCCTGATTGGCAGCAAAAACCGTGTAGTCGATCTGTTCGAGATGGCCGCGCCGTTTTTTCTGTTCGGCGGGGTCCTCGACCAGGTCAGGCTCGAAATGATCGGATACGCGGCGATAGCTGGAAGTCACGATCTTGCCCATGGCGACACCTCCTCAATGGGTATCAAGGGCCAATTATCGCCGATCAGGCCTTAACGGGCGGTTTCACCCCCGGGCGGTGCAACCGGGCTGGGTGCGGGCCTGCCAGGCAGGCGGGTGTCGGCGATCAGTCGAAGGAATAGAGGAGCGACACGTCGAGGCGGACATCGGTCGGGTCAAAGCCGGCCCGGTCTTCAAACTCGTGCTCGATGCGCAGGCCGGTCTGGACTGCCCAGTCGCCGAACAGGCGATTGGTCAGGGTGAACCGTTGGTCGACCCGCGACCCGCCGCCCACGAATGCCGTGGTCTCCGAGCCGAAATTGGCGGTGTCCGAAATCGTGTAGTGGAAGCTCGACCCGGCCTCGCCGACCCAGTCGGTAAGGGTCTCGCCAGTGAGCCCGGCTTCACGGTAGCGCTGACCCACACCGGCACGCAGCACCCAGTTCGCTTTCGGCGTCTCGACCGCGTGCCAGATTCCGCCGCCGGTAAGAAAGGCCGATTGGGCATAGATCCCGATCAGGTCACGCTCATAGGACCCGCCGGCATAATAACCGATCCCGCTGTCGAGCTCGCGTGTTGTCCGCAACTCGACCAGCCAGTTGTCCCGGGTAGTGTGGGTCGCGCTTTCCGACAGGAAGTATTCGAACTGGCTGTCGATCCGCCAGCCGTCTTCCAGCTCGCGATCAAGCTCGATGGCAAAGGAGAAATCGGTCAGCTCGGAATTGCCCCGCTCGAGCTGGATGCCGGCACGGACATGGCCGGCCCAGCTGTCGTCAGCGAGTTGACGGATCGAGCCGGCGAGCCAGCTTCCCGATCCATCCGGCGCTTCGCCGAGCACGACCGGCGCACCGCCCAGATCGCGGTGTTCCGCGGCCGGAGCTGCTGGATGGTCGGCGAGCTCTGCGGCGTCAGAGGCTGCAGCCGGAGCCGGGTCCGGCAATGGCCAGTCCGCGACCGCCCCTTCACGGCTTGGGAGTTCGGCACGGATATAGGCGTGAACCGCCGCCCGACCGCCCTCGACAAGGACGGAGACCATGTCGGCCGTCTCGAGAAAGCGGGCATCATCACTCTGGCGATCCGCCGCTTCGGCCAGCAAGGCGGTATAGGCTTGCGGCAGGTCAGCCTTCGCAGTGGCCGGAAAAGCAACCAGCGCCACGAACGAAGCGGCCAGGATGGCCCGTGCGCGAAATCCCATCATATCAATCCCGATCAGCCGCGGCCCGGTGACCGCTCAAGTTCAATCACCGGCCTAGGCAATCGGTCTTAACAATTCGTGGGTTGGGGCGTCATCCGTCCGTCGCCAGCCAGCTAGCGATATCCGGACCCGCCGCTATGGAAATGGTAGGGGACACTCCCCGAACCCTTCCCGCCACCGGTCATCACGAGGTCAGGCTGGGCGCCGGATTTGCGGTCCGCAGCGGTTTCGGCAGACCCGGTTTCCGACTGGCGGTTTCCGGCAGCGCTTACATCCGGACCGCCAGCCAGCGCGGCCTCGTCCTTGTTGCCAGGCTGATTGACCGAAGATACGGACCGCCGCGAGTCCGAGCGCAGGTCCGACAGGTCGGGCAAGTCCGGCAGGTAATGACTGCCACCATCATGCGACTGCGCGACTGCCACGCCCTGCGACAGCACAAGCGCTGCCGTCGCCACCAGGACCATTCCTGAATGTTTCATCTCAACCATCCCCGTTGCCACAAGCCCCGGCCGTGCCGGCCTGTGGGCTCTCCTGTCGTGTTTCCTGCGGCCGCCCGGACGTCGGCCAGCCAAGCGCTATTCGACGCGGACAATGTCCCAGTCTTCCAGCTGCCCCGAGTCGCCAAGCCAGCAATCCCAGCGGTCATACTCGGAGCTTCCGTTCTCGATATTCTCGCCAATCGGGTAGTCGGGCCATTCATGGCAATAGGCGGCATCCTCGCCCGACATTTCGTCCGGGTCCTCGTTGAACCGGTCGACAAAGACCGAATAGGACCCGTTGGAGTTGGCGTTGTACCAGCCATCCGACGGCGCTTCAGCGCCGGTCGGATAGACCAGGCCGGTGACCGTGATGTCGATACCCTCGCCGTCGCCCTGGCCAAAGCGGATGGTTGCGGTCTGTCCGGAAAAATCACGGTTGGACTCCGTGCCGGTGGCTTCGAACACCTGGCCGCCCGGCCCGTCGCTTTCCATGGCCGCCGCCGCGCCGCCCGTCAGGCCCAGGGCGAGTGTCATTGCCGTCATCAATCCGGTGCGCATCATGTGATCAGTCCCCGATTTTCCAGGCGCCCCGTCGGGAGCGCTCTTTCAAGGGCCTGAATAAGCGGCAGGTTTTAAGATACCGGTGCGAAGGTCGGTAAAATTCGATCAATCGCGACCGGTCAAGCCAATCCGGCTCAGTCCGTCAGGCGACCACGCCGCAACCAGTCGAAACACATGGCATAGCCGATCAGGATCAAGACCCAGCCGGCCACATTGTACCATTGCGTGCCGAACAGCATGACCATCGAGCCGATCACCACCAGCAACGCGCCGATGCGGGACACCGACAGGTAGGACAGGCAGGGCAGCACCACGGCGGTGACGAAGATGTAGTTGGGCCCGAAAGTGATGAAGGGCGACCACACCGCCGGCGTGCCGATCAGCTGGCGGGCGACGGTATTCTCCATCTCGCCATTGGGTAGGGCCCAGAACACGAAATCGAGCACGCACATGCCGATCAGCGCGGTGATGCCGGCATAGAGGAGCGGAATGGTCAGCCAGTGGATATTGCGCCAGGGCAGACGCCCGGCCAGCGGCAGCATCATCACCCCGCCGACCAGCAGCGACCAGTGGGCAAAGTCGATCGGACGCTGTGCCTCGACAAAGTCCTGGCCCTGCCGCAGCAGGACCTGGCCGACGATATAGAGCGCCAGGCCAGCCAGCCACAGGGCCCGCTCGCCAAGGCGCGGAAACTCCGCCTGACCCGATGTCGCCTGGATGATCATGGACCGTTCTCCCCGTCCGGTTTCGACAGCACACTAGCGAGCTGGTCCGGGAGGCGGAAAGCCGGTTGCGCAGCGGCACGGCGCCGCCTTCCCTGGCACTAGGCGCCCAGCCGCCTCGTGCCCAGCCGGTCAAATCGTGCCAGCGCTGCATCCGGCCATTCGTCCGTCATGTCGTAAAAGACCCGGCATTGCCCCGCCTCGTCGGGGATGGGCGTAAATGGCAGGGCCGAACGCGTGAAGATGTGCATGTCCGGCGGGCAGCGCTCCGGCTCGTCCAACGTGGCAACGCGGATGAAGACCATCACCTCGCGGCGTCCATAATCGCTCCACACGGCATTTCCGCATGAGCCGCAGCGCCAGATATCATGCGGCTTGCCGCTGCCGGTCTGCTGCGTATGCCGCACCGGTTCACCGGCAACCAGCTCGACCTCGGACCGTTCGATCAGCGCGTTGATGGCATAGGGACCGCCGGTCTGCTTGCGACAATCGCGGCAATGGCAGGCATGCACGAACATCGGATCCCGCCGCAGGCGATACTGAACCGCGCCGCAAAAGCAGGAGCCAGTGTGGCCCGTCTCGTTGGTCATGGGGCTGTCCTCGGTTGTGCCGGGCCGACTGTGCGGCTCTGCCGAACCGCTGTCCAGCCAAGTCCGGATGGCCGAGTCCGGATGGCCGGGTCCGGCGACCGGGTCCGGCGATGGGGTCATGACAGTGGCATTGCGCAAACCGGCTGCACTTGTCACCTTCCTGTCGCCTGCGTGTCGTGGGCGACAGGGCGTCCGGCGGCTAGAAACCGCCCTGCAATCAGGCCTTCACGGGCTTGGCCGAGACAAGAGAGCTACCTGATGGGACTGAAATCGCTGCGCCTCGAGAAGGGCTGGTCACAGGAACAACTCGCCACGATCAGTGGATTGAGTGACCGCACGATCCAGCGCGCCGAACGTGGCGAGACACCCAGCCTGGAAACCGTGCGGGCGCTGGCCGCCAGCTTCGATCTCTCTTCGGCGCAATTGCGTGATCTGATTGAAACGCCAGAGGAGACTGCCGACATGGCCGCCAACGACACGACACCCATTCCGACCGCCGACGCCACCGCACCGGCCGCCCAACCGCTCATCACCCACGAATGGAAGCGGGTCCTGCTCGGCGCCGCCGTGTATGTGGCGGTCATGACCTGGCTTGCCCTGATGCAGACATTCGCCGGCTGGGACCCGGAGCTGTTGCCCTTCATCGCGCTCCTGGGCGGTGGTCTTATCGCCACGCTCGCCTTTGTGGCGCTGGGCGGTGCGGAGGAAAAGAAGGCCGGATCCGACACAGACGGGCACGACCCGACCGATTGATCGGCTGGCGGGGATCCCCGTTCAGCGGCTCAATAACCCGCTGGCAGGTGGAAAGACACCTCGCCGACCCGCTTCCAGTCCTGGGAATCGCCATAGCCGTCGGACCCGCCGACGCCGTCAGCCGTCATAACCGCCGACCGCACCTTCGCGGATCAGATTGCGGATCTGTTCCGAGAGCCAGCAATCCCCGTCCGGCACGGCATCGACCGGGCCTTGTGTATAGGCCGGCCAGGCCACGCAATGCTGGCTGGGTTCGTCCGCCCACTCGACCGTCACACCGCCATCGCCATCCTGCGACCAGCCAGCCACATAGGATGGACCGACATCCTGTTCAGGCCGCCCGTCATTGAAGATATAGGTGGTCTGCTGCGTCACCGATCCATCCGGCTCGAACGTATAGTGCTGGCCGATGGTGGCCGATGTGTCGACCAGCTCCCAGAAAAAGGCTTGTCCGGCCGGCGAGCCTTCCGCGAGGGCTGCGCCACCGGCACCCAGTGACATAAAAAGGGCGAGAGCCCCCGTCCGCACGCTCTTGATTGACGTCATCATGCACCCATTCCTCCCACTTCACTGACGCACCACTAGCGTGAGCGCGTTAAGATTGCGATGCCGTGATGATAGGATTTGACCGGTCATCGAGCGCCGCCTACCGTCCTGAGCGGATACTGACATCCGGAGCTGGGAGGGTCCGAACATGGCCAAAAAAGGCAAGCTGAGCCGACGATCGTTTCTGTCGGTTGTGACGGGCGCGGTCGCAATGAGCGCCGTCGGCGTGCTGACCGGTGGCGCAGCGCAGGCACCGGTGACCGATCTCGATACCAGCCCCCACTCCGACCCGGACGGCCAGGGCCGTGGCGGCCGGCGGACCAGCCAGACCGGCGTCAACGACCTGGATACGGCCGAGACCGAAGACCGGCCGGGCTATGGCCGCGGCGCCGCGCCCCAGAGCGATCGCAATCTCCATGGCAGTCGCTGCACCGATATCGACTACGCCATGGACCGCACCGGCCACGGCACCCGCTGCAGCGACGCCGATATTTCTCGGTAGGATTCGTCATTGCCGACCCTGCATGCCGGCAATACGAGGATGGTGACATGCCGGACCCGCTTCTCCCCGACCGGGGGGAGCGTGCCCGAAGGGCGATGAGGGGGATCAGCGCCCTGGCACCGGAAGTCACCCCTCACCCGGCCTCCGGCCACCCTCTCCCGAGGGAGAGGGAAAGACGCGTCTCTTTCTGTGCCGGCAAGGCGTTGGAAACCCCATAAATCACACCGTCATCCCACGGTGACCGCGTCGCGGGCATCCGGGGGATGACGGAGGAGAGAGGACGTTTCAGCTTAAAAAAAGCGAGGCCCCCGCCTTCTCCCCGACCGGGGAGAAGGTGCCCGAAGGGCGGATGAGGGGCACGCGGCGACAGCCGCGCCAGACATAACCTTTCCGGGCCGCTCCGCGGCCGCCCCTCACCTTGAATCCTCTCCCCGGTCGGGGAGAGGCGGTGCCTGGGCCGGCAAGGCGGCGCTTCAGCGGGTTTGATCGAGGTTGAAACCCGACGCTGCGAACATCTGCAGCAAACGCCCGACTTCCGTCGCTGCCAGCGTCGTCGACATGTCCGGCGCGAGGTCGCGGATCATTTGCTGGAAGGTGAGGATGCGGATCGGATTGCCACCGAGCGCGGCACGGAAGCCCGGATGGGTCTCCCACGGCTCGGCAGGGCCTCTCAGCTTGGCGATGGCGGTGACGTAGGTGAACTCGCGGCGCCCCGTCTTTTCCTCGACCGCGGCGATGAACGCTTCCGACCATTTCGGCTCGGTCAGTTCCCGGAACGCCTTCCACGCCTTTCGTCCGCGCAGGGTCTTGTCGCCCTCAATGGCGGCGATCTCGCTGGCCGGGCTGAAGCCCTGCTGCCAGCTCTTGCAACTGACCGCAACGACCTGTTCCGGGCCGGTCTTGGCCGGATGAAAGCCCAGCACATCAATATCAGAGTGATTGCTGTCCTGATTGGACACGAAATCCGGATGATCCCGCCGTGGCAGGAATTTCACATTGTGCTGGACGAAATAGCCCTGGTGGATGAGGTATTCCTCAACGACCTGTTCGAGAATGTCTTCCTTGGTCGCCATCAAGTCCCCACCTTGTCAGCCGACGCGCCCCCAGCGCGGACCGAGCCATAAAACCCTTGCCAGCAAGGGGCCGTATTGAAGTCCCGCGGTCAAGGGTGACAACCGCAAAGCGGCGGCTCCGCCGCCCTTGACCGCGGGACTTCAATACGGCGGGGTCTCGGCATGGGGTTTATGGGGTGTTGGGGGGGGCGTGTTCGCTTTTCGATAATTGGTGTATGTCCCACCCCCCGTTAGGTCATCTTATCGCAGTTCGTGTTCAATAAATTCCAAATTTCGAAACGCTTCTTCCACCAGATATAGAGACTCTCGCTCGAGTTTGTCGCCATTGAATGGACCAAGATCCAAAGTGACGTGAAGGGCACTACGAAATTCGTGAAGCGCCTTATCCCGCTTTGTTTTTGGCCCATAGGTCGATTGCCGATAAGCCTCCATCCCGACCTCATATAGCCAAGGGTGAGAACGGCGGAATACAGAGGCCAGAATTGCCAAAGAAATGTTCGACCCATCTCTACCTCCCCCATGTCGAACGAAGTCGAGCGTTTTGCGAAGGTTTCGATTTTGCAATCCACCGCGGCGCCCGACTGGGGCGGAGGCATCGAGCTCGTAGATCAAATGTTCCAGCCGATTTTGAACTGCTGTTAGCTGAGAACCGTCGGAAGAACTCTTCAAAGCTGAGAGAGACGCTTTAATTTCTGCTATATCTTCAATTAATTCAGCTACCTCCCGATCGCCGGGATTCTCGCTCTGCCGAAGAGCCTGTAAATCCAAAGTAACTCCTATCGGAGTCTCGACGTCTTCCGGATTCTCTTGAAGCGCTCTGATTTGCTGAACTATTTCTTCACGTCCTTGAGCTGCACTATCTAGATCGGTGTGATCGATGTAAATCGTCCGCAGATTCGCGACGTCAAAAGGAATTTGGTCACCCTTTTGAATAATCTGAACAAGAGGCTTATTGATGGCGTGCCGCAGGGCAAGTTCATAGAATACGTTGGGGTTGCGCTCTGTGAGGTCGGCTATAACCAAATCATCATTGAGAATATGCCCAATGACCTGACTTGTGATTAAGCCAGGCTTATCAATCTTATCCGCTCGTATTGCTTCGTAACCGCAGTCTTTGGCTGCAGGCTCGATTATGTGCTTCAGAACCTGATCCGATCGCTTGCGTGTTTCGGTGCCATCGTCTCCAATAGGAGAAATTACAAAACACGACTTTTTGTTTACATCACCCATAAGACCGCCCACTCAGATTAATAACGACCTATAATAGTAGATCGGCACAAAAAAACAAAGAGTTGATAAACGCTCTTCGCGCACCTAATCAATCCCCTCCCTCACCTTGCCATCCTCACTCAAATATATCTCGCTCCCCAACGCCTTGAACTCCTCGGCCTTGGCCTGCATGCCCTCTTCGGCCTCCACAGCATTCGGCGCCCACGCAGAGGGACATGGACCTCTGGTACGTGTCCCGGGAAGATAGCTCGATACTGGAAGGGACAAGAAAACAGCTTCTGGATGGGACACGTACCAAAGGTACATGTCCCTCTTCAGCCTAGTCTATTGGTTCGCGGACCTTGCCGTCTTCCGAGAGATAAATCTCCCCACCCTTCTCGCGGAACTCCGCCGCCTTCTCCGCCATCCCGGCATCCACAGCATTCGGCGCCCGCGCACTCCCAAACCGGTCCCGGATCTCCCGCGTAATCTCCATCGAGCAAAACTTCGGCCCGCACATGGAGCAGAAATGGGCGACCTTGTGGGCTTCCTTGGGGAGGGTCTTGTCGTGGAAATCGCGGGCGGTTTCAGGATCAAGCGCGAGGTTGAACTGGTCTTCCCAGCGGAATTCGAACCTGGCCCGTGACAGGGCGTCGTCGCGGATCTTGGCGGCGGGGTGGCCCTTGGCGAGGTCGCCGGCGTGGGCGGCGATTTTATAGGTAATCACGCCGACCTTGACGTCATCGCGGTCGGGCAGGCCCAGATGTTCCTTGGGCGTGACATAGCAGAGCATGGCACAGCCGAACCAGCCGATCATGGCGGCGCCGATACCGCTGGTGATGTGGTCATAGCCGGGCGCGATATCGGTGGTGAGCGGCCCCAGCGTATAGAAGGGCGCCTCGTGGCACTCCTTCAACTGCTTGTCCATATTGGCCTTGATCTTGTGCATGGCGACATGGCCCGGCCCCTCGATCATCACCTGGCAGCCCTTGGCCCAGGCGATCTTTGTGAGCTCGCCCAGCGTCTCCAGCTCGGCAAATTGCGCGCGATCATTGGCGTCGGCGATGGAGCCGGGGCGCAGCCCGTCGCCCAGCGAGAAGGAGACATCATAGGCCCGCATGATGTCGCAGATCTCCTCGAAATGGGTGTAGAGGAAGCTCTCGGTGTGATGGGCCAGGCACCATTTCGCCATGATCGACCCGCCGCGCGAGACGATGCCGGTGACCCGGTCGGCGGTGAGCGGCACATAGGCCAGCCGCACGCCGGCATGGATGGTGAAATAGTCGACGCCCTGCTCGGCCTGCTCGATCAGCGTGTCGCGGAACACCTCCCAGGTCAGGTCCTCGGCAATGCCGTTGACCTTCTCCAGAGCCTGGTAGATCGGCACGGTGCCGATCGGGACGGGGGAATTGCGCAGGATCCATTCGCGGGTGTTGTGGATATTCTTGCCGGTCGACAGGTCCATCACCGTGTCGCCGCCCCAGCGGATCGACCAGACCATCTTGTCGACCTCTTCCTCGACCGAGGAGGCGACGGCGCTATTGCCGATATTGGCGTTGATCTTGGTCAGGAAATTACGGCCGATGATCATCGGCTCGAGTTCCGGGTGGTTGATATTGGCCGGGATGATGGCGCGGCCGCGGGCGATCTCGTCACGGACGAATTCCGGCGTGACATGTTCCGGAATCTCGGCGCCAAAGCTCTCGCCATCGGCGAGGCGTTCGGCGGCACCCTCGACCGCCGTCTTGCGACCCAGGTTCTCGCGCTCGGCGACATAGACCATTTCCGGCGTGATGATGCCGGCGCGGGCAAATTCATACTGGGTCACCGGCTGGCCATCCGTGCCCTTCAACGGCTTGTGCGTGGCCGGGAATTCGCGGGCGAGATACTTGCCCGTGGCGCCGCCATTATCGAGCGGCGAGAGCGGGCGGCCCTCATACTCGGTCAGCTGGCGATCCTTGTACCAGGCGAGGCGGTGACGCGGCAGACCGGTCTCCACGTCGATGGTCGCTGCCGGATCCGAGTAGGGCCCGGAGGTGTCATAGACGCGCACCGGCGGCTCGTTGGCGGTGGGATGCAAGTCGATCTCGCGATGCGGCACTTTCAGCGCCGGCCCCGCCTTGGGCGAGGTATAGACCCGACGCGACCCCGGCAGCGGCCCGGTGGTGACCTTGGGAGTCTCGAATTCGGATTGTGAGGTGGGCTTGTTCATGGGGAGACTCCTTTGTAGGTGGCGGTGACGAATTCATGGACGTCATCCAGGCCATCGATTTCTGATATTACAAACGCGCGCTCACCGCTTTGATCGTCAGGACAAAGCAGTACCACGCGATCATCAAGCCGCTCCGCGGTATCAAATTCAGTCTCGCCGATCTGACCGACCACCGACCCGCCCGAATCCAGTGCGAGGATGCGCTGGCTTGTGAAAACATAGCGCTCGACGAGCGAGGTCGTGTTCGGCCGTTTGACCAATGTCAGGGCCAGCGCCACGGCACAAGCGGCAGACAGCGAGCCCGCCACACCGGGCAACCACGACACGCCCATCACTGACATATCCGCTGCGAAAAACGCCACCCAGACAACGGCCATCGCGCCGAAACCCAGGGTCGGCACAATCAGCCGGAGAGCATCACGCCTTCGTTGCGCCGCAAACTGTCCGACCCGGTCAACACGGTCTTCGCGCAGGACGACTTCGTTTGAACCGGTGGTCCAGCCTGCCCCGTTTGACGTCCGCGCGTCACTCATCATCATGGCCATGCACCCCCCGCTCCTCACCGGCTTCGGTGAAGAAATCCTCGCCGCTCGCATCAAGCCAGTCGGGTTGCTGGATGGGGATGTGGATGCCGGTGGCGGCGTCGGCGTTCAGGCGCTGGCGCGTGGTCTCGCCGCCCCACTCGCCCAGGAGCCAGTAAGGCGGGAAGGCGTGCTGGGTGGTGCGGGCCGCGAAATGGTCGCTGTGGGTCTCATAGATGGCCGGCTCGGGCGTGGCGTCGCCGAGATGCATGACGGTGGCCGCGCCATTGAGCGTGACGCGGTGGGCCATGTTCTGGATGCCTGCCCGGCCCGGCCCGCCGGCATGGGGGATGTGGACGGTCTCGACGCGGATGGCGCCCTCGACACCGTCGGCGGCGAGGACGAGGTCCTGCGGGCTGGCGATGAAGGGCAGCGCCTGGATGCGCGCCTCGAAGGCGTCGTTCCATCCGTCCGCCGCCTGCATGTCCAGCCGCGCCTGCCACGGCCCGACCAGGATCACGTCCGGGTGGGCGGCGAGATAGGCATTGACGGCACCAGCGTCGAAATGATCGCCATGGACATGGCTGACAAAGACCGCATCAACCCCGTCATAGGGCGGTGTCCCGGCCATGATCGCGGCGCGCACATCGGGCGCCACCAGCGGATAGCCATAGGAGACGCTGAACAAGGGGTCGAACAGGATGCGGGTCTCGCCGGCGGAGACCAGGATGGCTTCATTGGCCAGGAAATGCGCCGTGGCGGGGTCATCCTCGGACGGGTGGGCCAGCGCTGCGGGGGCTGTTGCGAGGGCGAGAGCCAGCGTGGCGGCCACCCCATGATGAAGGCGCGGGATGTTCATTCGATAAACCCCAATTCGCGTTGCAGCTTCTTGGTCAGTCCGGCGGCGACAATGCGGTGGCTTTCGGCGAGATAGTCGCGCAGGGCGGCGTCATCGAGGGTGCGCTCGTCAAAGCGTTGCAGCCACATCATGCCGCGCGAGGCGAGATAGGGGGCGGGGCGAACACCGGGTTCGTCCTTGTACATCTCGAAGGTCATGGCCGAGCACTTGAAACTGGCGGCGAAGCTGTCGCTGTCCTTGTTCCAGCCGCCGACGGCGAAGACCTTGCCGCCGACCTTCCACACCTCGGCACCGCCCCATTGCACCACATGGGTGGTGTGAGGCAGCGAACCGCAATGGGCATTGAAGGTTTCGGTGTCCATCGACCGCTCCATCCCGACGCCGGCATGACCCGGATCCGGTCCTAAGGGTGATGTCTCAGCCCGACGCAAAACCCGCGCAAGGCACCCCTTGGAACTCCTGCATGCAGACTGGACGCGAGCGGCTGATTTGGCAAGCGCAGCGGATCACCCGGGACTGTTCAGAACCGGTTCAGGCGTTACCTGTCACCTTGCCGGCCCTGCTTCTGCGGAGACCCTTGCCATGATATCGCTCACGCTGTTCCTGTTGGGCCTGATGACGCCGGACAGCGATGCGGCGGTCGCGGATGCCCCCCGCTCCGGCAGCTATGCCGAGCTGTCCGAGGATGGCCGCTCGACCTGCGGGCAAGCCGACAGCAACCGGTTCGAACTGCTCCTCGCGCCGGGCGGCGAACCGCCCCACAATCGCTCGACCAATGTGGGCGAGATCGAAATCCGGATCGAGGGCGAACGCCACTATTTCGTGCTGACCGCCACACCCGACCGCTGGCAGTTTGGCGGTGGTCGGCAACACACGGTCGGCATTGAGCTTGGCGGGGTGACCAGCGCCTTTCTGACCGGCAGGCTGACCCTCAATCTGGAACGTGCACGGTCGAGCGCCGACCCGTCGGTACGGACAGACGCCCTGCGCATTCTCGACGCGCGATATTCGCCCGTCCGCCGCGGCCATAACCGGTCCATGCGTGTCTATGTCGCCGACGGTGCGACCCCCGGCGGGCGCATGTTGCGCCCCTTTCTGCGCTGCGGTGACTATCCGGAATAGCCCAGCCAGATCAGGCCGCCCCCGGCCAGGACAATTGCCACTCCCCAAACCCGCAGCACGGTGCGATTGGCGAGCAGGCTGTCATAGAAGCCGAACAGGGCCGGCGGCGCGACAAAGAGGAAGATGCCCTTGATCAGGCTGACCCAGCCAATGATCGACACGATCATGGCCGGCCCTCCACCGGACCCGTCCCGGGTTGCCAGGATCAACACGCCGACCGCGAAGGCCAGGATGGCGCTGAGCCATCGGAGCAGGGCATTTTCCCGAATCTCGGTCGCCAGTCCGGCGAGCTTGTCGACCTGGGCGAACACGCCAAGCCCGGCGACCAGAAAATAGAGTCCCAGTACACGAAGCCAGAAATCGGTCATGGATGCGGTATCGAACATGGTCGGTCCTTCCTTGCGTGAGACCGACAGTATCGGCATCCCCGTGGCCGCAGGCAATGAGACCCTTGGCCACGGGGCCGCCGGACGCTACTCAGCCCGGGTATAGACGTCCTCGCCCCGGACCAGCCGCACGATCTCGCCCGCATCATCCCGCTCGAAGCGGAAGGCGTACAGGTCATCAAACGGTGAGGTCTGGGCACCGAAAAGGTCCGGAATTGCCGGCACCATCGAGGCGCTCATATCGCCCCAGTTGAAGACCAGGGCCGGCCCGACTGAAGCGATCTCGATATCGAGATAGGGTTCGCCGGTGGTCCAGCGGCCGGCATAGGCCGACAGGGTTTCCGCGTCCGGCGTCCAGCTCCAACCGCCCCAGCTTTCATCCGCCATCGCACTGTTTCGCTGCTCCATGCGGTGATCGAGATAGCGCTGGATGCGCTGCGGGTATTGCTCGATCCGGATCTGGCGCATGCGATCGGCCGTCTCGTGCTCGATCAGGAACTGGAAATACATGTTGATGGTGCGGCTGGTCAGCCAGCCGGTCATGTTGTCGGAATTGGAGAAGGCGGCAATGCCGACGCCGAGATCGGGCGAGAAGGCCATCTGCGTGCGAATGCCGGTATAGCCGCCGCCATGGACGTAGAAGTCATGGCCTTCAAAGTCGCAGACATTCCAGCCCAGCGTGTAGTGCGAGCACCGGAGCTCGGCAGCGTTACGGCGATCCTGCTGATGGGTTTCGACATAGCCGGTCTGGGCAGTACTCACCATCTCCGCCGTGATACCCGACCCCTCAGGCCCCTCGCCGCGCAGCTGAAGCTGCAACCACATTGCCATGTCATCGACCGATGTGACGAGGCCGCCGGCCGACTGCATCATGCCATCGGTCTTCGGGCGGATCTCGAACCAGCCGACATCCTCGCCGACCCAGTGATGGCCCCAGGACAGTTCATTGATCGGGAAGTCCGACGTCCGCGCGGAGGTTCGCTCCATCTCCAGCGGGTCAAGAATGTGGACATCGAGCCAGTCCTGCCACGACCGACCCGTCACGCTCTCGAGTATGGCGCCATAGATGTTGTAGCCCAGATTATCGTATTCGAAGCCCGGCTCCCGGGCGACAGCATGGGTCTCGATCAGACGCGGATAGTCGGCCGGATCGACATAGCCGACATAGGCCTCCAGCGTGGTGATGATACCGACGTCGATCGGCACCTGGTGGGTTATCAGGTCCCGCAAGGTCCAGTCCGCGGCGTCAAGGCCGTCCGGGAATTGCAGATCCGGCCAGTGATCCGTGATCCGGCTGTCGAGCGGCAGCACGCCCTCGGCATCGAGCCGCGCCGCCAGAAGGCCCATATAGGCCTTGGTCTGGGAGGCGATATAGATCGGCGTGTCGGTCGTCATCGGATCACCCGACACGGCCCGGCGCTCGCCCTGCACCCGGCGCATCAGCACCTCATCGGCGGTGACCACCACGACCGCATAACCCGGACCCAGATCGGGGAATTCATCGAGGAAGGCGTCAAGGCTGGCGGCGGCGCCTTCCGGCGTCTCAGCGGCTGCAGCGGCGACCAGGCCGAGGGCGGTGGCGCCGGCGAGGCTCAAGGTTCGAAACATGCAATCTCTCCAGTTCAGGCCCGTCGGGCCAATGTATCCAGTCGCACATTAGCGGTGTCGCAGACCGGCGTCTTGAACAGGCGTAACCCGTTGGCGCACAGCCTGCCGCGCCCGCCTGTCAGGCCGCGATCAACGCCCGCAAATGGCCGGGCGTGAATCCGGTATGGGTCCGGACCACGCGCGTGAGATGTGACTGATCAGCAAATCCCGCCGCCAGGGCCGCCTCGGCAATATGCGCGCCGTCGACCATGTCCGCGATGGCCCGGCTGACCCGGCATTGCAGGCGATAGCGACTGGGTGGCAGACCGAAACGGCGACGGAAACTGCGTGACAGATGAACCCGGTGCACCCCCGCCTGCTCGGCGAGACGGCTCAGATCAGGCTCGTCAGGATCATCCCGCAATTGCTCGCGGACACGATCCAGCCAACCCCGCGCAACCCGGTCATGGACCAGGCTGTCATGGCCGCTGTCCAATGCCGGTTCCAGTGCACAGGCTGCGAGGTCGGTCAGCGTCTGACCGGGGTCGGTATCAGCCTTGTGCGACGCCGTTGCCAGCCGGAGAATTTCAATCGGTACATCGGCAGCCGTGTCAGCCCACGCCCAGGCCCCGGGATCAGGCAGGTCGCAACAACCGGCCCCCTCCGGGTCAATGTCCACGCCCAGGACCAGTGCCCCGTTCACGCCATAGACGTTGGCATGCCGGAAACCGGCCGGCTTCACCCCCCGGCTGGTGCCGACGACGTCATGTTCGCCAGCGCCGCCGACTTCGCGCAATTCACCGCTGAGCAACCAGGAGACCTGGTGGCAGTCATGGGCGTGCGGCGCCATCTGCTCGCCCGGGCGGTACCAGGTCAGCCGAACCGCCAGGCCCGCGCCGTCGATCAATGTTTTCTGATGTCGCATCTCGTCTCCACGCCCCATCATGACGACATGGATGCAGGCCGGACACTGTTTGGATGATGGCGATGCGGTCAGATGACAGCAGACACGCTCAGTTCAGGGCCACCCGCCGCGTATGACAGGCATCGTAAAGCCCGAGGAAGGCCGTCGCATCGGCATTGCCGCGGCGGCTGGCGTCGACGAGATAGGCCCGGGCCCGATACGGATCGTCAATTCCGCGACCATCGGACAGCATCATGCCGGCCAGCAGGGCCGCGAGATCGCCATGGTGCTCGTCGGATATCCGGGTCATTGCCACTTCGGCGCGCGCGGCATTGCCGGGCCAGCGTGCGGTCGCCAGGGTCAGCTGGGCCAGGGTGCGCGTGTCCCCGGCCTGCATCAGCGCGCCGCCCCAGTAAAAGGCCGCTGCCTGGACGGGCACCTGGCGCTGGGCCGCCATTGATCCCAGTTGCTGTTCCATGCCGGCGCCGACCGTTTGCAGATAATTGTCGCGGTGCTGGGCGTAGCGCTGGCAATCGGCGGACTGGCCAGCAGATTGGGCCTCGACCCGGCCAGGGCCGAGGCAGGCGGCGCCGGCGCCAAGTCCCAGCGCGATGGCCCAGGCCAGATATGTGCGAGTTCGGGGCATTCATCCCTCCCAGATTGAATTCTGGCAGGATTGTGGCAGCCCGACTTTAACCCGAAGCCAAGCGCGGGGCGAAATATTACAATAATTTCAAGATATTAACCTTAACACCCCGGAGCAGGTCCGGTGGCGTGAAAATTGCGTGCCACCTGTCACAAGACGAGGACAAAACCCATGGGACGCTTCCTGTTTCGCGACGGCCACGGCCATCTGGACGACAAGGCCAACAATTTCACGGCAATGCGCATCGCCTTCGCGCTGATCGTGCTGTACGGCCACGCCCTGATGATCCCGCTCGGTCTGCCCTTTACCGGTGTCTGGGCGACCTCAGTCGACTTCATCGTCCAATGCTCGCTCGACGGCTTCTTTATCCTGTCCGGCTACATGATCACCGCCAGCGCCATGAGATCGAGCCAGCTCGGCCGCTATGTCAGCGCCCGGATCTTCCGCATCTTCCCCGGCCTGATCGCCACAGTCCTGCTGCTCTGGCTGGTCATCGGTCCGCTGTTCACCAGCTTGCCGGCCGGCGAGTATTGGAGCCAGTCACAGACCTGGCTCTTCCCGATCAAACTGATCAGCCAGATCGACCCGATGGCCGGCCTGCCCGGCGTGTTCGAGGCCTCACCGATGGGCGAGAACATGAACGGACCGCTCTGGACCATCCGCTATGAGCTGATGGCCTATGTCGGCGTCGGTGCCCTGATGATGGTCGGCCTCTACCGGCAGAACGCCCAGGTGCTGGTCTGGTCCGCTCTGACCGTCGCCTTCGGGATAGCAGTCGAGACCTTCGGCTATCGCGGCATCGGCGAAGAGACCATCGGCACGCTGGCACGCTTTGCCCCCGCCTTCATGGTCGGCGCCGCCTTCCATGCCGGCCGCAAATATCTGCGCCTGACCCCGGCCTTTGCCGGTCTGGCGGGTCTCGCCGCATTGGTGACCCACGGCACACCGATGGGCTGGCTGATGCTCGATGTGGCGCTGGCCTCTGCCTATCTCCTGATCGGCTATGCCCGCATTCCCGGGCGGACCGGCGATCAGGTCCGCAATGTCGAAGACATCTCCTACGGCATCTACATCCTGCACTGGCCGATCGGCATGATGGTCTTCGCGCTGTTGCCGGGCCTGACCACGACCGCGCTGGCCGCGATCATGCTGCCGCTGGCCCTGATCGCGGGTTGGGGCCTTCGGGTGTTGGTTGAGAAACCGGCCATCAGCTTGCGAACACGGCTGAGCGCTCGTCCATCAATCGAGACCGCCACGCAGGCACCCGCAATATCCACGAGTTAACCGCCGCTACTTACCCCTCGGCGGGTGCACCGAACAACGCCATGGCGGCGCCGAGCATTGCGAGCAAGGCGAACAGACCAGCCAACCCGCGTGATCCGGCCTGCCAGCGTCCGACCGCTGCAATAGCGGCCTGGATTGCGTAATAGGCGGCAAAGGCACGCGAGGCATAGGCGATGATGTTGAACAGATCCGTGGTCCAGGTCAGAACCAGGCCGACCCCGACCAGACCGGCATAGGCTTGGCGCAGCGAAATCCTGCGCCCGCTCAACTCGACAAACAGCCCGCCTGACCCGCCGGTATCAGCGACTGCGGCCGAGAATTGCGCGCTCAGGGCGGCGGCGACCAGCAAAAGTGGCAAAATGGGAGAAACAATCTCCATCAGGTTCACAATTGCGGTTTCGCCGAAGGGCAGTTCTTCCGGCGTGAACGCAAAGGCGAGCAAGCCGATGTAGACGACATAGATCAGCGTCGCGATGCCCTGTGCCCGGCGCATGGTGAGGATCCGGGTCCGGGCATCATAACGATCCCCCAGGTAACGGGAGGTCTCGAAACCCTGGATGGTCACGACCAGACCGAAAGCCAGTGTCAGGGCCGACCAGCCGGAAAGGCCCGGCGCCGTGAAGGACAAGGCATCATCGCCAGCCCGCTCGCCATTGAACACGACCAGGCCGGCAATCAAGCCGAGAATGATGGCCAGTTTGACGCTGACGAAGACCTGTTCGAGCTGCTCCAGCGCACCAAAACCGCGTGTCCACCCGACCAACAGGATCAGCACCAGAACCGCACTGGTGAGAAGGCGGGCAGAGACCGGGTCGTCAGCTGCCGTCAGGCTGACACCGAATGCACCGAACAGGTTGAGATAATAGGCGACGGAAATGACATAGGCGCCCGCCAGAGCCCAGCCTCCTGCGGTCTCAAGACCGCGCACGATGGAACCGCGCCGATCATCGGCGTCCAGCGTCGCGATATTGGTCCTGACGGCGGCGCCAAACAGGTATGCGACGGCGCACAAACCGATCATGACCAATGGTGACCAGCTGCCATAGGCCGTTTGCAGGATGGGGCCGATAACCAGAAACCCGCTGCCAATGATGGAGGCCAGCGGCGTGACCGTCGCCCGCCAGGCGCGGCTGGTCGTCACCCGGTGTGACGCCAGGACCAAACCGGCGAGGATGACAATTCCGAGGACAACAAGATCAGTCAGCACATCGGCCTCCCGGATGGCTCGACCCGTCAATTCGCTTCAGACTAGCTCCTGAACGGGTCCTGCATCAGGATCACGTCCTCGCGTTCCGGCGAGGTCGAGACCAGGGCGATCGGGCATTCGATCAGCTCTTCGATGCGGCGGACATATTTGACCGCCTCGGCCGGCAGATCGGCCCAGGATCGGGCGCCGGCGGTTGAGCCTTCCCAGCCCTGCAGCTCTTCATAGACCGGCGTGGCCTTGGCCTGGGCTTCCTTGCCGGCAGGCAGATGGTCGAGCCGTTCGCCATCAACCTCATAGGCGACACAGACCTTGATCGTCTTGAAGCCGTCGAGCACATCCAGCTTGGTCAGGGCGACGCCGTGCACGCCGCCGACCTGCAGGGTCTGGCGGGTGATGACGGCATCGAACCAGCCACAACGACGCTTGCGACCGGTGACCACGCCGAATTCATGGCCGCGCTCGCCCAGCATCTGGCCGTCGGCATCATGCAGTTCGGTCGGGAAAGGCCCCTCGCCGACGCGGGTCATATAGGCCTTGGCAATACCCAGCACATAACCGACATCGCGCGGCCCGACGCCGGTCCCGGCCGAAGCCTGACCGGAGACGGTGTTGGAGGAGGTGACGAAGGGATAGGTGCCGTGATCAACGTCAAGCAGCGCACCTTGTGCGCCTTCGAACAGGACTTTCTGGTCCGACTTGATCGCGTCCTTGAGAACCCGCCAGACCGGCGCCGCATAGGGCAGGATTTTCGGCGCAATCTCGGTCAGCTCGGCGACCAGTTGGTCGGCGCTGTATTCTTCATGACCGAGGCCACGGCGCAGGGCGTTGTGATGGTGGAGGATGTCCTTGACCCGTGCCTTGAGCGCCGCCGGATCGGCCAGGTCGATGACCCGGACGGCACGGCGGCCGACCTTGTCCTCATAGGCCGGACCGATGCCGCGGCGAGTGGTGCCGATCGGCTCGCCATCATCGCGGTTCTCGCGCAGCGCGTCGAGTTCGCGGTGGATGGGCAGGATCAGGGTGGCGGTCTCGGAAATCTTGACCACGTCCGGCGTGATCACCACGCCCTGCTGCGCAATGCGATCAACCTCAGCCACGAAGGCCCAGGGGTCGACGACCACGCCATTGCCGATCACCGACAGCTTGCCGCGCACGACACCGGAGGGGAGCAGGGAGAGCTTGTAGACATTCTCGCCGACAACGAGGGTGTGGCCGGCATTGTGACCACCCTGGAAACGGGCCACCACATCGGCCCGGTGCGACAGCCAGTCGACCAGCTTGCCCTTGCCTTCATCGCCCCACTGGGCACCCACCACGGTAACATTGGCCATGAGAGCCTCCTCGCTAGCAGCCTCGCACGCGCGCGAGTCCTGTCCGCGGGCCGATTATTTGTCACGAAGCCGTTATTTGGACCAGACCCGTTTGCAGGATTGCCGTGGATTGGGCAAACTCGTGCACAACTGAGCGCCTGCAAGCACGATCACAGGGAGCATTCGATGATTTTCGCAAGAACCGTTCTTGTCGCCGCCAGCCTTGGTCTGGCAGGTACTGTCTCTGCCCTCGCCCAGTCGACAACCCCGCCGCCCGATGCCTGCGTCGGCGCCCCCTGGGACGCCTTCGATTTCTGGGTCGGGGACTGGAATGTCTACGCGCCCGACACCGATGAAGCGCCCGGCCCCTATCTCGGACACAACCGAATCGAGCGCATCAATGGCGGCTGCCTGGTCACGGAACACTGGGTCGGCGCCAGCGGCAATGCCGGCGACAGTATCAATGTCCACGACCCGCTGATCGGCGCCTGGCGTCAGGTCTGGATGAGCAATGGCTGGTATATCGACTATACCGGCGGTCTCGACGCGGCCGGCGCCATGGTGCTGACCGGCGAGGCCTACACCGTCCAGACCGAAACCCGCGCCCCGCTGCGCGGCAGCTGGACCCCCAACGCGGACGGCAGCGTCACCCAGCAATTCGACCAGGGCGACGGCGAGGGAAACTGGCAGACGGTGTTTATCGGGATCTATGTCCCCAAGGCCGACGATCCGCGCGCGGACGAGGCGGCGGCGGCGCGGGGGGAATAGGCTCACACATTAATTGTCATCCCCGCCGGATGTCCCGCGCAAGCGGGACGCAGAGCGGGGACCCATGTGCCTGCAATCTGTTAGGTCCCGGCCCTGCAGCCTGCCTTCGCAGGCTATCCGGCCGGGATGACAAACGCCGACAGGTTAGCCCGAAAGCTCGCCCCCTAATTCCCGAAGCGGTATCCGAAACGGATGCCGGCATTGTCGAGCGCCTGGTTACGGCCCGACGCCAGGATCTGGCCGTGCGAGATGTGCTCGTAATAGGCGCCGACCGACCAGCGCTCATTGAGGTCGTAGTCGAGGCCGATGGCGTTGTGGAAAAGGATTTCATTGCCCATCAGCGAGCGCGTGGTCGCCAGGCGGATGCGGGTCGGGTCGCCGGGCGGCGAGTTGGGGTCGATGTCCTCGACGCCGTCATTATAGGTCAGGCCGGTGCGGAATTCGAAGTTCAGGTTTTCGGCGACCTCGAAGTCCCAAGCCAGGCCCGTACCGCCGAAATTGGTCAGGCCATTGGTGTTGAACGAGCCGTAGAGATACGGGCGCGGCGACCAGATGGCATCGAGGAAATCCGGCGAGGCAAACAGCAGGTCGAGGGTGACATTCGGGCCATCTTCGACGTGATCGGCGAGATCATGCGCGGTCACGCCAAGGCGGAATTCCATGCCGCGATCATCGGCGAGGCCGGCTCCGGTCAGCAGGGCGAAAGCGGCGGTCGTCGTCAGGATGGATTTCATGATGTCCCCTCGGGCCGCCGATGCGACCGGTCTGTTGGCTGTTGCAAACGGGATAAAGCGTGTCTCAGCCCGCGTCCAGCGCTTCGCGATAGGCCCAGTCGAGCCACGGCCCCAGTGCGGCCAAATCATCACGCTCCACAGTCGGGCCGCACCAGATGCGAATTCCCGGCACAGAGGCCCGGTGCATGGTGATGTCGAGCGCCGCGTTCTCGCGTTCCAGCAGGGAGGAGATGCGCTTGGTCAGATCCCATTGCGCGTCCTCGCCCGACGCGATGACGTCAGGGTCGGTGTATTTCAACGTCACCGAAACCGGCGAGCGATGGGCCGGGTTGTCGCACAGATACGCGACCCAGTCGGCCTGGCTGACCCACTCATCCAGCGCGGCGAAATTCTCCTCGCGGCGACGAATGAGCTCAGGCAGGCCGCCAATGCGTGAGGCCCATTTCAGCGCCGCGAGATAGTCCTCGACGGCCATCAATGACGGCGTGTTCAGGGTCGAGCCCTCGTAAACCGCCATATTGGCCTTGCCATTGGCGTGCAGCTGCAACAGGCCGGGAATCGGCCAGTCCGGGCGCCAGCTGTCGAGGCGCTCGATGGCGCGCGGACTCATCACCAGCATGCCGTGCTGCGCCTCGCCGCCCATGCATTTCTGCCAGGAGAAGGTCAGCACATCGATCTTCGACCAGTCGATCTCGACCGCGAAGGCGGCAGAGGTGGCATCGCACAGGGTCAGGCCCTCACGGTCCGCATCAATCCACTCGAAATCCGGGATCCAGACACCGGCAGCCGTACCGTTAAGGGTGAAAATGGCGTCGCGCTTGGGGTCGTACTGGCTGATATCGGGCAGTGTGCCGGCCGGCTCCTGGAAGACACGCAAATCCTTCAGCTTCAACTCGTCGCGAGCGTCCAGCGTCCAGCGATTGCCAAACACGTCCCAGGAAAACACGTCGGCGCCGCGCTGACCGAGCAATGACCACATCGCCGCTTCCATGGCGCCGGTATCCGAGCCCGGGAGCATGGCGACCTTGTAGCCCTCGGGCAGTTCGAGCAGGGCATGGGTGCGCTCGATGGCTTCCTTGATCCGCGCCACAGGCGCCCCGGCCCGATGGGTGCGCGACAACGGCGCGTCAGCCAGCGCATCCCAGGACCAGCCGGGATATTTCTTCACCGGACCGCAGGAAAAGCGCGGATCGGCAGGGCGCAGGACCGGCTTGGGATTTTGCGGGCGGGTTTCGGCAGGCGTGCTGATATCGGCCAATTCGGTCTCCGGAGAATCGCAGTGGGTCGGACGGTTCATGTTGCAGCGCACGTTGACGCCCTCCCCGGCGCGGGGCAAGAGCTTTCGCCATGATTTCAACGCCCCTGATTTCCCCGCAACGCGACCGTTTCGATCTGCCGCGCGACACCTGCTATCTCAATGCCGCCTATATGGGTCCGATGCCAAAGTCGGCCATCGCCGCCGGACAGGACAGCTATGCCCGCAAGGGCCAGCCCTGGCGCTATCAGGTCCAGGCGGACTTCTTCGACGCGCCCGAGGAGCTGCGGGCCCGGGCCGCGCGCCTGTTTGGCGCCACGGCCAATGACATCGCCCTGGTTCCCGCCGCGTCCTACGGATTGGCGACAGCCGCGCGAAATCTCGCCCCCGATGCCAAGAGTGAAATCCTGGTGCTGGCCGAGCAATTCCCGTCGAACGTCTATGTCTGGCGCGATCTCGCGGCCGAACAGGGCGCGCATGTCCGCACCGTCTCCCGGTCCGACAATCAGAGCTGGACCGAGGCCATGCTGGCCGCAATCTCACCCGCCACATCCATCGTCGCCTGCCCCCAGGTTCACTGGGCCGATGGCGGCGCACTGGATCTCGCCGCGATCAGCGACGCGGCCCGGCGACAGGGCGCGGCCCTGGTGCTCGACCTGACCCAGTCGCTGGGCGTGATGCCCTTTGACCTCGCCGCCATCCAGCCCGATTTCGCCGTCGCCGCCAGCTATAAATGGCTGCTCGGACCCTATGCGATGGGCTTTCTCTATGTCGCGCCCCACCATCAGTCGGGTGAGCCGCTGGAGCAGAACTGGATCGTGCGCGACCGGGCCGAGGATTTTGCCCGCCTGGTCGACTATGCCGACGCCCATGCGCCCGGTGCCCGTCGCTTCGACATGGGCGAGCGCTCGAATTTCCAGCTGGTCCCTGCCGCCTCGGCGAGCCTGTCGGCCATGCTGGACTGGGGCACAGATGCGCTCGCCGCCACGCTGGGCCAGGCCAATCGCCAACTCGCCGACCGGCTGGCGCCGCTGGGCCTGCGCGGGACAACGCCCAACCGGGCGCCGCACTATCTCAGCCTGTCCCTGCCGGACGGCGCGCCCGCCGATCTGACCGCCCGACTGGCCGCGCAGGACATTTATGTCTCGCAACGCGGCGACCGGATGCGCATCACACCCCATGTCTATAATGATGAGGCAGACTTCCAGCGCTTCGCCTCTGTACTGGAAACGCTGCTGTGACATCGACATCCATGCCGCACACGATCGGCCCGCGCGACTGGGCCGCCCTGCTCCTGCTCACAGTCCTGTGGGGTTCGGCCTTCGCCTTTATCAAGCATAGCGTCGGCACCCTGCCGCCGGGCGCGCTGATCTTTGTCCGCCTGAGCCTCGCCGCCCTGGCCCTGACGGTCTGGGCCCATATGCGAGGGCACCGTCTGCCGCCACTGACCGACCGGCGCTGGCTGTGGATGGGCGGGCTTGGCCTGTTCGGCAATGCCCTGCCCTTCTTCCTGGTCAGCTGGGCGCAACAATATATCGACAGCGCCCTGGCCGGCATCCTGGTCGCGACCATGCCGCTGGTGACCGTCGGACTGGCGCATGTCTTTGTCCCCGGCGAGCGCATGACGGTCCGCGCCGTGCTCGGCCTGATCGTCGGCTTCGCCGGTGTCATCTTCCTGCTCGGTCCCTCGGCCCTGGCGGCATTGGGCGGCGCCGATACACTGGCGCAACTGGCCGTGATCGGGGCGGCGACCTGCTATGCCATCAATGCCATACAGGCTCGCCTCCTGCCCGACACGCCGCCCTCGGTCTCGGCCGCGGGCATGTTGATCATGGCGACCGTCTTCGCGGCCCCCTTGGGCATCTGGGATCTGGTGCAGGTCGAGAATGTCACGCCCAGCGCCTGGTTTGCCGCAGCCTGGCTGGCCCTGGGTCCGACGGCCTTCGCCTCGGTGATCCTGATGCATGTCGCCCGAACAGCGGGACCGAATTTCCTCGCCATCGCCAATTATCTGACGCCCATTGCAGCCTTGCTGACCGGCCTGCTGATCGGCGAAGTGGTGGGCTGGACCGTGATTCTGGCCCTGGCCGTCATCCTCGCCGGTGTCTGGCTGGCCCGCGGCGGCAAGCCGCCCGTGCCACCAAAGGTGCAGCCCTGACCTTTCAGGGCGACCACCCTGCCCCAAAGACCAAATCCGCTCGCTCCTTGGCGGTCGGCATGGCGGGACCAGGATTGTGTCGCACAGTCCGCGATCAGGGCCGCGTCACCCAGGCATGATTGACGGGGCCGTGGCCGGCTCCGAAACCGGGGGCACGGGCGATGGCCTCATGCAGATAATCCCCCGCCCGGCGCACGGCATCATGCAGCGGTGCGCCATCGGCCAGCAGCCCGGCGATGGCCGAAGCCAGCGTGCAGCCGGTTCCGTGCGTATTGCGACCAGGCAGGCGCGGGCGGTCGAATAATTCCATGCCGCGGGTCGAGACCAGCACATCGGCCACGGCCTGACCTTTCAGATGTCCGCCTTTGACCAGTGCCGCACGCGCGCCCATTTCGATCAGGCGATTGGCCGCTTCCAGCTGGCCGGCAATGTCCGTGACCGCCAGGCCGGTGAGTTTTTCCGCTTCGGGGATATTCGGTGTGACCAGCGTGGCCATCGGCAAGAGGCGGTCGCGGATCGCGGCCTGCGCCCCCTCATCCACCAGCAGGTCACCGGAGGTCGCCACCATGACCGGGTCCAGCACCAGCGGGATCGGAACCTCACAGGCGGCCAGACAATCGGCGACCAAGGTCACGATCTCACATGTCCCCAGCATGCCGGTCTTGATCACATCGGCGCCGATATCCGACAGGACGGCGTCGATCTGACCCTTGATGATATCCAGCGGGACCGGGTGGATGGCGCTGACGCCAAGCGTGTTCTGGACCGTGATGGCGGTAATCGCAGTGGCCGCAAACCCGCCCATGGCGGTCACCGCCTTGATGTCGGCCTGGATGCCAGCCCCGCCGCCACTATCCGAGCCGGCAATGATGAGCACCCGGCCCTTTGGTTCCGTATCGTCCATGCTGTCGAAATCCCGTGCGCTGGGTCGGTCCTATTGCTCGCGCAGGGCTCGCAGGCGCGAGCGCGCACGGGCCGCTTCGGCATCGGATATGGCATGTGAGGCGGCCTGATCAAAGAGGTCGCGTGCGGCCTGGCTATCACCTTGCTCGACCCGGATCTCGGCCAGCGCGACGGCTGCCCGGAAACTCTCAGGCTCGAAGGCCAGCATCTGCTCATAGATGGCCGCCGCAGCGGCCAGATGGCCGTCCGCGCCCAGACAGGCCGCCTGGGCATGCAGAAGTTCATCATCCCACGGACTCTCGGCGACAGCCCGGGCCTGTTCGACGCAGACACCCGGCGGTGCCACCGAACCGCCCGATGCCGTGACATCCGGACTCGTATTGCCCGCAAAGAGGTTGGCCGGCCCGGGTCGGGGCGAAGCTGCCGCTGCGTCTGACGCGGAATGGTCGATAACCGGACCCGTGGCCGGGCCACCTGCCGTCTGTGTATCTGTCGGGCTGGGTCGAGCCGCAGCGACTGGCGCCTGCTGTTCGGCGCCGCTGGCTGCATAGACCGAGTCCGGGACATGAACCTGCGGAATGGCCGTGACGGTCATGCTGACCAACACGCCGCCCTGCCGCAATTCTGCCCGGGCCCCCTGCCAGCCGCGACTGGCGTAAAGGCGGACAACGCCGCCGCGACCGGTCGGCTCCACCGACACTCCGGCCACCAGGTCATCCGAGGCCGGGCTGATCGAGCGGGGTCGCACGGTGACGCCCTCAAGGGTGACAATCAAACCGCTTTCGGTGACCTCGCCGGTCACGCCGGCGGGCTGTTCGTCCAAAGCAATCCATATCTGTCCGGCATCGCCATCGAGGCGGGCCCGCAAATCGGTGATCTCGGCCGCTGACGGGGCGGTCAGGACGAGGCTGCTCAGCAGGGTCAGGATAATCGCACGCATGCGCAAACCCATGATCTGCGTCGTGTAAAGACGCGGTTAAGCGGATGGCTCAGCCGACACCCGGGTCGAGCGTTGCGATATCGCCGGTATCGCAGGCATCAAAGCCGAACGCGCCGATCAGGGTCAGATCCTCCGCGCGGACGGCTTCATACACATAACACCCCTCGCCGAATTCCGGCATCGAGCCGCGGACGAAGACGGGATCCCCCTCACCATACATGGCATCGGCGGCGTCGAGCGGGCGGACCGAATTGATCGCCTCGCCGCCTTCGCGCGTCGCGCATTCCCAGGTGCGGGCGTCAAGATCGACCAGACGGACACCGGTTTCACCGCCGCTCATCGTGTAGGCATAGGAGACATGTTGCGCCTGGTCGCGAAACTCGCCCAGGCACATGTCGATGACCGGCAGATAGGTCATCAGGTAGTTCGACCATCGGTCCAGGTTTCCGCCCGCTTCGCGGCCGCAGCCGCTGGCCGTCAGGCCGGCCATCATGACATCGGCGGAATAGATCAATGTGTCGCCGCCCGGCTCGCGGCACGGCCCTGCCTGCAGCTCGACTTCGACGGCACGGCCATTGACGTCGGTCCCGTGGAAACGACGCACGCCACCATCGAGATAGGGCATGGCGATATCCAGATCGACATCGATGGCGAGGCCGTCATCATAGGCCATGGTCAGACGGGCGCGGGCATCGCCCTCGTCATCGACATAGGCGAGGCGGCCGGTCCAGCCCTCATCACTGACGAGGTCATAGCCCGCACCCGTGACCGGTGCGCGGCTGGACGGGGCATAGTTGAACGCGGCGGTTGCCATGCTGCTGCCATTGCGGCTGTCGGAAACCGTGGTCGTGGCGCAAGCCGCGAGGCTGGTAGCGACCAGTGCCAGAAAAAGTGTGCGTAAAATCATGTGCCCCATAGCCCCCTCAATTCACAATCCCGCATCCTTGTTGCTCGCAGAGTCAAAGACGCGTGCCTTTCAATAGCCTAACACATGAACGAAAGCTGAGCGGCAGAAATTGACCCGGATCACCGACCGGCCCCCGCTCGCCGCTCAGATGCGGTCCGGAAACTGTTCGGCGACGAAATCGACGAACAGGCGGACCCGGTGCGCGAGATAGCGATTGGACGGGAAGACCGCCCACAGATAACGCAACTCGCTGCTCCAGTCGGTCAGGATTTCAACGACCCGGCCTTCCGCCAGCGCCTGTTCGGCAGCCCAGCGCGGACTGCAGGCGATGCCGACGCCCGCCGAGGCTGCTGTCACCGCTGCCACCGCGCCGTTCAGCGACAGGCGGCCGCTCACCCGGACCTCGACCTCCTCGCCCTCGCGGATGAATTTGAGCAGGTGCGGCGCCGGCTTGTTGCGGTCGATGACGATCTCGTGCTGCGCCAGATCGGAAGGATGCTCCGGCCGACCGGCGCGGGCCAGATAGTCCGGCGAGGCGACAACCGACATGCAGGCCGCAGCCAGGCGTTTGGCGATCAGGGCGCTGTCGGGAAGATTGCCGATGCGGATGCCCACATCAAAGCCCTCATTGACCAGATCGACCATGCGATCGGCCAGCGACAGCCGGACCTCGACCCCGGGCCAGTCATTCATGAACCGGGTGATGATCGGCATCAGGCGACGGGCCCCGAAATCGACCGGAGCGGCGACCCGCAGGACCCCAGCCGGGGCCGAGCGGGCATCGGCGACGCCCTGTTCCAGCCCGTCATACTCGTCAAGCCAGGGTCGGACACGGTCCAGCAGCGCCTCACCGGCATCGGTCAGGCGGACCGAGCGGGTGGTGCGCTCGAACAGGCGCGCCTGTAGGCGTTGTTCCAGCGCGGTGATCTGTTTCGACGCCGCGCCCGGCGTCATCGCCTCACGCTCGGCCGCCTTGGTGAAGCTGCCCAGTTCCGCGACAGAACAGAAGAGCCGCAGCGCATCGATCCGGTCCATTTATTCCCCAACAGCCATTAACACCCGCAAACGCCGCAATTTATACCGGTTTGGCGAGAATTCATATGGCAGAGCGTCCAGTTTACCGGGACATCAGTCGGCAGCGTTCGCGCTCAGGCGAGCGGCGACATCCGGCCAGTCCAGCATCTCGGCCACCGCCGCGAATTCCGGCGCCCCGTCCGGAACGATACCGGGATCGGCCCCGGCCGCGAGCAGCGCAAGGACCGCTTCGCGCTGGCCTTCGAAGGCGGCCCAGTACAGGGCCGTCGCACCGGACACACCCGGTCGGTCGAGATTGGCACCCGCAGCGGCGAGGCGCGAAACGATGCCGACATCGCCGCCGATCGCGGCAAGATGGACCGCGGTCAGTGCCATGCCATTCTCCGCCGCGACGTGATCGACATCGGCACCGGCAGTGATCAGCCATTCGACCATGCCGTCCTGCCCATCCCGCGCGGCCTCGAACAAGGCGGTGAAACCGATGGCATCGACAGCATCGATATCCGCGCCCGCCGCGATCAGGATCGCCGCGGTCCCGGTCTGACCGGAACGCGCGGCGGCATGCAGGAGTGGCCGCCCAGCCCAATCGCTTGCTCCGGACAGGTCCGTCAGCTGGCCGATTTCGGTGAGCATTGCGACATCGCCCGTCACAATGGCGGTCTCGAGCAGGGTTTCGAGGCGGCCTTGCTGCCCCATCCCGTCCTCGTCCCGCAGGGTTATTGCCAGGGTCGCCTGGTGGCCGCGGCGCATGGCGATTTCGGCCGCCGTGCCATGGCCGACCTGCAACCGGCTGGCGCCAGCCGACAGGAGTTCCGCGACAACCGCGGAGTGGCCGTAATAGGCCGCCCAGTTGATCGCCGGATCGCCCATGACGTCACGGATTTCGATGTCGGCACCGGCAGCAATCAGCGCCCGGGTCAGGCCCGGGTCCGGATTGGAGGCGGCGAGCATCAGCGGCGTCGCCTGAAGCCCGGTTTCGGCCCGGGCATCCGGGTCAGCGCCGGCGTCCAGTGCCGCCGTCAGGGCCTCAACATCCCCATCGGAGATGGCGTCGCTGATGGCCGGTGGTATTTGCGCGACAGCCGCCGCGCCCAAGGCCAGCGGCATGGCCAGCGCCATGGCCAGCCCGACAATGATGAAACGCATGATGTCCTCCCTGTCCCGGCAGGGAGGCTAGACCGGACCGGGCGGGGCCGCGCTCCACGATTTCGTGATCAGTCCGCGAGCGCCAGCTTGAAATGGCGACGCTGAAGACGGGCTGGCGGGACGAAATCGATCAGTTTTGCTGCACCTGTATTGCGCAGCATTTCATCGACCGATGCGCGGGCCTCGGCGCCCAGGCTGGCGCGGAAATCGGTCACGCGCTGCAACATCCAGAGCGCGTAGGGGATGATCGCCCGATCGGTCTCCACCTGGCTGTCGCCATGACCAATCACCGCCTTGTGGAAGCCAAGTATGCGGGGGACCTCCGTGCCGGGCGCCTGTCCCTCAGCCCACGACCGCAGCGCTTCAGCGGTATCGAGCAGGACCGGTAATTGCTGCGCAGCAAAACGCTGCAGCAATCTGGCGACACCCGACGGGATTTCATCGTCAGGAAGGAAGTCTCCGGTCAGGCCATGCTGCGGCGCATGGCAGGCCTCAGCCCAGCGGGCAACGCGCGGGGCCAGGCGCCGCATCAACTCGCCGGACTTCGGGTCGCGCAGCAAATGCGCATAGAGCGGGCCGAGCAGACCATAATCGGCAATCGACGGGCGCGAGCCGAACAGGGTGTCATGCTCGCCCAGATGGTCGTCAAAGACGGCGAGGAAATCCTCATAAGCGGCCTCAATTGCTGCGACACTGTTCGGGTTCACACCCAGCCCGCCGACCGACCCTGAAAAGAAGCCGACGGCTTTCTCGGCGGCGGCGAACTGTTCGTCCGGTGACAGATGCGGATGGCTGGTGGCGCCGAATTCCTGTTGCGCAAAATCGCGATTATAGGCCCAGCGGTAATGCATGGCCGGGATCACCAGCCATTCATCGCCGAACAGCTCGAGGATCAGGGCCGCCAGGCGCTGGCGGGGCGTGTCCGGATAGACGGACGGGCCGGGCGCACAGGCCTCGACATGATCGATGATGTCGGTGCTGTCCTGCAGCGTCGTGCCATGCGCCGAGCCGTCCTCATGGATGACCACCGGAATGACCGGCCAGCCGACCCGCGGCAGGATATCCGCCTTGTAGACCTCCCGCGTTGAAAGCCGCTCCGTGAAAGCGACATTCTTCCACCGCAAATAGCCACGCACCTTGCCGCTGTAGAGCGATACCGGCGTTCCGATCAGAGTGTATGTCATGAAGGCTCCGCGAACTGTGTCCGCAGCAGACTAGCCTGCTTTGCCCGGCCGGCCAGTCCTCACGGCGCAGGGGTGGGCATGCAAAGTCTTCCGGTCGCTTGCGGACAGTCCCGGGACGCCCTAGCGGCGGGCGATGTAGAGGTCGCGCCCCTTGGAGACGACACCGGCTTCGTGGCGGGCGACAACGCGGTCGACATTGTCAGTCGCGGTATCGACCGCGCGCCAGGCCGACCAGCCCATGACACCGGTCATGAGCACGGCCATGGCCCAGCACACAAGTGCCAGGACACGAGCATGGTCCGACCAACCGGTCAGCGGCCAGCGAAAGGAAATCCGCGAAGTCATCGCATTCCTGTTTCGACATCGGGGCTGTATTGCCCGTCACCGCATATCTTGGCCAAGGATCGCGTTAACGCAGCTCATATTTGATTAACATCTTGTTCAATATTCGCGCCAGACGTGTTTACGCGCCAATTTCAACACCTTAAGTGGTTGGTTGTATTAGCGAACGAATACGATATTCGCCTGTCAGGGGAATATCCCGACTCCAGCCGCCCCAAGATCACGCCAGCGACAGCAGGAGGGACACCAGGCTGCGCGCCTCATTGGTCAAGACCCCGCCGGTCGCACACAACGCCTGCAACTGGGCCAGACTGACCCAGTGCCCGCCCTGTCCTGCCAGCGCGTCGGCCTCGACGTCGGCCGCATCGAGCTCGCATATCTCGTAGCGCATGACGCTGTCGAGGAAGCGTCCGCCTTCGTCCGATTGGTCGATCGACGCCCAGACCGTCACGCCGTCGCTTCCGGCCCAGGCGGTGACCCATTCCGGGTTGAGCCGGTCGCTCTGCCATGATGGCCCGAGTTCGCACGCCGTCCCGAAGCCCGGCTCATCCGAATAGGCGAGGAAGGCACACATCACATCATCCCGCCGGGTCAGGAATAATCGGCAGGCTTGGAGCCGCGTGCTGCGCAGGAGCGGTTGATGCCAGGCGGGACATTCACGCCGAGGCGCACTGACCGCTACACTGCAAACCTCGAAATCGGCACCATCATCAATCGCCGTGATCGCCTGGTCGGCGCATCGCCATCCGGGCAAGGCGTCCAGCGGACAGGTCACAAGGCGAAAGCCTTGTCCGCCGCGTCGCGCCTGGAGAGCATCCAGAACGGGTCTGGTCGATCGCGCCCCGCGATGAAGCGAAAGCGACAGCTCGCTCCGCAGCCCGTCCCACCGGTCGCCCCGGGGGGCGAATGGCTGGTCATCGGCGCACAATAACGACCAGTCCGTTGACGCGATGACCGATCGGGCATCCGTGTTGACGACAAAGCTGCCGGCCAGCGCCTGGCGGAGTGCCCGAGCGTCTGCCCAGACCCATTCCGGCCGGGCGGGCTCGATACGCTCCGGCACCAACCGCACAACATTCATGTTGAATTTGCCCATAAACCGGCTGCCTTGCTCCGATTGAAGCAAGCGGGTCACACATCCATCCTCACGATCCAGAACCTGATCGAGATAGGCCGTTGGCTCACCCCCATGAACGCGCCCGTAATTGCTGAGCGTTGCCTGCACGGTGGGACCGATCTGGACATGGCCGGTCGAGCCGGGTTCGGCTTTGGCCTGCAGCAACCATTGCGGTCCATCCGGCCCCGGCCAGACAAGAAATGCGAGTTGGCCGATCTCGGGTTGCTCGATCATGGGCATGAAGCGGACCGGCGCATCCGGCGCCGGCCCGTGCACGGCAACGCCACAAACTGAAAAATACCGCCCTGTATGGTGCTGAAGCCGGCCCTCCCGCAGGCCCCATTCGCGGTTTTCAGACCAGGCAAGCGGGGAAACCGAGAGACCGGCCTCGGCCCGGCTTCTGGCAAGCCAGGAATCAAGCATCGCCGAAATCCGCCTGCAATTGAGCGCGGGCTGCTTCGAGCAAGGTCGTCAGCGCGGGGCGTTCGGGCAATTCCTCGCCAGTGCGACGCCCCAAGGCCCAGCGCAGGACATGACCGCACGCCTGTCCGCTGTCCCGACACACCCGGTCCATGACGTCCAGCCCCGTGCGGTGAAAATCCTCCGCGCTCGCCGGGGTCAACATCCGGGCCGCTCGTGCATGAAGCTCGCCGCCATCCGCACGATAGTCAAAACCGCCCGGCTGACCGTCCACCGACCTGTCGAGAAGCCAGGATGCAATACCGCTGCGGACCTGGTCGGGTGCGCGCGTGATATCGTCAGCAATCCTGTCGAGGCCTGGCGGATGGCGGTCATAGGCCTTCACATCGGCAGCGAGCCGGGCCAGAAGCCGTGGCTTTATCACGCTGACCCGTTCCTCACCGACCAGTTTCAGGCCAGTGCGCCAGGCCCGAAGGACCCAGTCTTCCAGCGGCGTGCGATAAAGCTCGGTCGACGCCCGCCAGGGCCCGACGCGCCGACAGGCCTCGCTACGCAGGATCCACGTGCTGACCGGCTCGAAATAGGCCGGTGTATGAACAAAGGCGCCGGCAAGCGAGCGGTCGTCCGGGGTCACGTCGCTGATGACCAGATCGTCCGTTTCCGCAGCGCCAGTCTCCAGGAATGCCGCGCGCCCGGCGAAAAAGTCGGCTTTTTCTTCATCCAGCCTGCCCAGCCCGGTCTCGAGGTGATCGGGAAACCAGAGATCGTCATGATTGAGAAAGGCGGTGAAGGGCGTCCTGGCCAGCGCCATGCCGACCGAATTGGGACCCGACTGCTCGCCGCATCTGTGAGGCAGGTTGACGTAGTGGATCCGCGGATCGCCAAATGCCGCAATCACCGCGCCTGTTCGCGGATCGCAGTGATCGCCGACGACAAGGAGACGCCAGTTGGCGTGGGTCTGATTGAGCACGCTGCTGATCGCCAGACGAAGGGCGTCGGGCCGGTTATGGGTGGCCGTGATGATGGTGATGGTGCCCGGCCCTGCCGATGCCTGACTTTGCAGTCCCATAGCGCGTCTCGCTCCCGTCACCCACCATGTGTGCGCAGCCTCGGAAAGCAGCACGATCCTGACTGGATTGAAAGCGTGATTGATAGCGCCGGACAGACTTGGTGGAATCCCGAACGCACCAACCGCCCGTCCCTGTCCCGGCAAGGGGGCAGGAGGCGGGCGGCCGTGTTGCGTCCGGTGAGGTTTTGACACCTTTCCCTTCGGCTTCCCCTTTCTTGCGTCCGGGGCAGCACCACGGTGAGGCAGCGCTGGATCTTGGCGCCCTGGTCGCCGTCCTTGCGGACGGTTCAGTCTCTCCGGTTCGGTGAGCCCTTCAGCGCCGGCCCTTGCGGACCCTTGCCTTGGAACCTGACCTGAAATCCCTGCCCTCGCGGGCCTGTCTTTCCTGCCTGCCCGTTCAAAACCGGCTCTTGCGAACCTGCCTTCCCGGGCCATCCTCTCCGGCGATCCCCGGTCCTTTCGAACCGCTTCGGTCGCTGTCGATGACCAAAGTAAAACAGGCCGGACGCGGCGCCGCAACGCATGGAAAGTGCGATTTCGTGGACAAGTTTGCGGGATTGGTGGAAAACATTCCGAAATTTGTGGAAAAGCTGGTGAAAACTTTCAACAGCCTGTTTTCACGCCCTGATTAACGCAGGTCCGACCAGAAAAACACCGGCGCTGACAGTGCCGCGCCGGTTTCTTGCAGTTTCGGGACAGGGCGCCGCGCGGGACTCGTGCTCGCACCCCCACCTCGCCCGTCATCCCCCGGCGTGTCCGGGGGGCCTCACCCAACCGATCGACGTCCGTGACGAGGTCCCCCGGATGTCCGCTTCGCGGTCACCGGGGGATGACGGTGGGTGTTGTACGGCCGAGTCACCTGGATATCAGCTTTGCCCCGGGGCACGCCCGCGCGGAGCAATCCATAGATCGCTTGTCAGCCAGCAGGCCGTATCCGCTTCTTCAGCTCAAGGGTGAAACCGCGAAGCGGCCGCCCTGCGGCCCTTGACCTGAAGAAGCGGATACGGCGGGGTCTCGGCAAGCGGTCTATGGATGGGTGCGCGCCGGCGGCGCGAGTGCGGAGGGATGCTATTTGCGTCTGTCCCGGAGCGTCCCAGCGTCTACGAGCTGCACTCGCCAACATTCACTCAAGGCGTCGCCTTCAACGAAGCATAAATCTCAGGAGCGTCAGCTTGGGCCAATAGGGCGACGTGGTCCACGAACACTCCTTGATCGACATACTGATCCAAATCTGAGCAGTCCGACGCGTACCAGAGGATCACTCGCTCGAATCGGGCACATGCCCGTTTCAAGAGTTTGACGAATTGGGTCTCGCTGGCTTCCTTGCCTTGAGACAATTCGCAATTGTATCGGCGGATACAATCATCCAGCTGGCCACTCAGACCGCCACGAACCGACCAAACTACATTCGACTCTCCGCCCAGCTCCCTCTGAACGGCATCAATCAATTCCATCGACAGACTTGTTAGATCAGGCACCTCAAATCCAGACATGTCGACGTCAAATCTGGGTTTGCTGAACGCGATAAGCTGTGACATGCGCGCCTCTCCCCGCCAAGTAAGCAGTTACCCACAACAACTACCACGCATCCAAAGAAAAAACCGGCGCGGACAGTGCCGCGCCGGTTCTTTGCAGTCGTTCTGGTCAGATCAGCGATTACTCCGCCGCCACCGCCGCCGGGGCGCCGAAGCGTCCGTAGAAGGTTTCGCCCTTCTCGGCCATTTCGACGAGGAGGTCCGGTACCGCGAACTGGTCGCCATAGGCGGCTTCCAGCTCTTTGGCGCGGGCCACGAAGGCCTTGGCGCCGATGGTGTCGATGTAGGACAGCGTGCCGCCGGTATAGGGCGCGAAACCCCAACCGAGGATCGAGCCGACATCGGCCTCGCGTGGATCCTGGACGATGTCCTCACCCATGCAACGCGCCGCTTCCAGCGCCTGGGCGTAGAGGATGCGGTCCTTGATCTCGTCGGCTGTCGGCTGGTCGGCGGCGTACTTGCCACCCGGAGCGAACTGCTCCAGCTCCGGCCAGAGACGCTTGGGCTGACCCTTCTCGGCCGGGTAGTCGTAGAAGCCCTTGGCATTCTTGCGACCGAAGCGCTCATATTCCTCGACCATCTTGAACAGGATCGGCTCGGTCTTGGACGGCTTGTGCGTGTCACCCAGATCGGCCTTGGTCTGCTTGATCAGCTTCACGCCGAGATCCAGCGCCACCTCGTCCTGCAGGGAGAGCGGACCGACCGGCATGCCGGCCATCCTGGCGGCATTCTCGATCAGGGCCGGCTTCACGCCCTCGGCGAGGAGGTTCATGCCCTCACCGATATAACGCATGACGCAGCGATTGGCGTAGAAGCCCCGCGTGTCGGAGACGACGATCGGCGTCTTCTTGATCTTGGTGACGAAATCGATCGTGCGCGAGAGGGCATAATCGCCCGTCTTCTCGCCCATGATGATCTCGACCAGGTTCATCTTCTCGACCGGCGAGAAGAAGTGGATGCCGATGAAATTGTCCGGACGATCCGACGCCTTGGCGAGATCGGTGATCGGGATGGAGGAGGTGTTCGAGCCAAACACCGCCGTGGTGCCGATCTGCTCTTCCGCCATCTTGGTGATCTTGGCCTTGAGTTCGGAATTCTCGAACACGGCCTCGACGACCAGATCGACATCCTTGATCAGGGTGTAGTCGGTGGTCGGCGTGATCAGGGCGCCCAGCTTGTCAGCCTTGTCCTGGCTCAGCTTGCCGCGGGCGACGCCCTTGGCGAAGTGATCGGTACAATGCTTCTTGCCCTTGTCGGCGCCCTCTTGCGTGGCGTCGATGAGAACAATCTCGATCCCGGCCTGGGCCGAAACCGTGGCAATGCCCGCGCCCATGAAACCGGCACCGATGATGGCGATCTTGTTGATCTCGCCCTTGTCCTGACCGGCCGGACGGCGTCCGCCCTTGTCCAGGTCCTGCTTGGACAGGAAGATCGAGCGGATCATGTTGCGGCTTTCCGGGCGCAGCAAAAGCTTGGTGAAATACCGGCTTTCAATGCGCAGCGCGGCATCCATCGAGACCTGCGAGCCTTCATAGACGCAGGACAGGATGTAACGCTGGGCCGGGTAATTGCCATAGCTGGTCTTGCGCAGCATCGGCGAGGCGGCACCGAACATCTGGGCACCGGCGGGGTGGTAAGGGCCACCACCGGGGAAGCGGAACTTGTCGCCATCCCAGGGCTGTTTGGCAGACTTGGGGTCTTCCTTGACCAATTCCTTGGCCTTGGCCACCAGCTCGCCACCCGGCACCACGGCATCAACAATACCCTGGGCCTGCGCGGCAGCGGCGTCGAGCTGCTTGCCCTGCAGCAGGATCGGTGCGGCATTCATCAGACCCACCAGGCGCGGCAGTCGCTGGGTTCCACCACCGCCCGGCAACACGCCGACCATGGCTTCCGGCAGGCCGAGCTTGGCCTTGGGATTGTCCGACGGCATGACGCGGTAGTGACAGGCCAGGGCAATCTCGAAGCCACCGCCCAGGGCGAGGCCGTTGACCGCCGCAGCGATCGGCTTGCCGCAGGTTTCCAGGGCGCGGAAGGTCTTGTTGAGACGGAAGCATTGCTCGAACAGCTTCGTCTTCATTTCCTCTTCCGGCAGCTTGGCCAGCGCCGCAGACGAGCCGCCCAGTTCCGACAGGTCGGCGCCGGCACAGAAGGCCGCCTTGCCCGAGGTGATGACCACGCCCTTGATGGCGTCGTCATTGATGATCTTGCCGGTCAGCGCGTCGAAGTCATCCATGACATCGGCCGAGATGACGTTCATCGACTTGCCCGGGCTGTCAAAGGTGACCAGGGCAATGCCGTCGGAATCGATTTCAAGTGTGAAGTTTTTCATTGGTATTCTCTCGTCAGCCCGCGGCGTCGCAGTTGGGGCGACCCGTCGCGGGGCAGTAGTGAAAGAGGAAGATCATATGTCCGGTGCTGCAGTTCAACAGAACCACCCCGGAGTCCGCCTCGGAGATGCTGTGTCTCCAAACGCAGTGCTCCAGACTGGCCACGTCCCGCGGATCATGCTCTCGCCCGTCGGTCTGCCAGGACGTCGCGATATCCTGCCAGGTCAGACCGTCCGGAAGCCCATTGGCTTGGGCGACCCATAGCTCGTACCGTTCGGCGGCCGAACGCGACCACGCACGACGATCCGCCATCATGGCATCGAACGCGGCGCTTCCAGGCTCGGGAACAAGCGTCGTCGCCGATGGAGTCGCCGAACAGGCAGCAAGCGCCAACGGCAATATTCCGAGCAAGACCCGCAAGCTTACACCCGCTCGATAATCGTCGCGGTGCCCATGCCGCCGCCGACGCAGAGCGTGGTCAGGGCGGTTTGCTTGCCCGTGCGCTCCAGCTCGTCGAGGACGGTGCCCAGGATCATCGCTCCGGTGGCGCCCAGCGGGTGACCCATGGCGATCGAGCCACCATTCACATTCATGATGTCGTGGTCGATCTCATAGGCCTGCATCAGGCGGAGCACGACGGCGGCGAAGGCCTCGTTGAGCTCCCACAGGTCGATATCGCCGGCTTCCATGCCGGCCTTTTTCAGGGCCTTGGCGGTGACCGGAACCGGCCCCGTCAGCATGATGGTCGGCTCGGAACCGACAGAGGCCATCGAGCGGATACGCGCCCGCGGCTTGAGACCGGCACGCTCGCCTGCCTCTTTCGAGCCGACGAGAACCATCGCCGAGCCATCAACGATGCCCGAGGAATTGCCGCCGGTGTGGACCCAGTTGAGATACTCGATCTCGGGATAGCGCTGGGTGGCAACGGCTTCAAAGCCGACAAAGTCCGACATGTCCTTGAAGGCCGACTTCAGCGAGCCGAGGCCCTGCATGTCGGTGCCCGGACGCATGTGCTCGTCATGGGCAAGGATGGTGGTGCCCAGCTGGTCCTTCACGGCGACGACCGACTTGGCAAAGCGGCCTTCTTCCCAGGCGCGTGCAGCGCGCTTCTGGCTTTCCATCGCATAGGCATCCACGTCATCGCGCGAGAAGCCGTACTTGGTGGCGATCAGGTCGGCGGAGACGCCCTGCGGCACGATATAGTTGTCGAAGGAGATTTCCGGGTCGACGCCCATGGCGCCGCCATCGGAACCCATCGGTACGCGCGACATGGCTTCCACGCCGCCGCCAATGGCGAAATCGGCCTCGCCGGACATCACCTTGGCGGCCGCTACATTGACCGCTTCCAGGCCCGAGGCACAGAAACGGTTGAGCTGGTAGCCGCCCGTGGTCTCGGCATAGCCGGCATTGATCACGGCGGAGCGGGCGATATTGGCGCCCTGCTCACCGACCGGCGAGACGACACCCATGATCACGTCATCGACGAGGGCGGTGTCGAGATTATTGCGGTCACGGATCGCGGCGAGCTGCTGGGTGGCCAGCTGCAGCGCAGTGATCTCGTTGAGCGCTCCGTTCTTTTTCTTGCCGCGCGGCGTTCGCGTGGCGTCGAAGATATAGGCTTCTGTCATGGTCAGTTCCTTTCCCTTGGCGGGGTGGTTCCCTTTATCGACTGGGTATGCGTTCTCTTTTCTTCCCCGCTTGCGGGGAAGTGGCCCTCGGGTGCATCGCGCCTGAGGGTCGATGGGGTCGCAGTCAAAGACTGCGATGAGGCATTCGGCTTCGCCGACCCCTCCACCGCTACGCGGTCCCCCTCCCCGCTACGCGGGGAGGAAAGCGCTGCGGCTCTTCCGGCCGTGTGCAACGCGTCTGATATCTGGGTGAGGACGCCATCGAGATTTTGATAGACGTCGATGTTGAAGGCTCGGATGACCGTCCAGCCCGCCGCTTCCAGGAAACCGGTACGGCGACGATCATGCGCTAATTCCTGCGGCGTGCCATGCGTGTCACCATCAAGCTCGACGATGAGCTTCAACTCGACACAGGCAAAGTCGGCGATGTAAGGCGCAACCGGATGTTGGCGACGGAATTTGAAGCCCTCCAGCTGACGCGCCCGAAGCCGCGACCAGAGAATAAGTTCAGCGTCCGTCATCCGCTTGCGCAGCGACCGCGCGCGTTTCATCGCACGGTATTTCGGAGGTTCCGGAGCCTGCAAGCTCAAACCTCTTTCTTCCCCATTCCATGGGGAAGTGGCTGAGCGAAGCGAAGTCGATGGGGCGGCGCGCAGCGCAGTATGACCAGCACCATTCATCGGCTTCGCCGACCCCTCCACCGCTTCGCGGTCCCCCTCCCCACTGCGTGGGGAGGAAAGAAGAGCGTGTTCAATCATCCTCTTCCGCCTCGTCCTCGATCATGTGGTAAGCGACGGCGTGTTCGCCGCGTTCGTTGAGGGCCTGGGCGATGCGCAGGCGTTCCTCCAATGGCTTGTTCTGGGAGAGCTTGGCCTTGCCCTCCAGGCGGTCAATCTCGAACTCGAAGGGCTGGATGGCCAGCTCCAGCATGGCCCGGCGCTTTTCTTCCAGATTGGTGATCCGCCACTCGCTTTCAAAGTCGGCGATCTGCGAGGACAGCGCCCGCTCGGCCTCGACACCCTCGAGCGGCACCAGCCTACCAAAGGCATGCACAGCGACATAATTCCAGGTCGGCACATTCTCGTTCGGCTTGGCATACCAGGAGGGGGAGACATAGGCATGCGGCCCGGTGAAAACGACCATAGCCTCCTTGCCCGCCTTGATCGCCGCCGACGCCGGATTGGCCATGGCGACATGGCCGATCAGGACCAGGCGCTCATCGGCCAGCTTGAACGGGATATGCGTCGCCGCCAGATCCGGCTCACCCGGAATGAGCAGCAGACCGAAATCATACGAACGCATCACCGCCCGCATCTCGCTCTCGTCTTCCATCCGGAAATGTGTGGGCGTGTACATCAGGCGCGCTCCGTCGCCGGATTTCTTCCCCACATCAGTGGGGAAGTGGGCCGATGCGCAGCATCGGGTCGAAGGGGCGCCCGTCGCAGCGCGAGCGGAGACGGTCGTTCGGCGCGTGCCACGAAGATTCCGCCGCGCCTTCGCGCGGCGGCCCCTCCACCGCTTCGCGGTCCCCCTCCCCACTGGCGTGGGGAGGAAAGCAGAGCGCCCTGTTCCATCCCTAAAGCGTCCTCGCAATCAGCAGCTTCATGATCTCGTTTGTCCCGCCATAGATCCGCTGGACGCGGCTGTCGGTCCACATCTTGGCGATCGGGTATTCGCGCATATAGCCGTAGCCGCCATGCAGCTGGACGCATTCGTCCATGACCTCGTTCTGGGCTTCGGAGACCCAGTATTTGGCCATCGAGGCGGTGGCGGCGTCGAGTTCGCCCTTCATCAGGCGTTCCGAGCAGTGATGGGTGAAGACCTCGGCCAGGGTCGCCTTGGTCTTGCATTCGGCGAGCTTGAACTGGGTGTTCTGGAATTTCAGGATCGGACGACCAAACGCCTCGCGCTCCTTGGTGTAGTTGATCGTCTCGTGCAGGGCGCGCTTCATCGCGCCGACGCCCTGGACGGCGATCTGCAGGCGTTCCTGGGGCAATTGCTGCATCAGCTGGATGAAGCCCTGGCCCTCTTCCTGGCCAAGCAAGGCATCGGCGGGAACCCAGACATCCTCGAAGAAGAGCTCGGCCGTGTCCTGGGCCTTCATGCCGACCTTGTCGAGAAGGCGGCCGCGGCGGAACCCCTCGACCTTGTCGGTCTCGACCATCAGCAGGGAGACACCGTCATAGCCCTTTTCCGGGTCGGTCTTGGCCACCACGATGATGAAATTGGCCGAGCCGCCATTGGTGATGAAGGTCTTTTGGCCATTGATGCGATAGCCATTGCCGTCCTTGATCGCCGTCGTTTTGACGCTCTGCAGGTCCGAGCCCGTGCCCGGTTCGGACATGGCGATGGCGCCGATCAGGTCACCGGAAATCATCCGCGGCAGGACCGACTTCTTCTGATCTTCCGAACCGTAATGGGTGACATAGGGTGCGATGATGGAATTGTGCAGACCGACACCCCAGCCGCCAGCGCCGATCTCGGCACCCGCTGTATGGAAGACGTATTCATGGCCCCAATCACCACCGGCGCCGCCATATTCCTCGGGCACGGACGGGCAGAGGATTCCCGCCTTGCCAGCCTTGGTCCAGATCTCGCGATCGACCATGCCCTGCTCTTCCCAGCGCTCGGCATTGGGCACGCATTCCTTGGCCATGAAGCCGCGCACCGAGTCCTCGAACATCCGCACATCCTCGCGCTCGAGAAAGGCCGGACGGGGCACATTGAGTGGGTCCTGAAACATGAAACGTCCTCCCCAGACGGTTCTTTGTGAGACGGGCCTGACCGCAGGATGGCGGATGCCCTTTATCAACCGGAATTGTGTGGCGGGCCGTTCTCTTTTGTCGGAACGGTCCCGCCGGCATGCTTGTCAGTTGGCGCCTAGAAGGCGTCGGCTTCCAGCGCCATCATGGAGTCGGCGCCGGCCTCGACCTTGGCCAGGTGCATGGCCGCTTCCGGGACCCAGCGGTCGAGGAAATAACGGCCCGTGGTCAGCTTGTTGGCATAGATCGGGTCGGTTTCGCCGGCGGCAATCTTGGCCGAGGCGACCTTGGCCATTTTCGCCCACATATAGGTCAGCGAAGTCAGGCCGAAGAGGCTGAGATAGTCGTGGCTGCCAGCGCCGGCATGGTCGAAATTGTTGAGCGCGTTATTCATCAGCCAGTCGGTGGCCTGTTTGAGCTTGGCCTTGGTGTCGGCGACAGCCTGCACGAAGGGTTGGGTCTCGTCATTGCCGCCCTCGGCGACAAAGGCGTCGAGTTCGGCAAAGAAGGTGGTGATCGGGCGCATGCCGTTCATCGCCAGCTTGCGGCCGACCAGGTCGAGCGCCTGGATGCCATTGGTGCCTTCGTAGATCAGGGTGATGCGGGCATCGCGCAGGAGCTGGGACGCGCCCCACTCCTCGGTGAAGCCGGAACCGCCGTGGATCTGCAGGCCGGAGGAGACCATGTCATAGCCCTTGCCGGTCAGATAACCCTTCACGATCGGGGTCAGCAGCGCCATGTAGTCGCCAGCCTTTTCGCGCATCGCCGGGTCGGAGGCTTTTTCCTCGAGATCGCCTTGCAAGGCGGTCCACAGGGCAAAGCAACGCGCCGCCTCGACGAAGGACTTCTGGTCCATCAGCATGCGGCGCACATCCGGGTGGACGATGATCGGATCGGCCGGGCCGTCCTGGTTCTTCGGTCCGGTCAGGGAGCGACCCTGCAGGCGGTCTTTCGCGAAGCCGAGCGATTGCTGATAGGCGGCCTCGGCCAGGGCATAGCCCTGCAGGCCGACACCCAGCCGCGCCTCATTCATCATGATGAACATGATTTTGAGGCCCTTGTTCTCGTCGCCGACCAGCCAGCCGGTCGCCTCGTCATAGTCCATGACACAGGTGGCATTGCCGTGAATGCCCATCTTGTGCTCGAGGCCGCCACACTTGGCCGCGTTGCGTGTCCCCGGATTGCCGTCGGCATCGGGAATGAATTTTGGCACCACGAAGAGCGAGATGCCCTTCACGCCTTCCGGCGCGCCCTCGATGCGCGCGAGAACGAGGTGGATGATATTTTCCGCCATGTCGTGCTCGCCGGAGGAAATCCAGATCTTCTGGCCGGTGATCTTGTAGGACCCGTCGGCCTGCGGCACGGCTTTCGTGCGCAGGAGACCGAGATCGGTGCCGCAATGCGGCTCGGTCAGGTTCATCGTCCCGCCCCACTGGCAGGAGATCATCTTGGGCAGGTAGAGCGCCTTTTGCTCATCGGTCCCGCCGGTGGCCAGCGCGGCCGCGGCGCCCAGGGTCAGACCCGGATACATGCCGAACGCCATATTGGCCGAGGAGACCATCTCGTTGAAGGCAAGGTTGAGCACGTGCGGCAGGCCCTGACCGCCATATTCGGGATCCGAGGACAGCGCTGTCCAGCCGCCTTCCGACATCTGCTTGAAGGCATCCTTCCAGCCGGTCGGGGTCTTGACGTTTCCGTCCGCGTCGCGCGTGCAGCCTTCCTCATCACCAACCTTGGAGATCGGGGCGAGGACGCCCTCACAGAATTTCGCGCCCTCTTCCAGGATGGCGTCGACCGTGTCGGCGTCGGCATCGGCAAAGCCGGGCAGATCGCCATACTGGGCGATGTTGAGCACGTCATGCAGGACAAAACGCTGGTCACGAACCGGGGCGCGATACGGGGTGGTCATGATGGATCTCCGGGGAGCGGGATGTGGATTGTTCGATTTCGGGTTCAGTTTGGGGGCGGCGTTACGGGTCTCAGCCCGGCGACAGGCCGCTCCAGTCTTCCAGTCGGGCACTGGCCAGGGCCTCAAAGGCTCGGGCGCGGCGGCGGACATCGTCCGGCGGGGTCCGGTCTTCCAGACGCTCGCGCATCCAGTCGAGACCGGCTTCCAGCTCGGCCAGGGCCCGGGCGACGTCCTCGCGCTGTTGTTGCAGCACGGTGATGCGATGCTCGAAGCGCTTGATCGCCGGTTCCAGCCGTTCACGGCCGCCGCGGTCGATCGCCTGCAGATCAAGGATTTCCTTGATCTCGTCGAGCGCGAAGCCGACTCGCTTGCCGCGCAGGATCAGCTCGATCCGGGCCCGGTCCTCGGCCGTATAGACCCGCGCTGCACCACGGCGCAGCGGATGGATCATGCCCTTCTGTTCGTAGAAGCGCAGCGTGCGCGGCGTGATATCGAACTCGTGGGCGAGTTCGCGAATGGTGAATTCGGCATCGGGTGCGACAGGCTTGATCATGGGGTGAATGGTGTTCACGAAGTGACGCGAACGTCAACGTCAAATATATGACAATCGGGAATTCGCAGCCCTGGAAGCAATCTTCCTTCATTGCCTCTTTCATCTTGCGAGCGCGCGCGGCAAGGTCGGCCCCATGTCGCGCTCCCTTGCCCTGCCCGCCCTTCCGCTTGCAGCCCTGCTGCTCCTGTCAACGCTCACGTCGGCAGCATTGGCGCAGGCCGGCCAACCCGATCCGGGCTTTTCAATCCTCGCCCAGCCGTCGGGCATCACCGAGCCAACACCGGACGAAAACACGCCGGACACCAGCAATGAACGCTACACCGTCATTGGCCCGCATCTGGGCCGTGACGCCTATCTGGCCCTTCGCGGCAGCGAGAATGACCAGGTCCTGCGCACGCGCTGGCAGATCGAGCGCAGCTCGCTTGATGGCGAGCCACTGGACGGGGAGCAGCGCGAGATCGTGATCGGTGATGGTTATGTCACCGAGACCGGTACGGCCGAGCGCGTGATCCAGGATTTCATCACGGCGCGGACCCTGACCCGCGTTCCGGCGCTCGATGGGCCGGTCATGCGCAGCGCGCCGATCGTCTCCCATGTGCATCGCCAGATGAATACCTTCGCCTACTACACCGAAGGCGGCACGCTGGATTCGGTGACCGGGCCGGGCGGCACCTCCTTTGACCGCTTCTGGATCGAAGCCGCCATGGGCGTCCGGCTGGCACGCGCCGACCTGGTTTCAACCATCACCGAGGCCGGCACCACCGAAGTGCGCCGTACGGCCGAGGGCCAGCCGGTCTTCAGCCATGTCGATGACGGGCTGGGCGCCGGTCAGCCGGCCGCATTGTTCCGCGGCTGGTTACAACACGCCGTTCCGGTGCATCCGGACGCACTGGCGACCCTGACCGACGAGGCGGGCATTCCCGAACGTTTCAGCTTCCTGGTCTACAGCCCGTCCAGCCCGGACGGACGTCGCGAGACCTGGACGCGGCTGAGCAGCCATGAAGACGAAGCCAGCTTCCCCTGGCCGGAGGGTCTCGAGCCGGCGCGGGCAGACACCTATCAGATCGACGACCCGGCCATCCGTGCTCTGTTGCAGACAGGCCTCGACGCTGCGAGCCAGCCGTCCGCTGCGCCAGCTGCCGAAGACTTCCTCGCGGCGGCCGACGCGGCCCAGCGCCGTGCCGATCCCTCGGGTGCCTATCTGGCCCTGTATCAGATCTCGCATCATCAGGGCCCGTGCGGCAGCGATACGCCGTCGCCCGTGTGCAACCGGATGAGCCAGGTCACCGCAGCCGGCATTGGCAACACCACGTTTGAAACCCTGATGAGCGGCATCAGCCGCATGCAGAGCGACCGGGTCGCCGCCCTGACCATCCTGCGCGAGCACCTGCATCGCGACGGTTTCGATGGCGCGGCGGCCAATCTTCTCGCCGCCCAGGCACTTGCGGCGGTGCGCAGCTCCCAGCCCGAGACCCTTCCGGACATGGACCTGGCGTCCCTGTTCGCCGCCAGCGCCAGCAACGACCCCTATGCCCCGATGGCGTTCTGGCATGGCGGCCGCTATGCCGCGAGCCAGGGTGACGTGGAAACCGCCTGGCTGCTGTTCGACATTGCTCGCGCCCTGCCCGCCTCGCATTCGCTGCCACCATCGGTCGAGGCCATAGCCATGAGCGAGCAGTTGCAGACGCTTGCCCCGGGCTTCTTCGTAACGACGGCTTCACCGGCGGCACAAACAGTTGCGGACGAGGAAACGGTCGGCAGCGACGAAAACTGAGTCCCGGCCCCAACTTATCCACACATTTTACTCACCATTAACCGAGTCAGAGCCTTGTTCAGACTCAGGTTTTGGCGCCCGCGTGCGCAAATCTGAGATTTGGTGTGGAAACACTACATATTGGGTCCCCACCCTTGGTTTACACAATATTAACCACGGAATAGCCTTCCGCAGGTTAGGCTGAGCGAGCGAATCAAATGTCGTCTATGGGTAACCCTTGGAGCGTGAAAGGGATCGATCCCCGCGCCCGGGCGAGAGCCAAGACGGCCGCGCGAAAGGAGGGCATGACCCTCGGCGAATGGCTCAATCGCGTCATCCTGGAAGACAACGACCCGTCCTCGCCGCAATGGGATGACGCCCTGGAGGCCTTCCCCGGCTTTGGTGGCCAGTCCGACCTGAACGAGGACGAAGACCGCCTGTTGCGGGCCATGGTCAATCGCCTGTCCGAGCGCGTCGACAGCAGCGAGCAGATGTCGGCCCGCACGCTCGGCGGTATCGACAAGGCGATCACCCAGCTCGCCGAAAAGATCACCAAGACCGGCGAACGCACCAACGCACAGCTGGAAACGGCGCGCGACAGCATTGCCCGGGTCAAGAAAGCCCAGGACGAATTGGGCGACCGTGTGCGCTCGATCGAGACAACCAGCGGAAGCGGCGCCTCTCCCGATACGGTGAAGGCGGTCGAGACCACCATCATGAAGCTGGCCCGCCGGCTCTATGAACACGAGAACGACACGGCGGCCCGCGTCCACGAAGTCGGCGACGACACCAAGCGCATGGCCGAGAGCCTGGAAAGCCGCCTCGCCCGGCTGGAAAACCGCGCCGAGGATTTTGCCGACATCAACAAGCGGCGCGAGGACCGGACGTCCGAGACCTTGAACGGACTGCATACCTCGACCGAGATGCTGAAGGCCCGCATCGAGGGCTCCGAGCGCATCACCAATGATGCGGCTCGCCTTCTGGAGACATCCTTTACCCGGCTGGACGACCGTCTGCGTCAGCTGGAGACCCGCAATTCCTCCGATACCGTCGAACTGGAACGCCGCTTCGAGCGCCTGACCGATGATGTCGCCCGCACCATTGCGGAAACCCGCAACCAGGTCAGCCAGGCGCTCGACAAGGCTGCAGCCGAGCCGCGCGTCGACCGGCTTGAGGACGCGCTCGCCAAGGCCCTCGACCGGATTGATACCGCCGAACGCCGCCAGGGCGACAACATGTCCCGCCTCGGCGAAGAGATCACCAAGCTCGCCGGCGCCATCGACCGCCGCTTGACCGAGAGCGAGCGCCGCTCGAGCGCTGCCCTGCGCGAAACCCAGTCCGAGCAGAAACTCGACCGCCGCCTGGACGAAGTCCGTCAGGAACAAAAGGACTCCATGAAGCGCATGGGCGAAGAGGTCACCCGCCTCGGCCGTGCCCTGGGCGAACGCATCGTCAAGTCCGAAGAACGCGCCAGCGCCGTCGTCGAGACAGCCACCGACCGTATGGCCCAGATGATGGACCGGCTGGAGCAATCCGGCCGCGAAGACAATCTGGATGACCGCCTGCGCCAGTCCGAAGAGCGCACGGCGCAACGGATTGAAGAGGCCCTGACCGGCGTCAAGGACCGGATGAGCGCCGTGAAGGCCGAAACCGAGCAGGCCTTGTCACCGGTCCAGCGCGCCATGTCGGCCCTCGCCGACCGCCTCGAAGCCATTGAAAGCCGCGGCAAGCCGGACAGCACACCTGCCGAAACCGACACGCCAACAGAGGCGGCTGCCAGGCCGGCCCCATCGGACCCGGATATCGATTTCGACACGCCGCTCTCGCCCCCCCCACAAGCGGAAACGCCGTCGGGTGGCTTTGAGATTGACGGCGATGATCCCTTTCTTGCCGAGGCCGCTCCCGCTGCACCGCTCGCCAGCAAGCCGGCTGCCCCTGTGGCTGCTGTGGCGCCGATCCTGCGTGAGCAGGCCGCACCGCGACCAGCACCCGCTCAAGCGCCAACACCGACCCAGGCCCGCGGCCCCGTACACCCTCCCGCCCAAGCGGACCGTCCCCAGCGCATGGGCGCGACCGCCGACGCCGATTTCCTCGCGGCGGCCCGCGAGCGCACCCGTGCCGGCATTCCCGGACAGTTCACCGAGAGCGCCGTGCACCGCACCCCGCAATCCGGCCTTGGCCGGACCCTGCTTTACGCCTTGCCGGTCGTCGCCCTGGTCATGTTGTCCGGTGCCGGCGCCCTGTTGATCTGGGAAGCCTGGCAGGGCGATGGCGAGCGCGTCGCTGCGGAAGCCGCTGCCGAACGCAGTTTCATCGCTCAGGTTGAAGCCGACCTGTCCGGATCGGGAACAGCGGGCGCCGCCAGCGCGCAGCCTGCTGGCGACCCGGTCGATGCCGCGTCCGACACTCCGGCAGAAACCCTTACGGCTGAAACCCGCACGGCTGACGCGTCACCACCCGCACAGACAAGCCGCGCGCCGGCCAACCAGGTTGCCGACGCCAGTGGCATGAGCTTGCCGGCAGCAGCCGCAACGCCTCAGACCGAGCCAGCTGCAGCACAAGCGCGCGCACCTGAAGCCGCGCCCCGCACTCCTGCGCCGGACACCGCGCCGCCCTCGACCGGCCCTGCCCGCATGACGCTGGAGAGCGCCGCCGCCGAAGGAAATCCTGTGGCGCGTTATCAGCTCGGCGTGCGCGCCCTTGATGCCGGCGACGCCGCCACGGCAGCCATCCTGCTCCGGCGCGCTGCCGAACAGGGTGTGCCCGCTGCACAATACCGCTTTGGCAAATTGCTGGAGACGGGCGAAGGCGTCGAAATCAATCTGGAAGACGCCCGCCGCTGGACCGAGCGCGCCGCCAATGCCGGTCATCGCCGGGCCATGCACAATCTCGGTGTGATGTACTATTATGGCAGTGGCGCCGCCCAGAACATGGAGACTGCGGCGCGTTGGTTCCAGGAGGCTGCCCTGCTCGGTCTGCGCGATTCCCAGTTCAATCTGGCGCTGCTCTACGAGACCGGCGACGGCGTTCCGCTCAGCCTGCCTGATGCCTTTGCCTGGTTCTCGATCGCCGCCAGTGACAGCGATCCGACCGCCGGCGAACGCGCCGCAACGCTGGCCGAGATGATTGAGCCGGCTGCCCTTGAAGCGGCACGATCGACTGCTGCGGGCTTTAATCCGCGTCCAATCGACGCCGAAGCAAACGGTATCTATTCCGACCTGCCCTGGGAGCGTGTTGCGACCACGGACATGGCGACAGTTCGCCGGGCCCAGGGTTTTCTATCTGTACTGGGCTATGGCCCGGGTCCGATTGACGGAGAAATCGGTGGCCGCACCCGCGACGCCATCATGCAATTCGAGGCAGACCAGGGTCTGCCCCGCACCGGACGTGTCGATGCTGTTCTTGTTGAACGGCTCGAGCGCGCCGCTGCGGGTTGATCGGCGGTGCAGATCTACCTCCCGATCGCAGAAATTTCAGTCAACATCTTCCTATTGCTTGGATTGGGACTCGGTGTCGGCTTCCTGTCCGGCATGTTCGGTGTCGGTGGCGGCTTCCTGATGACGCCCTTGCTGTTCTTCATCGGTGTACCGCCGGCCGTCGCGGTGTCGACCGAAGCCAACCAGATTGTCGCCTCCTCGGCCTCCGGCGCTTTGGCGCACTGGAAGCGCAAGACGCTCGACATCAAGATGGGCTCGCTATTGCTCGTAGGAGGGTCTGCAGGATCGATATTCGGTGTCCAGCTCTTCGCCTTCCTGCGAAGCCTCGGCCAGATCGATCTCATCATCTCGCTCAGCTATGTCAGCTTCCTGGGCATTGTCGGCGGGCTGATGTTCGTCGAGAGCGCCCGCTCCATCCTCAAGCGCAATGATCCGGCCTCTGCCCGATCCCGCACCGGCCACCGCAAGCGCGGCTGGATCGACCGGCTGCCCTTCAAGATGCGCTTCCCGGCATCGGGGCTTTACATATCGGTCATCCCGCCGGTCCTGATCGGCTTTTTCGTCGGGACACTGGCCGCGATCATGGGTGTTGGCGGCGGCTTCGTCATGGTCCCGGCGATGATCTACATCCTGCGCATGCCGACCAATGTCGTGGTCGGAACATCATTGTTCCAGATCCTGTTCGTCACGGCGCTGACCACCTTCCTCCAGGCGACCCAGAACCAGACCGTTGATGTGGTGCTCGCGGTCCTGCTGATCATCGGTGGCGTGATCGGGGCCCAGCTCGGGGCCCGCGCCGGCCGCAATGTGAAGGCCGAGGAATTGCGCGCCCTGCTGGCGATGATGGTCCTCGCAGTCTGCTTCAAACTCGGCTGGGACCTTGTCGCCCAGCCCTCCGACCTGTTCGTGGTCCTGCCACGCGGTGGGGAGGGTCACTAGATGCTGTCCGGCCTGATCCTCGGCCTGGCCCTGCAGGTCCAGCCCCAGATCGCCAATGAAGCGCCCGGCATCGTCGCCGCGCTGACCCATGAGACCGTGGAGATCCGCGAGGACTTCGCGGGAATGGAGCTGGTGCTCTACGGCGCCACTCGCGGCATGACGATCCAGGACGAGGTGGTGGTGGTGCTGCGCGGTCCCGGTCGCGAGTTGCGGGTGATGCAGAAGGCCCGCAGTTTCGGCATCTGGGTCAATTCCGCCCCGCGCGAGTTCGAGGACATTCCCAGTTATTATGCCATCGCGACGTCCCTGCCCCTGTCGGACATCGCTACTCCGGAGCAACTTGCGGGCAGCGGTATCGGCCTGACTGCGACCCTGGTCGGCAATGCCGGCGATGCCGCCACGATCGGCGAAACCGGTCAGCCGGACCCCTATCTGGCGGCCATTGCCCGATCCGGCTTGCGGGCCAATGTTTATGCCGAGGCCCAGCGTGGTGTGGAAATCCTCGATGGCGGCCTGTTTCGCGCCACCATTGCCTTGCCGCCCCTGACCCCGGTCGGCAACTACGTCGCCGAGGTCTACCTGTTCCGTGACGGGCGCGCGATCGCCAGCCGATCCACCAGCCTGCGTGTCGAAAAGGCGGGCATTGAACGCTTCGTCTATGAAACCGCCCACGAGCGGCCGATGCTCTATGGCCTGTTCTGCGTCTTCATCGCGATGATTGCCGGCTATGCTGCCAATCTAGCCTTCAGCAGACGCTGACCCTTTCCCGCGCATCGTCTCCGCCTACCTCTGCCGTATGACCGACAGCCAACCCGTTCCGAAAACGCCGCTATTGCTTGGCCTCGCCGGCTGGATCCCCTTCTGGCTCCCGGTCGCCCTGACTGCCCAGGCGGCCTTCTCCGGCCGGAGTGCGGCGGCCGAGGCCGGGCTGTTCGTCATTTATGCAGCCATCATCCTCGGCTTTCTGGGCGGCGTCAGATGGGGACGGGCCCTGTCCGACGAAGACAGCAATGCCCTGACCTTCACCCTGTCGATCACCCCGAGTCTTGCGGGTCTCGCAGCGACATTCCTCTACTGGGCAGGCGCCCCGCTGACCGCCTTCACGCTGGTGTTTGCCAGCCTGTTCATGCACTGGCGCTGGGATATCGCATCGACCCGGCGGGGCATTCTGCCAGCCTGGTATGGCCGCCTGCGCAGCGTCCTGACCCTGGGGGCCTGCACGGCCGCGCTGGCAATGTTGGCGCTTTATCCGATGACTGTCTGACCGGGCGTCCGACGTCCCGGCCGACGGCTTCAGATGCGCGCTAACGCCGGTCCGGCACGCAGGAACTGGCGCCGACGGGATAGACGCGGGAACGCCCCATCACCAGGGCGTCGGGCACCTGGCCGAAGCAGCGCTCAAAGGCCGGGTCACAAATGTTGAGACCGCCCGTATAGGCGCCGAAAGCCGGCATGATCAGGCGGGCCCCGTCGGTGGCGAAGCAGCGCGCCCGCACCGCACGCCCCTTGCCGCGCACCTTGGCGCACGGGTGCAGATGCCCGGCGACCTCTCCGACAGCCGCACCTTCAGTCGGCTCGTGACGCAGCACGAGTTCGCCCAGTGCCAGCGTGTGCAGCACCTCGCCGCCGAATTGCGGCGGTGGGGCCGGATCATGATTGCCCTCGATCCAGACCCAGCGCGACACGGCCGCGACAAGACCGGCCAATTGCTCGGCATCGGCGCCATTCATGCGCCGGTCGGCGAGTGTGTCGTGAAAGCTGTCACCCAACGCGATGACGGTGTCCGGCGAGTGGCGGCGGATGGCAGCGGCGAGACGGCGCAGCGTGGTGCGGGTGTCATAGGGCGGCAGCATCTGGCCGCGCATGCCATAGGACGAGCCTTTCTCGAAATGCAGGTCCGAGACGATCAACGTCCCGTGCTCCGGCAGGACGAGGACACCATCGGGATCGGCGATGGCCTGGACGGTGTTGATGCAGGTTGCCAGCGCTTCGGTCTCAGTTGTGTCACGCATACGTTGCCTATTCCTCGTGCAGGGACATGTCGCTCGTGTACGGGCTCCCTCGCCTCATCATAATCACCGTCATCCCACGGTCGCTGCAGAGCAGTGATCCGGGGGACCCCGGCCACCCGGAACGCAGTCTGAGCTCGTCTGCGGTCACAGCTCCAACGTCAACCGGCTCGCTGAGGTCCCCCGGATGCCCGCAATGCGGTCACCGTGGGATGACGGTGTGGAATGAGCTGTCCTAGCCAACACGTATCGCCTCCGCGATGAGATCTTCGGCGGCGTCTTCAAGGATGCTGTCATGGCCCTCGCCATAAACCGCTTCCTTTCCGATCTCCAGCATGACCGGCACGGCCAGCGGCGAAATGCGGTCCAGCCCGACATGACTGATCCGGCCCTTCACGCGGGACAGGGCTTCGCCCAGGCGCCGTATGTCCAGCAGCCCGGAGGCGGCGTCATGCCAGGCGGCGCGCAACAGGACATGGTCCGGCTCATGTTCGCGCAGCACGTCATAGATGAGGTCGGTCGAGAACGTGACCTGGCGGCCGGACTTTTCCATGCCGGGAAAACGCCGCTCGATCAGTCCGGCGATCACGGCGCAATTGCGGAAGGTTCGCTTCATCAGCTGGCTCTCGGCGAGCCAAGCGTCGAGATCATCGCCCATCATGTCCTCATCGAACAGCCGGTCGAAATCGACACCGGACAGGTCGCGCAGCCCCCAGACCGAGAGCGCGTATTCATTGGCGACAAAGCCCATCGGCTGCAGGCCCATGCGTTCGAGCCGCCGGGTCAGCAACATGCCGAGCGTCTGGTGCGCCAGCCGCCCCTCGAACGGGTAGCAGACGAGATAGTGCCGCCCCGCGCGCGGGAAGGTCTCGACCAGCAGGCCATGCGCGTCGGGCAGGCGCGAGCGCTCCGCCTGCAGGCCCAGCCAGTCACGCACCTGTCCGGGCAGCTCACCCCATTGACCCGGATGCTGGACCAGGTCGCGCACACGTTCGGCGAGATAGGTCGAGAGCGGGAATTTCCCGCCCTGGTAGGAGGGGACTTTCGGGTCCGCGTCGGCCGCCCGCATGACCCTCGCCTGCATCTCCTCAATGCCGACAAACCGCAGCACCTGTCCGGCGAACACGAAGGTGTCGCCGGGGCTGAGCTGTTCGACGAACCATTCCTCGATCTGGCCCAGCCGGTGCCCGCCGCGCCCGCGCGCCGAAACCACCACGTCCAGCATCGGGGCTTCGACAATCGTGCCGACATTCATCCGGTAGCGCTGGGCGATCTGCGGCGTGCGCGCCTGCCAGAGACCATCCTTGCGCCGGACAAGCCGCCGGAAACGCTCATAGGTGTTGAGCGCATAGCCACCGGTAGCGGTGAAATCGAGCAGGCGGTCAAACGTGTCGCGATCGAGATGGGCATAGGGCGTGGCGCTGCGGATTTCGTCGAACAGGGCGTCCGCATGGAAGCCATCGCCGCAGCCGCGCCCCATGATGTGCTGGGCCAGAACATCCAGTGTGCCGGCACCCAGCGGTTCGCCATCAAGTGCATTCTCGGCCACCGCCTCACGGGCCGCCTGGCATTCCAGGTGCTCGAACCGGTTGGTTGGCGCCAGCAGCGCCATGGACGGTGTGTCGAGACGGTGATTGGAGCGACCCAGGCGCTGGATCAGGCGCGACGAGCCTTTGGGTGCTCCCATCTGCACCACCAGGTCAACATCGCCCCAATCGATACCCAGATCGAGCGTGGAGGTGCAGACGACCGCCTTGAGCCGGCCTTCGGCCATCGCCTTTTCGACCTTGCGGCGCTTTTCCGGCGACAATGAGCCATGATGCAGGGCAATCGGCAGGTTGGCGTCATTGAGCGCCCACAGCGCCTGGAAGGTCAGCTCGGCCTGGGAGCGCGTATTGACGAAGACCAGCGCCATCTTCGCCGCCTTGATGCGGGCATAGACATCGCCCAGCGCATGTAGTCCCGAATGACCGGCCCAGGGGATGCGCTCGGTCGGATCGAGTATCTCGACCTGCGGCCGGGCGCCCGCCGATCCGCGGACGAGACGGGCGAACCGGTCGCCGCCGACCGGCTGGGTGACAAGCCAGCGCGCCAGACCGCCTTCATCGGCTACAGTCGCGGACAGGCCGGCACGGGTCGCGCCCGAGGCCCAGGCCTGGATGGTCGCCAGATCAAGTGCCAGCAGATCGCCGCGTTTTTGCGGCGCCAGCGCATGGACTTCATCAATGATGATACGTTGCAGGTCGCGAAAGAAAGCTTCGGCGTTGGCCGTGGCGCAAAACAGCGCCAATTGCTCCGGCGTGGTCAGCAGGATGTCCGGCGGGCTGGCCCGCTGGCGCTGCCGCTTGGAGGCCGAGGTGTCACCGGTCCGCGTTTCGATGCGCACATCCAGGCCAAGCTCCTCGACCGGCATCATCAGATTGCGGGCGACATCGACCGAGAGCGCCTTGAGTGGCGAGATATAGAGCGTGTGCAAGGCATGTGGCCGGGTCGGTCCCTGGCCGTCAATGCGGTCTGCCAGGTCAATCAGGCTGGGCAGAAACCCGCCGAGCGTCTTGCCGCCGCCGGTCGGCGCGATCAGCAGCGCATCCTCGCCCGCCTGCGCCGCGGCGATCATGTCCAGCTGATGCGACCGGGCGCGCCAGCCCCGGCTGGCAAACCAGTCGGCAAAGCGTTCCGGCAGCAGATCGGCAGCCTGGCGTTTCGGCATGTCTTGCTTCCGGCGCACCGGATCAGTGCGCACATTCCTTGTAGGGGGGATGCCTGCGCAAGGGGGGATGACCACCCAAAGCGTCCCCCTGCCTGTTCTGCCCCGATTTCGCCATGCTGATGGCCGAGTTTGGTATTAGCGAGGGAAAATGAGCCATGGTCAACGCCGTCATTGAACGGTTTCAACGGCTTGATGCCGCGTTCAGTGAACGCGCCAGCAAGGGTGAGCGACTGTATGGCCGTTTTTCCGCCCTCGCCTGCATTTCCGGCGAGGAATCCCCGGAGCAGCTGGTCGATCGCAGCCTGCACATCCGTGACCGCATGAATGAAGGCCTTGGCACCTGGCGCTCACCCGGCCGGGCCATGCGCCTGGTCTTTTCCGCCGCACTGGCCGCGTCCGACCGAACGGCCGGGAATTTCTTCACCGTTCGGAACGCGCTCAACACCCGGCGCCAGGAACGCGGGTCCCGCACGCTCAGCCATGGCGGATCCTGCGCCGCCCTGGCCCTGGTGGTCGCCGGTGGCGATACCTCGCAGGTCGACAATTTTTTCGACATTCTCGACGAGATAACCCTGCCCTGGTGGAACCGGGTGCCGGCCCGCGAGGACGTGCTGGCCGCCACGTTCGCGGCAACCGGTGAGACCCCGGAAGACGCCCGACGCAAGCTGGACCAGTCCCGCTTGGCGCTGCGATCAGCCGGCATACCCGGCCACCATGTTGAACGCGCCGCCCAGGAAATCTGCCTCGGACCGATCAATGGCGGCGAACTCGCCGCAGCCTGGACCAGTCTGAACACGGCAGTGCGCGGACGTCCTGTTCTGCGTTCCGGTGTCGGCAAGACCGGCCTGGCCGTGCTCGCCTCTCGCGGCCGCGGCCGCGAAACCGCAGACATGCTGGTCTCCAGCTTCGAAGCCGTGCGCGCGCTACGTCCGCGCCCGTCCGGGCAGGTTTCGGCGCGGCTGGCCATGCGCCTGACCCAGGCGCAGACCGGCTCGACCGAGCCCCACGCCGCGGCGCGCGACCTTGCCGCCATCCTGGCAGCCCAGGCCGCCATCATCGCGGTCGCTGCCGGGTCCACAGCCGCCATAGCGGCCGCATCCTGAGCGGGCGTGACGACCCGCGCCGGGCGCGTTAAAACCGGCATTGGCCCGTATGGGCCGGGTGCCAGTGGGGGAAGCGCGTGCCGTTCAGTCAACTCAGTTCCGATCATATCGTTGCCACGCTGGAACGTCTGGCCCAGCGGGCCCGTGACCGCTTTCCAGCCGCCAGCCTGAACAATGTCATCGACGAGCTGACGGGTCTGGCCAAGCGCGACCGTCGCCGCAGCCAGCGGCTCTCCCGGCCCTATCTGCTCTTGCGCAGCGGTATTTTTCTCGCGGTCGGCCTGGCATTGCTCGGCCTGATCTATGTCGGCGAACGCGTCTTCAACTGGGCCCAGGCGACGAGTGCCACAGCCGATGTCTTTACCGTTTTTGAGGGTGTCGAAGCGGGGCTCAACATCGTCATCCTGACGGCTGTCGCGATCTTCACGCTGACCCGGGTCGAGGAAAGGCTCAAGCGATCGCTCGCCCTCGATGACCTGCATGAATTGCGTTCGATCGCGCACGTCATCGACATGCACCAGCTGACCAAGGACCCGACCGCCCTGCTGCGATTGGGGCCGAGTACAAACGCCTCGCCGGTCCGGTCGATGACCGAGTTCGAACTGGGCCGGTATCTGGACTATTGCGCCGAAACCCTCAGCCTGGCTGGCAAGGTCGCCGCGCTGTACGCGCAAAGCTCCCGCGATCCGGTAGTGATTGCTGCCGTCAATGACATCGAATCCCTGACCTCGAACATGTCGGCCAAGATCTGGCAGAAGATCGATATCGTTCGGGCGGCCCAACCCAATGATACCGTCGCGCACGAAGACTGACCGAAAGCGCCTTCCCTTGACACGCAGAAGGGGTTAGGGAGCGGTTCAGAACCAAACGCCTGAAAGGGGAACGCCATGAATCCCGAAGACCTCATGAATCCTGAAACGCTCGCCACAATGGTCGAGATGGGAATCGCCGCCAGTACGAATGTCGTGCTTGCCGCCATTATTCTCATCATCGGCCTCTTCATCGCCGGCTCTGTGCGCAAGGCCATCCGCACTGCCGTGCACAAGAGCGCAACGATGGACGACACGCTCGGCGGCTTCTTCGGCTCGCTGGCCTATTACGGCATCATGGCGATGGTCGTGATCGCGATGATGGGCACTTTCGGCATTCCCACGACCAGCTTTGTCGCCACACTCGGTGCCGCCTCGCTGGCGATCGGCCTGGCCCTGCAGGGCACGCTGTCCAACCTGGCCGCAGGCGTGATGCTGATCCTGTTCCGCCCCTACCGCCTTGGCGAGTTCGTGGAAGTGGCCGGAACGGCCGGCGTGGTCAAGGAGATCACCCTCTTCACCACCGTGCTGGCGACCGGCGACAACAAGAAGATCATCATTCCCAATTCCAAATCCTGGGGTGACACGATCACCAACTATTCCGCCAATCCGACCCGTCGCGTCGACCTGACCTTCTCGATCGATTACAGCGACGATATCGGCAAGGCGATGCAGGTGATCCAGGACACGATCGGCGCCGACGAGCGGGTTCACAGCGAGCCGGCCATTTTCACCGCAGTCTCCGCGCACGGCGAATCCTCGGTGGATATCGTGACCCGCGCCTGGTGCAATTCCGGTGACTATTGGGGCGTTCACTTCGACGCGATGAAGAACGTCAAGGAAGCCTTCGATGCCAATGGCATCTCCATTCCCTACCCGCACCGGGTCAATATCGCCCGCAAGGCCTGAGCCGGATGGCAATCGGGGCTTCGGCCCCGATTGCGCCGCAATTTGGGGTAAGCTGACGCCATGACAGATCGTGACACAACAAGCGGGCAACCGGCCGATGACCGGACTTTTGTCCAGCGGCTGATCCGGGTCGGTTCGACCGACATCATCCGGGTCGTGGTGCTCTGCGTCATCGCCGGCTTCATCCTGGCGGCGTTTCACGTCAATCCGCGACGCCTCTGGGTCGATTTTTTCGGCACGATTGCCGAATCCTGGGGTCGTTTCATCGACTTCCTGACCCATTCGGTTGGCTGGGCGATCGAGTACTTCCTGCTCGGTGCAGTCCTGGTCATCCCGATCTGGATCGTGTTCCGCGTTCTGGGCGCCCTGCGCCGCCGCTGACCACAACACCCGGTCGGACTTTGTTAACCACCTTCCTTTGCCGGATGGCAAGGAAGGCTTGGTAGAGCTGCCGCATGACCGCGAGCGCACACACCCTGTCCATGACGGCGAACCGCATCCGATCCCGGGAACTGGACGGCTGTGGCAATGCGCCGATGCTACTCGAATCCAACAGTTTCCTGCGCAACATGCTGCTCGGGCTGTTGCGCGATGCCGGTGCCAATCAAGTGACGGTCGCCAGTCGTGGCGACACGGCGCTTACTCAGATCGCTGAACGGACACCCAGTGTCATCATCGCCGACTGGCACGCGGATACCAGCGCGGAAGAAGACCGACTGAAACTGGTCCGGACAATCCGGGAAAGCGAGGGCGCGCCGTTTCGCGACACGCCCATCGTCCTGATTTCGCAACCCCGCTCGCGCCGCGAGATCGAGAATGCGCGCGATGTCGGTGTCTCCGAATTCCTGATCACGCCGATTGCGCCGGTGACCTTGCAGAACCGCTTGCGGTCACTGGACGATCAGCCCCGCGACTTCATCAGCGCCTCACGCTTCAACGGGCCTGACAGACGCCGCCGTGCACGCCGGGCCGAAGGGCCGGCCCACAAGCGCATGGCTGATGTCGCCGATGGCCTGACCACACCGATGTCCGCGGCCCGGGCCGCCGCCGTCGCCCTCGCCCACGAAACCCAGCTCACAGGCGACAGCCTGGCGATCCGGGTGGGACGATCGCTGCAACGCTTCATCACCGCGGTGACCGAATACTCGGCCGCCGAAGCCGAAGTGGTCGAGATGCACCGCGCCGCCCTGGCTCAACTTCTGCGCATGGCAGAAGAGGGCCATTCGCTGCGCGAACCGGTCGTCACCGGACTGGAACAAGTGGTCGCCAAGCGAATGGGTCGCCGCTGACCGCGCTTCCTGCAGCGGCCTACCTGCCCTATCAAGGCTGGACAGCCTGACCGGGAACACCATGACCGACGACATCCAGTCCCGCCTTGATTCCATTGCTCCGCTGATTGTGGACGGCTCGCCGCACGCTGTTGCGCTGGGCCTGTCGCTGATTTCGCTGACGCCTGGCCACGCGGTCATGGGCGCGCGCTATGACGAGAGCCTGATCGGCGATCCGGACGCAGGCACACTGCATGGCGGTGTCGTGACGGCGCTGCTCGACCATGCCTGCGGCATGGCCGCCTTCGCAGGCTTTGGCGCCCACGACACGCCGGCCACGCTGGACTTGCGGATCGATTGCCTGCGCCCGGCCAAGCCCGGCCTGGACGTGACGGCCGAGGCCAGTTGTCTGAAATCGCACGGGCTGGTCGCCTTCGTGCGCGCCACCGCCCATGATGGTGACATTGATGACCCGGTCGCAATTGCCCAGGCCGCCTTCATGATCACCAAGGCCTCAAAGGCCGCCCAGGAAAAGGCCAGGCGCCTCTATACCGAAGGGCGCATGTCATGAGCCAGGCCCTGATCGACACCTTGATGTCGGCCCCCTATGTCGCCCGCTTCGGAGTCCGTCTGGAACGCAAGGGCAATGAGCTGACCGGCGTGCTGCCTTTCGCCGACCATCTTGTCGGCAATCCGCTGATCCCGGCGCTGCACGGCGGCGCGGTCGGTGCCTTCCTCGAGATTGTCGCCTCGGCCTCGCTGCTCGCCAGCCAGCCGCTGCAAAGACTGCCCAAGCCGATCGATGTCGCCATCGACTATCTGCGGCCGGCACGCGCCCAGGATGTCTATGCCCGCGCCGTCGTCGCTCGGTCGGGCCGGCGGGTGGCGAATGTCCGCGTCGAGGCCTGGCAGAACCGGATCGATGCCCCCGTTGCAACGTTGCACGGACATTTCCTGATCACCCCGGACAAGGGCGATGCCGGAACGGCGTGAGGGCACTGCCTGGTCTTTCGTCCCGCAAATACCGCCTTTCGGCGCGCAAGCCTGACTCGCACTTACCCCGGCCTTACAAGCGCGACAGTTTCTGACCGATTTCTCTCAAAGGTTTACATCGCCGGTCAGCTCTCGGAGAGCCGGCGGCGGGCAGTCTTTGGCTTGTGGTGACGGGTCACAGAGGGGTGACCGGCCACGCCAGAGGAGACTGCCCCATGTCCATTTCCGTACTCGCCGCGCTGGCCGCGAGCCTCACACTCACCCCACCCGCCACCGATGCCGATGCGCCGACCGAGGTCGTCCACGTCCGCACCGGCGAATTGCAAAATGATGCTGGCTGGGAGTCGATCGAAGCCCGCATCCGCCGGGCCACCAACCGGGTCTGCCGTCCCCATGGCCTGCGCGGTCTCGATGCCCAGCGTGTTCGCCGGGCCTGTTTCAATGAAGCCTTCGCCGATGCCATGGGTCAGCTTGACCGCCAGTATGCCCAGGCCAACAGCCGCTCCGTCGCTGTCGTCATCACGGCCCCCTGAAGGGCCCTCATGCTGCCTGCACTGGTCGTTCAGGGGCTGGAACGACCACCTGCGGCGCTATGACCGATTGTCCCGCGGCCGCAGGCACATCAATTTAAGGCCATGACCCACGACAATGCTGTCACGGCCTATTTCGACGGGCTCTGCCCGATCTGCGTCCACGAAATGGCGCACTACGCCCAAGCCGCGCCTGCGCTCATCCAGCTGCATGACTGTAATGGCGAGATCCCGGACGACATCGACCGGGACTCGGCCCTGGCCAGCCTGCATGTCCGCCTGCCCGACGGAGCAATCGTCGATGGATGGCTTGCCTTCATTGCCATCTGGGAACGCATGCCCGGCCGACACTGGCGCTGGCTGGCAGCCCTGACCCGGCCGGCTCCGATCCGTATTCCGCTTAACCGGATCTATCTGTGGCTGGCCCCGTATCGGCCTCGCCGAAACTGTCGGGACGGAGTTTGCGCGACCGACAGGCGCTGACCATTCATTTTTGAATGGTAGCTAGAAAAAAGCATCATTCACTTACCACTGGATTCCACTCCAAGCCTTCCCAAGTTGAAGAACCTGATCATGCACAAACGCATGATAATGGCCCAACTCTGGAGAGCCCCTTGAATCGTTTCCTCTTGAACGCCCTCGCAATCCTGGTGCTCGGCACCGCCCTTCTCGTCCTTGCCCCGCCCAGCCAGGCGCAGACCAAACCGGCATCGCAAATCGAGATCGCCTTCGACCCTACCGATCTTATTGACCCGGCCGGACTGGACACCCTGCGTGTCCGGATCGAACAGGCTGCCCGCGATGTCTGCCGTGAAGCCCTGCTGGGGGACCTGTTGCGCCCGGTGACCATGCGGTCCTGCATCCGCGACACCACCGAACGCGCCATGTCCCAACTCGCTGACCGACGCGCTACGGTCCTCGCTGCGGCTGAAACGGCGCCCGCCGAACAGCCCTGACCGCGACGTCTATTGCCTGCCTCATCGGGCCGGGCTAGGTGCGAGGCATGTCTGCTTCGCCCCTGACCCGGCTCGATGTTCTCAAACGCGCCTGGCCCCTCGTCTTCGCCAATGCCGCCGTCCCGCTCGCCGGTGTGGCCGACACCTTTGTGCTCGGCCTGTCCGGCGACAAGGCAGACCTGGGCGGGGTTGCCCTCGGCAGCGCCCTGTTCTCGGTCTTCTACTGGAGCTTCTACTTCCTGCGCATGGGCACAACCGGGCTGACAGCCCAGGCCGACGGCGCCGGTGACCGGGCCGAGACCCAGCGCATCCTGCTGCGAGCCCTGGCCATCGCCGCCGCCCTTGGCCTGCTGGTCTTCCTGCTGCGTGACCTGATTGCCCTGGCCGGCTTCGCCATCCTGCAGGGCGAGTTGCGCGTCGAGAGCAAGGGGGCGGACTATCTGCTCGCCCGCGCCTGGGGCGCGCCGGCAGCCCTTGCCGGCTTTGCCCTGTCCGGCTGGCTGATCGGGCTGGGCCGCAATGCGGCAACTCTGGCCATCTACGTCGCCTTCAGCCTGGTCAATATCGGACTCGATCTGTGGTTCGTGCTGGGGCTGGGCTTCGGCCCCGGCGGTGTCGGCGCGGCGACGGCAATCGCCGAATGGCTGGCCCTGCTGGTCGGAGGCGGCTTCCTTCTGATCACGCTGAAACACCAGAAAGGCTGGGCACACGGCGTGCTCGACCGGGCCCGCCTGCTCGACGGTGCGGCGATCCGCGAATTATTCCAGGTCAATGTGAACCTGATGATCCGCACCTGGACGCTGGTGATCGGCTTTACCTGGTTCGCCAATGCCGGCGCCCGCCAGGGCACCGCCGCCCTGGCCGGAAACCACGTCCTGCTGCAGGTGATCTCGGTTTGGGCCTTCGTGCTCGACGCCTTCGCCTTCATCGCCGAGACCGAAGCCGGGCGCGCTTTCGGGCGCCGCTCGGTGCGTGATCTGCGCCGCTGTGTGCAGCTGACCGCCGAACCGATGATCCTGTCCGGCGCGGTGTTCGCCCTCGCGACCTGGTGGTTGGGCGATGCCGCCCTGACCGCCCTTATCGAGGATCCCGAAGCACGGGCAGCGGCCATCACCTTCCTGCCCTGGTGCGCCGCGGTGCCGCTGCTGGGCGCTCCGGCCTGGCTGATGGATGGGGTTTTCATCGGAACAACCAGCGGCCGGGTGCTGCGCAATGCCGGACTGGTCGCCGTGGCCATCTATCTGGCCGCCGATGCCGTGCTGGCCCCGCTCTACGGCAATCACGGGGTCTGGGCCGCCTTCATTGTGTTCTATCTGGCGCGGGCCGGAGCCCTGCTCGGTGCCTATCCGGGCCTCGAGCGCCGCATTCACTCGGCGCCGACAGCGTCGGCAACCGATGCGAACCCGTCGACCTGAAGCCGTTCCACCAGTCCGCGCTTGATCCGCTGGATCAGGCCCGGCCCCTCATAAATCATCGCGGTATAGAGCTGGATCGCATTGGCACCGGCCCGGATCTTGGCATAGGCGGTTTCGGCACAGGACACGCCGCCGACACCGATGATTGCCATGTCCGGTCCCGCGGCCTTGCGGAAAGCGCGCACGAGTTCGGTCGAGCGGGCAAAGACTGGCGGACCGGACAGGCCGCCCCCCTCACCCATATTCGCACTGACGAGGGTTTCCGGGCGGGTGATGGTGGTGTTGGAAATGATGATGCCGTCGAGCTTGTGACGCGTGATCGCGGCGACCATGACATCGGCCTCGGCATCTTCGATATCCGGCGCAATCTTCAGGAAGACCGGCGCCTTGGCACCGACCGCGGCAACGGCGGCCAGCAGATCATCGAGCGCGCCTGATGATTGCAGCGTGCGCAGGCCGGGCGTGTTCGGAGAAGACACATTGACCGTGAAGAACTGGGCCAGGTCCTTGAGCGCGTCGAGACAGGCGACATAGTCAGCGATCCGGTCCTCACTCTCGAGATTGGCGCCCAGATTGACGCCGACCACGCCGAGCCGCGCCGAGCGACGCACCAGTCGCTGATGAAACAGCGCCAATCCCTGATTGGGAAAGCCCATGCGATTGATGACCGCCCGGTCCGCGTCGAGCCGGAATATCCGCGGTCGCGGCTTGCCATCCTGGGCAAGCGGGGTCACGGCGCCGCATTCGACGAAGCCGAAACCCGCTGCAAGGAGGGCATCCGGCGCCTCGGCATTCTTGTCGAAACCGGCCGCAAGGCCGACCGGATTCGGCAGATCTAGGCCGACGAGTCGGGTCCGCAGGATGGCGGGGTCCGGTCGGAACTGGCGTGGCCCCAGCCCGGCCTTCAGACCGAGAATGCCGACACGGTGCGCGGTTTCCGGGTCGAGGCCATGCAGCATCCGGGTCGCCAGGTCGTGGATCATGAGCGGCTCTCCAGGTCTGCGGGGAGGATCCAGTCGCCCTCCTCATTGCGGCGGACATGGCGCATGCCGCGGACGGCGCTGACCGGTATCTCGCCATAGACATGCGGGAATAATGCGCCACCGCGCGATTTTTCCCAGACCACCGTTTCGCCCAGGGCCGACAGATCAATCTCGACCAGCAACAGGCGCTCATGATCATTATAGTGTTTGACGAGCGTGCCCTCTACCTGGTCGGCGGCGGACAGGTGGATGAAACCGTCAGCCACATCATGCGGGTCACCGGCGAAAGACCCTGCGGCCATCACTTCCGACCAGCGGTCGGGCGTGGCGAGGCGAAAGGCTGTTTTTGTCGTCATGAGGAGGGCCTAACCCCCACCGCGGATTCGGGCAAGGGCGACTCGCGCATGGGATAGTTTTGGGGATTGTTTAGATGACTGAACAGCCGATGATTCCCGAAAAAGACACTATAACAGAGATTGATATCACGCCGGAGATGATCGAGGCGGCTTGGGGGACCTTGGGTCCGGCGATGCTTTGCGGCGACCCTTTTGGCGCGGCACAAGAGAGCCTTGAAGACGCTTTGAATGCAGCGTTGCTACGCCGAGGTGTTCTCGCAGGCTCGGGACAAAATTAGAGACGTCAGCCGCAACCGTTGAAAATTGTTTCATTGGGTATGAGTGCGCGGAGAACATGGCTTGGTTCTCATCTGAATCCACTAAATTGGTCATTCGGAACGTCACGAATCCCGGTTTATTTTGGCCAACCACCAGCCCGTGAGCGGCGCAATCACGCATCTTTTTTGCTGTATTCCAGTTATTGCCTTGGAATGTGCTTTTGAGAAATTTGTGGGCCTCTGGGTCTGTCAGAAGCGCTAAGCTAGTTGCGATCTGGATCCGTTTAGATATACCAACTGGGCCAATGAGGACGTGGGCATGGGACTCATTGAGCTTCATAAGTTTCATAATGAAGAGTGTGATGGCATCTTCAATGTCTGCAAATCCGATAACTAATCGGCCGATAGCAGCTAGTGTGTTGTCGTCTATTTCAGTCGGGATTAAGTCAAGATCGCAATCTGGGAAATTTGGTGTCATGATGCCCTCAAGCGATGACAGGGAAGCTAAAGAAGCCACCCGATTCAGGGACGCGGCGCTTAAGCGGATGCTAGAGACGCCGCCGCAGCCGCATGATCAGAAGCCGGGCGACAAGCGCCCGGCCCCCAAGTCAGACTAAGCCGACTTTTTCATCAGCGCCGCTTCGCGCGACCCAATGTGAATGCGTTCCTTGACCACATCATTGATGCGTCCAGAGTTCACACCGAAGTGCGCCGCAATGTTGTGTTGGTGGTTTTTGTCCCAGTGCATCAGCCATACTTCGATGGCGTCTGCGAAGGTGAGACGGTAGGGGGGAGGATTGGTCATTTTCTATCTCCGTGACCATGCCGGAGATCGGTTGACGCGACTCGGGATTTGACTCATACACGTTCCGTGATCACGACTACCGCTCTCCGGCGGTTGCATACACGCCCGCACGGGAATCAGCCGTGCGGGCGTATCTATTTCGACCGGATTCTTCGCGGAACGCAACATGAACGTTTTCGGCGGTGAATCAGTGCCTTCGCCAGTTTAAGAAGCGCTGCCCCTCAAGCGGCGGCACCGTGGGGTTGAGCAGTCCGCCGATAGGTCAGGCGCTTGCCCTCGGCACCACGCAGGATGTTGTCGCGGCGCTCGACATCGCTGATGCCTTGGGCTTGCTTGTTTTTCCGCCATGACTACGGCCACAATCCCACCGCGGATTCGGGCAAGGGCGACTCGCGCATGGGATAGTTTTCCTATACCGTTTCAGACCGATGCTGACCCATGACGACATCTGGCGCGGGATCGACCGCCTGGCCCGGCACGCGCAGACCAGCCCGTCCGGTCTGGCCCGGCGCGCGGGGCTCGACTCGACCACTTTCAACCCCTCCAAACGGATCTCGGCGGATGGCACCAAGCCGCGCTGGCCATCGACGGAAAGCATCGCCAAGGCGCTGGCTGCCGCCCATCTCGATTTCGATGATTTTGCCGGTCTGATCTCAGGTCAGCCGCGCACGGGCGCTCTGCCCTCTCGGGCACTGGCAGACGGAGAAGAACAGGATCCGTTCGACGCGACCGGCTACCCGGCCGGCCCGGACTGGGACGCCATTCCTTTCCCCGGCCTGGCACCGGGAGAAGCCTTCGCGCTGACCGTTCAGGATACCCACATGCTGCCGGTCTACCGGCCCGGTGACCGGCTGGTCGTGTCACATGAAGCGCCGACACGTGTGGGAGACCGTGTGGTCGTGCAGCGGCGCGATGGCAGCCGGTCGGCCTGGACGTTGAGTGAAAAGACCGTCCAGGCGCTTCGGCTTGCTCCGCTCGACCCCTTGCAACCTGCCCTGACCCTGCCGCTGACCCAGGTCGCCTGGCTGGCCCGGATCGTCTGGGTCAGTCAGTAGGCCCTAGCGCTGCAAGCGGGCGTCGGCCCAGGCGCTGGCAGCGCGGCGGTCATCGAGGCGGGCTGCAAACTCATCCAGCTCACCCAATATGGCCGTTTCGAAGGCATCGCGTGGCGGCAAGGCCCGGGCGGAGCCGACCAGATCGCGGATCCGGGTCTGGTAGGCGGGCTCGTCGAGCGCAGCCAGCCCGAGGGCCAGAAAATAGCGCGGGGCAGGGCTTTGCGGATCCAGCGCGATGGCTTGCGAATAGTATCCCATCCCGGCCTCGACCGAAGCATCCAGGGCGCGCAGCCCCCGTGATCCGCCGCGCCGCGCCACTTCCAGATGCCAGGCGCCGAGCATGCCAAGCGCCCAGGCATTGTCCGGCTGACGGGCAACGACCTCTTCCAACAGGTTGCGGCCTCGTTGCGGCAAGCGGGTCAGATAAGCGCGCCAGCCGCCCATATAGCGGCCTCGAAACCCCAAAGCCCCGGCGAGGCGAAGGCGCGCTTCCACATGATCCTCGTCCAGGCGCAGGGCGTATTCGGCAAGGTCAACCGCCCGCTCGGCCAGCGCTTCCCGGTCTTCGCCGACATCCTCGACCATCAGCCGCGCCAGCAGCGCGCCGGCGGCAAAGGCATAACCATCGGCCGTCTCGAGCCTTTGCGCCTCATAGGCAGCCAATTCCCAGGCGCCCTGCTCATAGGCAGCTTCGGCGGCTGCCCGGTCGGCGTTTGCCGGCGCGGCGGCCAGCAAGAGGAGAAACAATGTGGCTCGGATCATGGATCGACCCTAATTCAGCTTCGCAATCACGCAAACTGCAAAGCGCGACTTTTCGCGCGCTGGCGGAAGGGCACGAACACGCTAGGCTTGGCTTGCCAAAGGATGTTTCCATGACCGTCGCCTTCACGCCGCCCAAACCACCCTGTGCCCAATACAGCGGCGTCGGGAAGCTGGAACTCTCGGATTACTGGACCTATTTCCGCGCCATGCAGCGCAATCCGCTGGAGGTCTGGGGCGAACAACATTTCTCGATCCGCATGGCGCCCTTCCAGTTTCTGGGTCGGTCCAGTCTCTTGCTGAATGATCCGGCCGGCATCCACCACTGCTTCGTGACCAATGCCGCCAATTACGGCATGAACCCGGTGCGTCAGGCGGTGCTGAAGCCGTTTCTGCGCGACGGATTGCTGACCGCTGAAGGCGATGTCTGGAAGACCGCCCGCAAGGCCGTCTCGCCCGTCTTCACGCCGCGGCGGGTCAACGGTTTTGCGCCGCAGATCCGGACCGTCTGCGACGCGACGCTGTCGGCGCTGGCCGAACGCGATGGCCAGACCGTCGACGCCTCCGACCTGATGGTCGAGCTGACCCTGGATGTGTTGATCGAGACCCTGTTCTCCGGCGACGAGGCCCTCGACAAGGCGCGTTTCACACGCGGCATCTGTGATCTGCTGGAAATATCCGGCATCCCCCATCCTTTCGACCTGATCCACCTGCCCGGCTGGATACCGCGTATCGGTCAGGGCAAGTCGCGGCGGGTCATAAAGGACCTGCGCGAGCAGGTCGGCACCGTGGCCAGCGCCCGTCGCGCGGCGCCGTCGGCCAAGGAAGCGGGACGCACACCCGACTTTCTCGACCTTCTGCTCGGGGCTGGGCTCGACGACACGGCAGTCATCGACAATCTGCTGACTTTCCTGGCCGCCGGCCATGAGACCACCGCCCGAACCCTCGCCTGGACGCTCTACCTGCTGTCGCGCGACGAAGAAGCCCGCACCCGGCTGGAGGCCGAGGTTGACGGTGCGGACCTGACCGGGACCGATCCGGCGAACTGGTCGTCCCTGCTTCCCTTCACCGAGGCCGTCCTGAAGGAAAGCCTGCGCCTCTACCCTTCCGCCCCGATCCTCGCACGGACATCGAAAGCCTGGGACCTGGTCGCGGGATTGCCGGTACCGGCCGGCTCCGATGTGCTGGTTTCAACCTGGCTGCTGCACCGCCAGCGCGACATCTGGGAACACGCTGATGAATTTCGCCCCGACCGCTTCCTGGGCGAAGCCGCCAGTGCCATCCCGCGCGACGCCTATCTGCCCTTCGGCCTTGGTCCGCGTGTGTGCATCGGGGCCCGCTTCGCGATGATGGAGATGGTGATCGTCATGGCCTGTCTGGCCAGTCGGCTACGTCTCGACTTTTGCGGCGATCGCGAGCCGGTGCCGGTCATGCGCATCACATTGCAGCCCGACACCGCAATGCCGATGCGGGTCAGCCGGCGCTAGCGCTGGAAACGCAGGCGGACATTCACTGAGGGCACATTGTCGGACTGGCTGGCAATCTGGTCGAGAAAGGCGCCCGCCGGGGAGTCGACCCGGCTGACACCGGATTCGTCGCGGCCCGACCGTAGCGACAGGCGCAGGAAGCCGGCGCGGCGCACTTCCCACTCCGACCAGACCGACGCAAAGACACCCTCTGACCGGTCGATCGTGTTGATGAGGACCGGATCGGCGCCCGGCTCGCGAACCCCGTCAAAAACCTGGATCGTGTCCCGCCGGTCACCGTTCCAGCGCATGAAGAAGCCTGACCGCCATTCCGGGCCAGGCCGCCACTCGCTCTCGAAACGAAGCCGTATACCGTTGTTTTCCTCACGGATTTCGGTCAGCCAGTAGTGCATCGCCGGGGCCCGGTCCTCGACCTCGAAAGACGCCATATAGCGACCCTCCGACCATTCCTTTCGAATGACCAGCTTGATGTTGTAGTCGCGATGTCCGGACGTGGTTCGGGCAAAGCCCTGGAGCTGGTCAACCCGATCCGACCAGCGACGATTGGCGCTGCCCTCGACACTCAACCCGTCAAGGCCATAACGGTCCAGCTCGAGCTCGAACTGCGCATTGACCCATTGAATGGTTTCCGGTCCGACATTGGCCGGACGGAGGCTGCCTTGGCCATCAAGAACGCTGGAAATCGGGTTTTCAATCTCCTGCGTCGCGGCTTCCAGGCGCAGCAGGTCGCGCTCGCCGGAGCGGTGCTCCAGTGTGACGGCATGGGTCCAGTCACGCTGCGGTTCCAGCGTCGCCGCGCCGGCGGTGTTGAGCGAGTTGTTGAGATCCGTGGAGGCCAGAAACTGGTCAAGATTGAGCTGACCGACATTGCGCTCGGAACTGAGCCGCAGGGTCCAGCCCTCCGACAGCGACCAGTTGATATCCGCGCGCGGCGCGATATCCGTCAGGCTCAGCGAGGCGCCGCCCTGGTTGGATGTGTCGAGGGAGAATTGCTCGAAGCGGGTCCCGATGGTCGTCGATACCCGGGACGTGGGAATCCAGGTCGCCGAGGCCAGCAAGGCTGACCGTGTTTCTTCGACCTGTGCGTCATCGCCGTCGATATCCTGCTCGACCCCGTCAATATAGGCCGATGAGCGGCCCTCGAGCATGTTGGCCGCCCAGGTGACACCCGTCTCCAGGGTCAGCGACCGGCTTGGCCGCCAGCGGACATCGGCTCGGACTGCTGTTTCCTCGGTTTCTCGTGTCGAGTCGGACTGGCTGGTCACACCGGAGGACAAAAAGCTGTCGCTGGCCACAGCCTCACCCTGGCGCCGGGTGACAAGGCCGATCAGCTCGACCGTGTCCGTCAGGTCATGCCGCCAGCGCGCCGATCCGAACCGGGCAATGGACTCCGAGGCGCCCGTCTCGACCGTGCCGGTGGGCGCCTGGGAGTCGAGCACCGGCGTGGAGGTATTGTCGCGCCGTTCCGTGGACAGGGAGAAGGCAAAGTCATTCCGCGGATTGGCGTGAAAGCGGGCCACAGCCAGCCAGTCGCGGCGGGTCTGGCTTTCCAGCTCGTCCGACGAGACCCGGGCACCCGGCTCATCGGCAGTCGACGTCCGCACCGAGCCATAATCGGTCCTGGTCTCGTCATACAGGTCCACGCGCGCCTCAAGCTCGGACCGGCCACCACTGATCGATACCGCGAGCTCGCCTTGATACTCCTCACCGCCATCCTCGCGCGGCTCTATCTCGATACGCCCGTCCACACGGGCAGCGCTTGTCTGCGCCGTGACGATGTCGAGCAGCAAGGGATAGCCCTGCATTTCGACATCACGGGCGCCGGCTTCGATCAGCTCCAGGCGGATGACGTCTTCGACCCGGATTGCGCTGATGCGGGATTGCAAAGAGCCACTACCCCGCGGCGGACGGCGACCATTGATCAGGACATTGCCTGCAGCCCCCGACAGGCCTCGGACATTGTCGCCACCATTCAGGCTGAAGCCCGGCAAGCGATAGACCATGTCGAGCGCATTTCTGGGGAGGAATTCGGCGAAGGCTTCAGGCCGATAGACGGCTATGCCCGCTTCCGTAGGTTCGGCCTGCCCCCGGGCTGGCGAAATGGCAGTCGCCGCCAAACACATGCTGACGGCGACGGCGCGACGAAACGTGTCGGTCAAATTGAACAGGCCCCAAACCATTTCCAGCCAACCTCGCTGCAATGGGTTAGAGAAATGCTTCTATTCGAGCGAAAATCCAGCCCTTATCGGTTTCAAATGCAGCGTCTGTTCGTCTGGCGCAACTGGATGGCACTCATTCGGGCGGATACTGGAACACGGCGTCCAGACCGACCTTGAATACACGCGCGATCTTGAAGGCGACCTCCAGTGAGGGTGAGTACTTGCCCTGCTCGATGGCGATGATGGTCTGACGCGTGACGCCAACCTGCCGGGCCAGATCGGCTTGGGTCATCTCGCCGGCATGAAAGCGCAGGGTGCGGATTTCATTGGTGATGGGCGTGGGCTTGGCCATGGCTACACGCTCCCCCGATAGGTCAGGAATTTCACCAGAATGCTGGTCAGTCCGGCCAGCATGGCGCCGACAAACAGGACGTTGGCAGCCCAGAACGGATCGAATTCGAAAACCAGCAGCATCAGGGCGATGAAGGCCGCGGCATGCATGGCATGACCGCCCCAGGCATCGCCCCGCCGCTCGGCGGCGTGATCGCGCTCATCATCCACCACATCCACCTCGTCGAGCTGGCCATGGCTGGCGATGGCGGCCCGGATGCTGTCGGCAATCAGGGTCACCACGAAGATCACCACGGCGATCGCCATCTCGGCCTTCCACGACACCTCGTCCAGTGGTTGGCTGGCGACCTGCGGCACGACACGGATCAGGTACCAGCCCAGGGCCAGGATGGTGCCGATGGCGGCAGAGCGATTCATTTTCTCCAGAAAGCCGGGCATCACACACCCCTCCGATAGCCGATCAACTTGCTGACGCCCTTGACCAGCTCGCTGGCGACAAGGCCGGCCAGGACCAGGTTGGCGATCAGATAATAGGGCTGGGCGGTCATCGCCGAAGCCATCGCCGCAAGGGCGAACAGGGCCAGCACAAAGCCGCCGCGCTGGTCGCCGCGCATCTCGACCAGCCGGTCACGCTCGTCGGCGGCCTCCTCGGCCTCCGAAGGCGCAGCGATGGCGAGCG